>CAZTXD010000118.1:0-11514 GCA_964617995.1 uncultured Acidimicrobiaceae bacterium
CTGGTACGGCTGTGAGAGATCACAGCGAGAGGTGGAGTCTCAGGGCCTCATCGATATCGGCCACATGATTCTGCAATCCGGTGGGCACGCATCCTGTTGGGAACCAGGTGCGGTGGCTGGGGGAGGGGGCTGCGGCTGTTGGGTATTTTGGGTGGTGGTGCGGGGAGATCAAACGGAAGTCAAACCGAGCCTAACGTGCAGGTACCTACTGCCTACAGAGCGGAGGCACCTACCTTGATCGTGAGAACCATTCCAATGGCGAAGGCGAGGATCTGAAGAATCGCCGGTAACCGGACACCCCAGCCGTATATCTCAGGAGAATCCTTTGCTCCGAGCGAACCCGTTAACGCCATCAAGGACCATACGCCAAACACGATTGAAACCAAGAAGGCGATCCAGCTCCGGGTTAGCGTGTCGGCCACTTCGGCGGCTTTGTCGCCAAGTACGTCCTCTGAGAACGTGACAGTGAGCGCCACTACACCTGTTGAGAGGGCGATGAGTTGCTTGACGGTTTCCTGTGCGAAGTCAAAGGATTTCTCGACCGGATCAAATGCCAACAGACCCTCCTAGCAAATCGGCCAAACGGGACATAGACCGAGGGCGGCTGTGAACGCCTCGACATCCACGACTGTCTGATCCCGTGACTCGACGTCTCGTGCCATAGCCGACACGAAAGTTCTAATCCCGTCCGCAGCTTCGGTGAGATCATCTGCTGACTCTCGCTCCGTAAAGGAGACTGCCGCTCTTGCGCTCCCGGCCGCGTATCCGGTGAGCCACAGCACCCTCGGCTCAATCGTCCAGCCACGAGAGGTGAACTCCGATAGCGCCTCTTCCCACGAATTTAAGAGAGTTACTCCCGTGGAGTCAGACTCGAATAGCTCCTTGCTCGCGCCAAGGCCTTCAAAGTTGTCGCCAACTTTCACAGGGTCCTCCGTGGTCGGGGAAATCAACCTATCGACTCTCGTCGTCTGATGTCTGGTGATTGCGCATTACCCGCCGCCCGTATCTTTCCGACCTGCCCACCAGCTCCGGCCACGGTCGCGATCCCGGCGATCGTGGGCGGATACCTCCCCGTGTTCTCCCTACGCGAGACGAGCTTCGGTCTCCTTCCACAACGTTCGGGCACCATGATGGAATCTGGCCTGGACTAGAGCGGAGCTTGAGGCTTCGTATGTTTCGCGGCTCGAACGACCGACAATCTCACTTATTCATCCAACCCACGCAGCCTCAGGGCGATAATGAAACTCAATGGCCCGCGTTCAGCATCTCCGACTAAGAAACTTCAAGGGATTCGAGGACTTCACAGTCGGATTCGGAGACTTCTCAGTGCTCATTGGACCAAACAACGCTGGAAAGTCGACGATCATCGAGGGTCTCAGAGCCGCTGCTTCTATGCTCAGATTGGCAGGAAGAAGGCGCGGTCCTACACCGATGACGCATCGGAATGGTCTATTTCCGTCTCACACCATCTCGACTGATTCTGTCCTCACTCAATCAGAGAATCTCCGACACGAGTTTCATCAGGACGAGACCTGGATCGAGTTGCGGCTAGCCGGTAATCATGTCCTACGCGCCGTTTGGCCGCCCGACGAAACGGACAACGAGCCATTCTTTTATGTAGCAGCCGGGAGTGATGTACCCGTGACGTCTCTGCGCTACATCCGCGAGAACTACCCAGCTCCATACATCATTCCTGTCCTTGGCCCGATCGAGCAGAACGAGCCCGTTCTCACGGAAGACTACGTGCTGCAGAATCGCACGACTCGACTTGCGACCCGTCATTTCCGAAATCATCTACTCATTCTGAGCAATAGCTACGAGGACGATGGGACGACACGTCTCGACTCGTTTTACCAATTCGCACATGAATGGCTACCGCCAGATATCGAACTTGAACATCCAAGAACGAGGCCAGGGAAAAAAGGGCCTGAGATCGACGTCTACTACTCGGAAGGCCGTGGCCCCAAGGAGCTTGCGTGGGCCGGAGATGGACTCCAGGTTTTTCTGCAGGTGCTGCTGCACATTTATCTTTCTGAGGATGCATCGACACTCGTTCTGGATGAGCCAGACGTGTTTCTGCACCCAGATCTACAGCGTCGAGTTGTAAGGCTCCTGGAGTCGTCGCCCCGTCAGGTCATCCTCGCCACTCATTCTCCGGAGATACTCCTTGAGAGCCCAACCGATGGAGTCACGTGGGTCGATAGGACTCGTCGACGGGCTGTTAGGGCCCCGTCGGATGAGGTTCTGGATGATCTCCGCACTGCCTTGGGATCGGGCGTGAGCCTGCGACTCGCTCAAGTTCTCCGAAGGGAGGCGGTAGTGGTCGTCGAAGGAGAAGACACGAAAGTCCTGCGTCGGTTGGGTGCGACCCTCAGCCGAAATCGTCTTTCGACGGAACGCGGAGGGCTTGGTGTGCTCAAACTCGAAGGACTCGACAATTGGCCGAAGCTTGAAGGATTCTCCTGGCTTGCGGATGAGCTGCTCGAGGGCGCCGTAACGGCATTTGTTGTACTCGACCGAGACGTAAGGTCGCCAGCCGAGGTGTCCTCGGTAACGAGGGCCTTGGGCAAGGCTGGACTTCGGCATCACGTGTGGAAACGCTATGAGCTGGAAAACTATCTGGTCGTTCCTGAAGCAATCTCTCGCTTGTCGGGGGTGGCTGTCTCGGACATCGAATCGATGGTGGATGACGTGTGCGAGGATCTGAAGAAAGACACCGTTGCTGACGGTATCAAGTACTGGAGCGAGTACCGAGGCGCTCGCAAGAGTGACATCAAGACCATCGCGGCAGACGTTATCGATCACATCGAGAAGAACTGGGCGTCTCGGGAGCTACGTGTCGGAATCGTCTCAGGCAAGGACCTGCTGCGAGGACTCAATCGGAGAATTCAAAAAGTGGACGGGAAGGCGGTCTCGGTCCATTCGCTGGCTTCGGGGCTTCTGCCTGACGAGATTGACGGTGAGGTGATCGCTGTTTTGGACGAGATTGAGGCCATGTAGGGGGCCAAGCCCGTCCACGATGCCAGCCATAAGCCCCCCGCCCTTCGGTAGGTTTCGCCTGGCAGGTAGGGGTATATGTGTATCCGACCCACCCAATTAGACCGGACCTAGAGACAGGAATTCGGGGTGCCGTAGACCACGGCGTCCTCAAGGAGGGTGTGTTGCGGGCCTTGGAGTCACTCATTTATGACGTGAGTGATCACGCTGCGCGGATCGACACGAAATCTGCGCGTATCGAGGAGCTCGAACGGCGAGTTGAAGCGCAGAATGTGCGATAAGAGCCCTCCAGCGATAAGCGGCGTTTTTCGGCCAGAGACGGCCGTTCACCCCGCCGCCCGAAACCGCTCCCACCGCCGCTCCACCCCCTCCACCGACGGCCGCAACGCCGGCGCTGTGGCAACCACAGCCTCGCCCCCTGCACCTCCTGCACCCGTGTCGCAACATCGGCCCGTCGGTCTCCTCCAACACGTCACGTCGCACCTGCGCCACCCCGTCGGGTCGCACCCCCACGATGTCGGAGTCGTAGGCGGCATGGTGGATCTTGCAGAAGGCCAACCCGTTGGTGACCTGATGGGTCCCGCCCTCGGCATAGGAGACGATGTGGGCGGCATCCAACAACTCCCGATGCCGTAGCCGACAGAGGGTGCATCTGGAGGCGTATGCGTCGAGGACCGTCTCCCGAAACCGTGCCTGGCCGGTTCGTCGCTGCACCAACGCCAGATAGTGACGTCGTGTCGCCGGTCGAGGACAACGGCGTTGACGGTCCCGATCGCAGCGGCGTCGATGGGCATCAGCTGGACGCCAAACGTCAACGACTCCGGATGGTCCTCGATGATGGCGGCCGCCGACGGCAGGTAACGACCCTTCGCCACACCGGCGAGATACAACAGCGGGAGGGCACGGTCCCGCACCTGCCGCAGCCACCGGTTCTCATGATGTTGTGGATCCGTACCCCGATACCGGTAGAGGAGATAGCCGTTCTCATCCACCTCGTCCTCATAGGGACGTTCCTCTCCGGGAGCCCGATATGTAGTCCTTATCGAGATGGGGAGATCGAGGACGGCCTGGCTTGAAGATGCCCTGCTGGCTTACCAGCGGCACCCGCTCACCTTCGAACGTGAAGCCGGACAGCGCGGCCCACGCCACGGGGCGCTCACCATGATCGCTCAGCTGGTCGACATAGCCGAAGGCAACTGCCCGGATCAGATCCTGTCTCTCCACCGGCCGGAACCGTACGCAACCAACCGAGCGCACGACGGACCAACCCGATCACGCCGCGTCGAACCTGTCCGCCCTGGCGATGGTGTCCGCCGCTTCCCGCTGCATCCCTGGCATCACATGCGAATACCGATGGAGGGTGAACTCCGGCGAGGCATGACCCAGCCGCTCACTCACGACACCGATGGGAACACCCGCCTTCACCGCAATTGAGGCATGCGTGTGGCGCAGATCGTGTAGCCGGATACGGGGCAGCCCCGAACGGTCGACGATCCATCGGAACGCCCGGGTCAACGTCGACGGATTCAGCGGTGAGCCGTCCTCCCTGGTGAACACATACCCGCTGTCCTCCCAACGACGTGTCGCTGCCTTCTCCAACAGCTGGCGCTCACGATGCTCCCGGAGCTTGTCCACCGTCGCCTGGTCGAGGTCGACGGTCCGGCCCCGGTAACTCTTCGGGCTCGAAACGTACACCTTGCCGTCTCCGTTCAACAACGCCTGTCGGATGGTGATCCGAGCAACGTCGAGGTCGACGTCGACCCATCGCAACCCGGCGACCTCGCCACGACGGGCCCCCGTCATGGCCAGGAGATGAAATGCCGCTTCGAGACGATGACCCTCGACCAACTCAAGGAACTCCCGAAGCTCGCCGGGTGTCCAGTAACGGAGCTCGCCGCCCTGAGATTTCGGTCGTGGTGGCTTGGCCTTGTCCGCCGGGTTGCGTGGAATCAACCCGGCGTCCTCGGCGTCGGCCAACGCCTTCCGCAGCACCACGTGGATGTTGCTCACCGTCGCCGGAGCCAGCCCGCCTTCTCCGTCGCAACGTCCGTCGGCCAGCAGCTGCTGGTAGAGCCCGTTGAGCATCTGAGCAGTGAGCTTGCCGATAGCCACTCCACCGAGTCTCGGGTTGACGTGATGGACGATCGCCGACCGATACGCCCGGTATGTCGTCTTCTTCACCCGAGTCTTGTGCACCGGCAGCCAGTGATCGACCAGCCACTCGCTGAGCAGCATCCGGGACGGCTCCACATAGAACCCGGTGGTCAGCTCGTGGACGAGACGGGCCCGCACCGCCTCCGCCGCCTTCTTGGTCTGAAACCCGCCGTGCCATTTCTGCCGGCGTTCGCCTTCGGCTCCACGTGGCATGTCGACCACCACGTACCAAAGCGTCGACTTCCGACCGTTCTTGCAGGTGCGCACGCGTTTGTGGATGTGCCCCTGCATCAGCGATCGCTCCCCATGCGATCACAACCAGAGTCAGCAATAAGCTGAGCCATGGCGT
The DNA here is from genome assembly GCA_964617995.1 of uncultured Acidimicrobiaceae bacterium. Classification (GTDB taxonomy): domain Bacteria; phylum Actinomycetota; class Acidimicrobiia; order Spongiisociales; family ZC4RG35; genus CAZTXD01. The sequence goes on from CAZTXD010000118.1 coordinate 5,501, forward strand.
CACCTCCTAGCTAGGTGTCGTCCAGGCCCCGGGACGTTCCCGCGTCGCCGGGGCCGCCGTCTATCTCATGAAACGTATCGGGCCCGTGTGACACAAATGCCCGGTTCGTCTGGCGGCCTTGTCGGATGGACTCAGAGGTCTCGGAGCCGCTCGGCGAATCTTCTAGCGGCTCCGATTCGTTTCGGATGAGCGTTCCCACCCAGTGGCAGTGAGGACTGCAATCTCGCGCCTGTCGGGGTCAAACCCACCCGCGGAGACGATTCGGCGCGCCCTCTCCCGAGTAAGAACCAGCGCATAGTCATGTCTTGACTGTCCGTTGGGGATTGGAGCGCTATCGGATACCCGTGTTTCGATCGCCATGACTTTGCCGTCCCTGAGGCGTTCTATCCGCCCGATCACGGACTGGAAACCGCTGTCGTTCCTAGGTGGCGAGTAGTCAAAGCCGAAACGCAGGCGGATCAGAGGGCCGTCTCTTTCAAAGATGTGGGTGTAGTGGGCAGCCCGAGCACTCACGTGACCCGGTTCCACCCTTCGGCCATCCCTCATGCGATAGAGGTCGCGCTCGCGAAGTTCCTCACCAAGGTACTTGATTTCGACCCATTGTCGGTCCCTCTCCTCAAGAAGAAGGACCATTGCCTCATGGAGACTCAGTGCCACTTGGCAAGTCTTGCACTGGGAGGAGTTGTACCAGCCGCTTTGCGCTCATTCGATGGTCTCAACCCAAACGTCCTCAGCTGTGGCTGCCGAGTGGCCGTCGTACGCTACTGGCTATGCAATTCCCGCCCGCATCGTCCCAGAGCGCCCTTGAACGCATGACGCGGCAGCGAAGTCGGGATACCGGAACAGAACTCAAGCTCAGGTCCGCACTACACAAGCGAGGTCTGCGCTACCGGCTTCATCAGAACCTGGTAGACGGACTACGTCGAGAGGTAGACATCGTGTTCAAGAGTGCTCGTGTCGCGGTATTTGTCGACGGTTGTTTCTGGCACCGGTGCCCGGTTCACGGCAGCGTACCCAGATCCAACTCCGAGTTCTGGGTGAACAAGCTGTCAGCCAATGAGGAGCGAGACCGAGATACCAATCGAAGACTGACAGCGGAGGGTTGGCTGGTCGTGCGCGTCTGGGAACACGACTCCCCCGAGAAAGCCGCAAAACGCATCCAGGAACTGGTGACGGCTCGTTCGGCCATCTAGGCCTTCCTTCATCAGAATCTGTCAGGGCGCCCTCATATCGTCCGATCGAGGATTACAGACTTGTAATTACACGACTAGGATCCTCGGAGGGAATATCTGACATGGCACTATCGGTCGCAGCGCTCTTCGCAGGAATAGGTGGTATCGAGTCCGGGCTTGAACGACACGGGTTCGAAGCAGATCTCTTCTGTGAGATTGATCCGCACGCGAAGGCCGTCCTGGAGCATCAGTTCGGTCTTCCGGTTCACGAGGATGTTCGGGAGCTCAAGTCCGTGCCGGAGGTCGACCTCCTAACGGCCGGATTCCCTTGTCAAGACCTGTCTCAGGCTGGCCGGAAGTCGGGAATTGAAGGCGCAAACTCGTCGCTCGTCGAGCACGTTTTCAGACTTTGTGAACAGCGCAAACATCCTCCGGAGTCGGTGCTCATCGAGAACGTTTCCTACATGCTGAGACTCGACAAGGGCCAAGCCATGAAGATGCTTGTCAGCGAGTTTGAAGGGCTTGGATACCGGTGGGCATACAGAGTTGTCGATGCTCGGGCGTTTGGGATGCCCCAGCGAAGGCAGCGCGTACTGTTCCTCGCTTCACGCGAGCGAGATCCAGGTGCTGTTCTATTCGCCGACGACGCCGATGATCCATCCAAGGGACACGACCGCGTCGGGGACGTGGACCCGCAGATCGCGCACGGTTTCTACTGGACCGAGGGTCTGCGAGGTCTTGGCTGGGTAAGAGATGCTGTCCCGACCATCAAGGGGGGCTCTTCTGTGGGTATCCCCTCTGCCCCATGCGTTTGGATTCCTGAGACCGGCGAATTCGGGACGCCCCAGCTTCATGATCTCGAGAGACTGCAAGGTTTCCCTGCAGGATGGACCAAATCAGCAGATGGCGTCGAGAGCGGCCGAAGGAACTCTCGGTACCGGCTGATCGGGAATGCCGTGTGCGTCCCTATGGCGGAATGGGTCGGTCGTCGGTTGACTGAGCCGGGCGCGCCAGTAGTCGAATACGATCCGATCGATCAGCTGAAGAGCTGGCCTAAGGCAGCTGCCGGAAACTCAGGCGAGGTCTTTCGAGTCAACGTCGGAATGCGACCTCTTGAGGCACCTGAGCTCGACCTACGGGGCTTCCTTCAGCAGCCGCTCAAGCCGCTTTCGGAGCGGGCGAGCAGAGGCTTTCTCTCTAGGGCCCATCGCAGCAGCCTTCGCTTCCCAAAAGGGATGCTCTCCGCTCTCGAGCAGCACGCCGATCGGATCGCTGAAGGCGCGCCCAAAGATGTCTGATCTGGGGCCGATCCGGGCTGTTGAGCTCTTCGCTGGGATCGGAGGATTCCGGATTGCGGCCGATTCCTTGGGTTTGGAAACTGTCTGGGCGAACGACATCGATCCCGTTGCGTTGAATGTCTACGCCGGAGCTTTCGGTAATGGAAGCCTCATCGGCGGCGATATCTTGGACCTCGTGGATCAGGTTCCAGAGCATGAGATCCTGACTGCCGGATTTCCATGTCAACCATTCAGCTATGCGGGAAAGAAAGCCGGAACAGCAGATGAAAGAGTCGACACATTCGATGCGATCTGTCAGATCCTGAAATTCAGGAATCCGCCCGTGTTTGTTCTGGAGAATGTCCGGTCGCTACTTTCAATAGCGTACGGCAGATTTTTTGGTCAGCTCCTTCAGCGTCTCAACGACCTTGACTATGCCGTGGAGTGGAATGTTATTAACGCTACGGATTTCGGTCTGCCACAGAATCGTTCCAGGGTGATCCTGGTCGGGTGGCGCCCCCAGGAGGAGCGCGAAGAGTGGTCGGACTTTGGAGCAGGCTCATCTGCTGAGTCGGGAAACCTATTGGCGAAGACTACTTCCTTTCCCTCATGGGGTTTTGCCCATGGTGGCCGTTACACGGCAGCCGATATGAATTCGGGTGAGAGCCAAAGCGTTCAACCGCTGTCGACGGTGCTTGAGCGGAAGGTCGCCGATCGGTACGACTTCACAGACTCGACCCGAGAGCGTATCGGCTCATCTAAGCGGGTTCACGAGTTCATCGATGGTGTGGAGGTCCTCTGGAATCAAGAGGGCGGCCGAAGAATGGGATACACGGTCTTCGGCGTCAATGGCGTTGCTCCGACGCTCACCTCTTCCACCAGCAGACACTATGAGCGGTTCATGATTGACGGCAGATACCGACGACTAACTCCGGTCGAGTATGCTCGTCTTCAAGGGTTTCCTGACGATCATGTTGGTGAGAGCGTTCCCCACGCGAAGCGTTACGTCCTTTATGGGAATGCGATTCCACCGCCTCTGGCGGAGTGGGCCCTTCGGAAGGCTATTGGGCGTCTGGAACACCGAGGGACTTAAGCCAATCGGAGACCGGGAGCCTGACTTCCGTTCTCGGGTGCCAAACCGTTGACTGGATGCGCGACGACGTTGGATCGAGCATCTCTTCGGCGGGTATTGGAGATACAAGCACGACGGACGAGAGCCCGGAACCGGGAACATCGTGACCGTCAAGAGCCCGCGCGCCCCAGAGGTACTTGCTTGCGGCCTCAGCAACAGACGATCTCTCATACTTGCTCCCGCTCCTCTTCTTCGCATCGATCACCATCACGATGGGCTCCTTATCGGCAGGCATATATGAGATGAGCACGTCTGGAATGAGAACGCTTGATACAGAGAACAGCTGTTTTCCCGATTGCGCTCCGTTCCCAGATGTGTGACCCGCGATGGTCTCTTGGCTTGCTACGCGTAGTAGTCCCCCTGACGGAAGTGCCCATTGGGCGGCCCAGGCCCACGCGTCGGATCGACTCCCGTGTTGAGTAAGTCCTGGATCGCCCATTAGGGATTGAAGCTCCCTTACGACCGATAGGGTCACCCAGGACTCGTAGAGTCTCCACAGGTCGCAGAGCGGGACCTCGTCCTTGGATACTGCAAGGGTCTCAGCCTCCGCGAGAGCCTGGAGCGCAAGGCGATAAAGGGCAGCCAAGACGTGAGGCCAGCTTGAGATCGGCGGATCCGACGACACGGCAGCTGGTCGGGCGATCGCAGCGATCCGCGCTGCTGCACCTACCAAATGAGAGATCAGTGGGACTGTCTCGGTATTTACGGATGCCTCAAGTCGTTTCGCCAAAGCGAGAGAGACGCTGGATACCGAGTTGAGTTTCCAGTCGTTCGTGCCGCTAATGAGCCTTGCCGACCGTTCTGGAGTGAGTGTGTTACCGAGCCGGGTGCCTGCGGCGGCTCTCGGGTGGCGAAGAGTTAGCATCTCGTCTTCCCGTCCTCCTGGAAGGTCGATTCCCTTCCAGATCCATGTCGTACTCTCTTGTTGCGGCCAATTCCCGAGGAGTCTCTTCGCAATAGACCAGAACCCTTTCAACGCTTGGAAGCGAACGCCGCTGTTTCGGAGAGTCAGGCTTGCGTCCGTCTCAAGAGATCCTTGGGCGGGCACCGGCTGGGGTAAGTCCCAAGGTGCTCTGAGCACTTCTTCCCACATGACCTCGATGTCCTCGGACAAGAAAGGCTCAGGCGGCGGAATCCAAAGAGCAAGCGATTCGACCTCCATGGAGGCCGTCACATACGGAATCCGCAGCCATCCGGTGACTACATCGGGTCCGACGCCAAATGTGGAGCGCCGTCTGAGCAGTTTGAGTTCGCCGGATTGGTTCTCAAACCTGGCAAGTGGGAAGTCAGCCGGCAGCACGGGTTGACCGTCGATTTCCCCGCACGCAATCTCTTTGAGGGACGACTCTTCAAGAACGCGTACACGCACTAGCTAAGCGCGGTCCAGAAATCGACGACGCCGGCTAGACCTCCCATTTCCGACAGACGCGAGGCGAGGCGATCGATCCGGGATCGCAGCATCCCGCCCAACACATCCGGATTGTTTGATTCGGGAGCGAGTTCTGCGGTGGCGAGCTTGTTAACGGCGTGATTAAAGACGTCGGGAGACAATGTGGGCAGTACGAAATGGAGCAAGGCGTTCTCGGCCGCGATTCGACGCAACAGGAGTTCCTTATCCATTTGAGCGTCGTCTTCAGTCACAACCGTGAGATCCGCGGCGACGCGCACGTAATAGGCCATGTAGATAAGTGATCGGACGAGGTTCCGCTGGGTAGCTTCGAAGTCGTCAGAGTACAGCGCTTCGTCGAGGAGAACTGCCAGCTCTGCGGCCAGTTTTTCTAGTTCGGCTTCGTCGGTTGATGTGAGGATCACAGCCGGATCCTGCAAATGGCCCGCCCCCTCTCCTCGCCAACTCTCTGCCTCGTCGTCAGCGAGGACGGAGCCGACGGAGCTAAGGATCTGTTGAGCCGTCGGTGCCTGAAGGGCTTCCATGATTATTACCGCAGCGCGACCGGCGACCTTTCGTGCAGGTGCCACCGCCGTAGCATCGATGTTGATCGTCCCAAAGACTCTGGGAAACGGAAATAGGTTGACTCGTGGCGGTTGATCGATCACCAATTCGTCGACCTCAGCATGTTTCGGATCCGTCCGTTCAGCCGGATAGAGATCCCAACTAATGACCTCGACCGAAGGGGAACTCAGCCCGTGGATTAGCGCTGGTGCGTAACCGTCCATTGGAGAAAGATTCGCCTCTTCGATCAGAAGTATTGGACTCGGTGGTGCCAGATCACCTTCGTGCTCGTCCACTGAGCCTGCGTCGAGGGCTACCAGCTGTCCGGTATGTGAAGTGGCCAGGTATCTCTTTGCCAAAGGTGAGAAGTATCCAACGACGTCCTCCGGGCCCAGCCATTGCCGTCTCGCTTCAATAACCGAGAACGCCCGGGGATGTGTGAAGTACCTGCCTAGCAGCCGCGCAAGTGTGGACTTGCCAGT
>CAZTXD010000119.1:0-11382 GCA_964617995.1 uncultured Acidimicrobiaceae bacterium
GAATGCGCGCTATAGCGCGCATTCGATGCGCGAAAACGGGAGGGGGGTGTCGATAGCATGGCGGGTGATGACGCCTGCTCGCGCTTCTCTCCTCGACCACCTGCGGAGCCACTCGCTCCGCACCGACGGGCCGTTCACGCTGGCTTCGGGGCAGGTGGCCGACTGGTACATGGATGCCCGCCAGACCACCTTCTCGGGGGAGGGGGCACGGCGGGTGGCGGCCGCCCTCCTCGAGGTGGTGGACCCCGAGGCGGAGGCGGTGGGCGGGATGACGATGGGCGCCGACCCCATCGCGGTTGCAACTGCGGTCCTGTCCGACGGTCGCCTGGACGCCTTCTCGATCCGCAAAGCCGACAAGGACCACGGGACCGGGGGCCGCCTGGTCGGCCCGGTCGGGTCGGGGACCGCCGTGACCGTGCTCGAGGACACGACCACCACCGGAACGGCATTCTTGGAGGCCGTCGACGTGGCTGCTGCTCAAGGGCTCCGCGTCGTCCAGACCGTCTCCCTGTTCGACCGGAGCGCCGGTACCGTTGAGAGCCTGATGGAGGCCCGATCCATCCCCTACGTGACCCTCGCCACGCCCTCCGACCTGGGAGTGGCACCGTGACCGCCGAGGATACGGCCCCCGCCGAGACAGAGCAGGCGTCGTCGGTGATCGAGCCGCTCATCGTCCACCGTTCCACCCTCCGCACCTGGCTGATCTCGCTGGCGGCGATACCGGCCGTGATCCTGGGGGTGGACGTGCTGTGGCGTCGCCGGATCGTCCAATGGGCCACGGACCTGATCTTCGATTCGGACCCTCAGACCCTCGAGACCCGAGACGAGATCTGGGCATGGGCTCTGCTCGTCGTCGGCGGGGCGGTGATCGTGTGGGGCCTCAAGGAGTTGTTCTTCCCCAGCCCCCTCGTCCGCACCGACGACGACGGCGTCCACCTCAAGATGGGGGGGCCGTTGCGTCCCGCCACCATGCTCCCCTGGTCGTCGCTCTACGACGTCGACGCCGGCACGCTGGAGGACGACGAGGAGGAGATGGAGGTCCTCATCGTCGAGGTGAAAGATCCCACCCTCCTCCCCGACAATCCCTGGGCCGGCAGGCGGGTCGAGCAACGGACCGTGGCCTTGTACACCGCCGAATGGGACACCACCGCCGACGAGGTCGCTCGAGCCATCGCCGAACAGGCGATCACCGTCGCCCGGGCCAGCCCTCCCCGCGAATGAGCATCGGCGCCCACGTACCCACCGCCGACCCTCTCGCCGAGGCGAACGAACGCGGAGCCGACGTCGTCCAGATCTTCCTCTCCAACCCGCAGTCCTGGAAGAAGCCGATTCCCCGGGACGACGCCGGGACCTTGAGGAAGGCGCCGATTCCCGTGTACGTGCACGCCCCCTACCTGATCAACGTGTGCACCGACAACAACCGCGTGCGGATCCCCAGCCGGCGCATCCTCCAGGAGACGTGCGACGCCGCCGCTGAAGTCGGCGCGGCCGGTGTGGTGGTGCACGGCGGCCACGTCACCGGTGACGGTGACGTATCGGAGGGCTTCGACCGGTGGCGGAAGGCGCTGGACCAGGTCGACAGCGAGGTGCCGATCCTCATCGAGAACACCGCCGGAGGCGACAAGGCCGTCGCCCGTCGGGTCGACGAGCTGCGCGGGCTGTGGGAGGAGATCGGCGAGTTCGGGGTGGGGTATGTGCTCGACACCTGCCACGCCTGGGCGGGGGGCGAGCCGATGGAAGAGCTCGTCGAGAGGACCAGGGAAGCCACCGGCCGGATCGACCTCGTGCACCTCAACGACTCCCGCGACCCCTTCGACTCCCGGCGGGACCGCCACACCAACGTCGGGGAAGGGGAGATACCCGAAGAGGACATGGCGACGGTGATCAACGCAGTGGACTGCCCGATCATCGTGGAGACTCCGGGCGGAGCCTCCGCCCAGGCGGACGACATCGCCTGGGCGCGAGACTCCCGCCGCTGACGTCATCGTCCTGTGCCGTCGGCGAGAGACGTCGGAGCGCTCGGTTAGACTGCATGGATCCGTTCCCGGACACGGGCGACCCGATGTGGCGGCCGAGGTCCGATCACGACGGTCAACCAGACAGACGACATCCCCCAACCCCTGGTGGTGGGGAGAGAGGAGTCCACATGGGTGACAAGGTCACCGTCCCCGACGTGCGGTCGCAAAAGGGTGGGCCCAAGCTCACCATGGTCACCGCCTACGACTACCCCTCGGCCCGCGTCGCCTCCGAGGCCGGCGTGGACATCATCCTTGTGGGCGACTCCGTCGCCAACGTGATCCACGGCATGGATGACACGCTCGGTGTCGACATCGACGTGATGGTGCTGCACGCCCGCGCCGTGAACCGGGCCCGGCCGGATCCGCTGGTCGTGGTCGATATGCCGTGGCTCAGCTTTCACATCTCCCGCGAGGACACGTTGCGCAACGCCGGCCGGCTCGTCCGTGAGGGCGGCGCCGAGGCGGTCAAGATCGAGGGCGGCACCAAGCGGGTGCCGATGGTCGAGGCGCTCATCGGAGCCGAGATACCCGTGCTCGGCCACCTGGGTCTCACCCCCCAGTCGGTTCATGCCATGGGCGGATACCGGGTGCAGGGACGCGAGCTGGAGACGGCACGGATGCTCATCCAGGAGGCGAAGGAGCTGGAGGCGGCCGGGATCTTCGCCCTGGTTCTCGAGGGCGTCCCCGACATCGTGGGCAAGCTGGTGACAGAGGCGGTGTCGGTGCCGACGATCGGAATCGGTGCGGGACCACACACAGACGGGCAGGTTCTCGTATACACCGACCTCCTGGGCCTGGGGTTCGGGGGTTATCCCAAGTTCGTGCGCCGCTACGAGAACTTCGCCGACAAGGCAGTGGCGGCGATATCGGCGTATGTCGACGACGTGCGGTCGGGGTCGTTTCCCGGAGAAGAGGAGACCTATCACCTTCCCGAGGAGGTCGCCGCCGAACTGGAGGGACGCCCGTCGGCCGCCGGAGCCTGATCGCCTTCACCGTCCTGGCCGCGGTGGCCTGCGCGCCACCGACCCAGGACGGTGACGCGTCTGCGGCACCGGGAGCGGCGGCCACCCTGGGGTCGATACCCGAAGGGGTCGCCACCGGGGATCTGGCCGACCCCGAGGTCCGTCGGGTGGTCCTCGATGGCACCCCGCTGCTGGTCGCCTGGGCAGACAGCCCCCAAGAGCGTTCCCGGGGGCTCATGGAGGTGAGAGACCTCGGCGACCTCGACGGGATGCTGTTCGAGTTCGAGCGCGAGAGGTCGGTGTCGTTCACGATGAGGAACACCCTCATCCCCCTCGACATCTACTTCTTCGGTGGCGACGGCCGTGAGGCGGGCAGGCTGGAGATGACGCCGTGTGAGGAGGAGCCGTGCCCCTCCTATGCGATCGACGATCCTGTCCGCTACGCCCTGGAGGTCCCCGCCGGCAGCGTCGAGGTGGGCCCGGGAGCGCGCCTGGAGCTTCCCTGACGGCTTTCGAGCCCGGCGGTGTGGTGGCTAGAATCCATCCTCCGGCACCGGCCTCTCGCGCGGCCGTTGCTGTGAGACCCCTGCTCCACCGTCGTCGGCGGACGTCGCCGAAGCGAGTGGGGCCGTCCGAACGGATGCCCACAGGAGGTGACCACCAATGCGCGGTTATGAAGTCATGACGATCCACCGGCCCGAACTGGCCGAGGGGGACGTCCAGGCCAAGGTGAAGGAGGTCGAGACCTTCCTCACCAGCCGCGGTGCCAGCATCGCCGGCACCGACCTTTGGGGCAAGCGCCGCTTCGCCTACGAGATCAACCACGTCAACGAGGGCTTCTACTCGGTCGTCAGCTTCGCGGCCGAAGCCGATGCCGTGGACGACCTGGACCGGGTCCTGACGCTGGCCGACGACGTGGTCCGCCACAAGATCGTCCGGACGGACGCCTGATGACCCACTGGATGTTGTCGTAGAACTCCGGCATAGTCGGAGCTGCGACCGTCCCGGGAAGGAGACAACCAGATGTCAAACAATGTGACCCTCGTCGGAAACCTCGTCGACGACCCCGAACTGCGCTTCACCCCCTCGGGGGTGGCCATGGCCAAGATCCGGATAGCCGTCAACCGGCGCTGGCGCGACCGTCAGAGCGGGGAATGGCAGGAAGACACCAGCTTCTTCAACGGGACCTGCTGGAGGGAGCAGGCCGAAGCGGTGGCCGAGTCGCTGCAGAAGGGTATGCGCGTGATCATCAGCGGCCGCCTGGAGCAGCGGTCGTGGGAGACCGAGCAGGGCGACCGCCGTTCGGTCGTGGAGGTCCAGATCGACGAGATGGGTCCCAGCTTGCGGTGGGCGACCGCCTCGGTGAACAAGATGGCTCGCCAGGGTGGCGGCGACTACGGCGGCGACGGCGGAAGCGGAGGCGGAGGCGGAGGCGGAGAGCGCACCGTGCCGCCCGGCCCGGTGGCCCGCGACGACTACGGCCCCGATGAGGCGCCGTTCTGAACCCGAGCCAATGAGGAGCGTTTCGAACGATGGCTAGAAAGCAGACCCAAGACAGAGGACGCCGGCGTCGGGGTGGACCCGACATGCGGCGGATGAAAAAGAGAGTGTGTCAGTTCTGTAAAGAGCCGAACACGGTCATCGACTGGAAGGACGTGGCTCTGCTCCGCAAGTTCATGTCCGACCGGGCCAAGATCCGGTCGCGGCGGGTGACCGGCAACTGTCCGGGACATCAGCGGGAGGTGGCCCAGGCGATCAAGAACGCCCGGGAGATGGCCCTGCTTCCCTACGTGGCGACGCGATGAAGCTGATACTCACCTCCAATGTGCCCACACTCGGGGAGAAGGGCGACGTCGTCGACGTGGCCGACGGCTACGCCCGCAACTTCCTCCTTCCCAGGCAGAAGGCGATCAAGGCCACCGAAGGTGCGATCCGGACCGCCGAGGAGCTGCGCCGCGCCCGGGAGGAGGCCCAACGTCAGGCCAGGGAGGAGGCCGAGCGGGTCGCCACCCAGCTCGTCGGCACCCGGGTGGTGTTAGCCGCCCAGGCCGGAGACGAGGGCAAGCTGTACGGGTCGATCGGCGTAACCGACGTCGTCGAAGGCATCCGCAAATTCACCGGCGTCGAGGTCGACCGCAAGGCAGTACTGCTGGCCGATCCGATCAGGGCGATCGGTCTCCACGAGGTCCAGATCCACCTCCACGATGACGTGGAGTTTCCCATCACCCTGGACGTGATCCCGGCCTGAGCGACTCACCAATGACCCATGGGTCCTAGCCCCCGGCATACGGGGTCCACAGCCCAGGGTTCCGATAGCGACGAGACGGGCCGAAGGCGCGTGGGTCTTCCGACCCGTTCTCGGCAGGAAACCCACAGAATGGTTTTCCCGACCCCCGACCCGTGGGTTAGCTTGTCTTCACTTCCCCGTCGCCATCCCGCATGGCGGCGTTTTCGCGTCACCCGGACGTGTCACACCCGGAGAGTAGAACGACGAGACAAATGGAAGTCCAGCAGTGATCGACGACGTTCCCCGGTCCAGTAGCCGGGTGCCACCCCACTCCCGCGAAGCCGAGGAATCGTTGCTGGGAGCGGTCCTGCTCTCGATGGATGCCGCCAACGACGTCATGGACCGCATCCACGCCGACGACTTCTACGTTCCCGCCCACCACTCGATCTACGAGGCGATGCGGCGTCTCTACGACACCAACCAGGCGATCGACGCCGTCACCCTTTCGGAGGAACTGCGCCGCTCCGGCGAGCTCGAGAAGGTGGGAGGGGTCTCCTACCTGACACGTCTCGTGGACGTGGTCCCCGTCACGTCCAACGTCGACCACTACGCCACCATCGTCGACGAGAACGCTCGTCGCCGCGACCTCATCCGCGCCGGAGCCACCGTGACGTCGGTGGCTTTCGACCTCGACGACGCCATCCACAGCGTCATGGACCGCGCCGAGCAGTCCGTCCTCGGGGTGGCCGAGAAGCGCGCCTCCCAGAACATGCTGGAGGTGGGCCCCCTCTTCTCCGACGTGCTGGAGCAGATCGAGCTGCTCGAGTCGCAGGGCTCGGAGATCACCGGCCTCCCCACCGGGTTTCGCGACCTCGACAAGAAGCTGGCCGGTCTCCAGAACGCCAACCTGGTGATCGTCGCATCCAGGCCGTCGATGGGAAAGTGCCTTGCAGGAAGCACGCTGCTGAGGGATGCCTTCACTGGTCGGCGAGTCACGATCGAGGAGGTTGTGCGGAATCCAGAGGCGTGTCGGGACCTACGCCTTCATGCTCTCGACGAGGCGAAAGGCAAGCTGACTGTGGTGACACCGAGCGACTTCCTGGACCAGGGGGAGCAGGACACGGTGAGGCTGCGAACCCACCTCGGGCGAGAGATCGAGGCAACTCCCAACCATCCTTTCCTCACGTTCGGTGGATGGCGGAAGCTGGACGAGCTGAATGTCGGCGATCAGATCGCCGTTCCCTCTCTGTTGCCCGTGGCTCTGGAGGATGAGCAACTTCGTCGGATCGCTGATTCCGATATCACATGGGACACGATCTCGGCGATCGAGCCGGCTCAACGCCAACGAGTCTTCGACTTGACGATCCCGCACCACGAGAACTTCGTTGCCAACGACATCGTGGTCCACAACAGCGCATTGACGGTGAACATCGCCACCAACATCGCCGCGCTGGGTCGCCCGGTGGCGCTGTTCAGCCTGGAGATGTCGAAGGAGGAGATCGTCCAGCGCATCCTCTCCTCGGTGGGGAGGGTCGACTCGATGAAGCTGCGGTCGGGTCAGCTCGGCCCGCTGTGGCAGCGGGTGGTGGACGCCGCCTCCCGAATGTACAAGGCACCCATCTTCATCGACGACTCCCCGGTGGTGACGGTGACCGACATCCGTGCCAAGTGCCGTCGTCTCAAGCGCAAGTCGGGCCTGTCCCTGGTGGTGGTCGACTACCTCCAGCTCATGCAGGGAACGGTGCGGGAGAACCGTCAGCAGGAGATCGCCGAGATCAGTCGCAACCTCAAGAACCTGGCCCGAGAGCTGGACGTGCCCATCATCGGCCTCTCTCAGCTCAACCGCTCCCTCGAGTCCCGCGAGGACAAGCGTCCCCGGCTGTCCGACCTGAGAGAGAGCGGGTGCATGCCGGCGAATACACGTCTTCTGCGGGCCGACACCGGCACTGAGATCACGCTCGGTGAGTTGGTCCGGTCCGGGGAGCAGCCCTTGGTCTGGTCGGTTGACGATCACTGGGGGATGGTTCCCAGGCGTCTCGTCAACGCGTTCTCGTCTGGCGTCAAGCCTGTCTATCGGTTGCGAACGGCCTCCGGATGTGAGGTCGAAGCAACCGGGAATCACCGCTTCCTGACCGTCGACGGTTGGCGACATCTCGACGAACTGCACCCTGGCGGGCATATCGCCGTGCCGCGCCTCGTTCCTCAGCCTGTACGAGACGAGCTTGTGCGATCCCTGGAGACGGTGGGTGCCCCCGGCGCCGGAGACGACCAGATGCCCGATGCACTGAGGACTCTGGAGCAGTCTCAGCCAGATCCGAACGTCGACTCGGCAGCTTCCGATCTGTACTGGGATGAGGTCGCCGCGATCACTCCGGTGGCCATGATGCCCACTTTCGATGCCACCGTCGAGGGAACTCACAACTTCATCGCCAACGGCATCGTCGCCCACAACAGCCTCGAACAGGACGCGGACGTGGTGATGTTCATCTATCGCGACGAGTACTACCACCCCGAGAACCAGGAGAACAAGGGCCTCGCCGAATTGATCGTCGCCAAGCACCGGGCCGGTTCGACGGGCACGGTGCGCATGACGTTCCTGCCCGAGTTCACCCGATTCGCCGACCTGGGCCGCGACGTCACCTGAGGCGAACCCGAGGGTCGTCAGGGCTGTTGGGGGGTCATCCCCCATGGTGAGGTCCGCATCCGATCGGCATCGTGGGGGCTGTGGAACAGTTCCTGTTCGGTCTCGACCCGTGGCTCATCTACTTCCTGGTTGCCCTCCTCGCCTTCGGCGAGTCGGTCAGCTTCATCAGCCTGCTTCTTCCCGGCGAAGTGGCCCTGATCGCCGGAGCGGCCGTCGCCTCTCTCATCGGTGTCGACCTGTTGGTCCTGGGATCGGTGGCGGTCGTGGCCGCTGCGGCGGGTGGCGCCTGCGGCTACGAGCTGGGACGGATGATGGGAGGCCCGATCATCTCCTGGAAGCCGTTCGCCCGACGCCTGGGGCCCCACCTGCCGGCTCTCACGCGCCGGCTGCGATCCCGGGGGGCGGCGTGGGTGGTCGTATCGGCCCGTTTCAACCAGGTGACCCGGGCTCTGGCTCCGGCCCTGGCGGGGATGGCGGAGATGCCCCGACGCAGGTTCCTGTGGGCCAATCTGGGCGGGGCGTTGCTATGGGGGGCCACCTTCACGCTCGTCGGTGTGTTCGCGGCCCGGTGGTGGCAGACGTCGTCGGGAACGGTCCAGGTGGTGATGGCTGCGGCCCTCGCGGCGGCGGCGGGGGCCTGGTTTGCCTTCGGTCGGGCCCAGCGTGAGGAACGGCCCCGGGGGTGAGCCGGGGCCGTTCGGTCCACGGATCCAAGAGAGTCGGAGGAGGAAGGGACTCCGAAGGAGGAAGGGTCAAGGTTCCGTGGTTTGTGGCCTCATGTATCGGCTCGTTTGCGGGCAGGCTTTAGGCCCGCCGCTACGCGCCGAAGTCTCGATGGGCGCGACTCGGTGTGGGGCCACTCTGACCCTGATACTTCGACCCGAGGTCCGGTGATCCGTAGGGATGGTCGGCGGCGGTTGTCATCTGATAGAAGCTGATCTGTCCGATCCGCATCCCCGGGTAGATGGCGATCGGCAGGGTGGCAACGTTGGAGAGCTCGAGGGTTATCGAACCATGAAAGCCTGGATCGACGAAACCCGCCGTCGAGTGGATTAGGAGTCCCAACCGACCCAACGACGACTTGCCCTCCAGCCGGGCTACCACGTCCACTCCGAGGCGGACCGTCTCGAGCGTGGCACCGAGGACGAACTCGCCGGGGTGGAGCATGAACGGCTCGTCCTCTGAGACCTCGACCAGCTTTGTCAGGTCGTCTTGGGGGGAACGGGGATCTATGGCCGGATGACGGTGGTTCTGGAACACCCGGAACCCGCGGGCGACACGCAGATCGACGCTGGAGGGCTGGACAAACCTCGGTTCGTAGGGGTCGATGACGATCCGCCCCTCGGCGATGGCATCGCGGATCGACCGATCGGAGAAGATCACGGCGGAAGATGGTACCCGCCGTGACCGGGGGACCCGGTGTGGTCCCTCACGTCCCCGGGTCGCCGAAGGCGCCGATGATCAGTGCCATCACCAGCACCGTCACCAGCTCGTGGGAGATGTTGAGGGTGGTCAATGCGGCCGGCCGCCCCTCGAAGGCATCGTGAGTGATGAGCCGCGCCGCCGTGAACCCTGCCCACAGGGCGACGCCGGTCAACACGGCGTTGCCCAGGAAGCTCCCGCCGTAGCTGTCGTTGACCACCGTGACGACCCCGGCCAGCACCAGCGCGGTGATGAAGCTGACGATGAGCGTCACGATGATCGGGCCGGCCGCCCCCTCCTGAGACTCGGACGGGTCGACGCCGGCGAGTTGCATCCACCGGCTTCCGAACACCTTGGGTGTGTACCAGATCGACCCGACCACCATCGTCGACAAGCCGGCCAGCAGAACGGCCCATATATTCACATCCGGAATGGCGCCTCCTTCATGGGCCTGATGCTACCCGGCCAGCTCAGCCGGGTCCGTCTCAGCGGGGCTGGTTGCCCGGCTTCCACTTGATGGAGCAGCCCACCGAGGGTGTCTGCTCCGACGGGACGGGTTCACCGGCGACGAGCGCGTCGATGGCCGCTCGCAGGTCCTCGCCCGTCACCGGGATGCCGTTGCCGGGGCGGGATCCGTCGAACTGTCCCCGGTAGGCGAGGGTGCGATCGGAGCCGAACACGAAGAAGTCGGGAGTGCAGGCGGCGGTGAAGGACTTGGCCACAGACTGGTCCTCGTCGAAGAGGATCGGGAAGCGGTAACCCACCTCGTCGGCCACCCGCGCCAGCTCCTCAGGAGAGTCGTCGGGGTAGGCGACGGCATCGTTGGAGGCGATGCCGACGATGGCCACGCCGCCGTCGGCATAGTCACGTCCCAGCTCCACCAGACCGGGTCGGACATGCTTGACGTATGGGCAGTGGTTGCACAGGAACACGACCACCAGCACGTCCGACTCGATGCCGGACAGGGTCACCTTCTCTCCGGTCCTCACATCGGTGAGGGTGGCATCGGGCATCGACGTTTCGAGGGGAAGCATGGTGGAGGTTTCGGCCATGGCTCAGCTCCTTGCTCTCGGCTCCTGGCACCGACGATAACCAGCCCGGGGCCTCATCCCACACCGGGACGTCGGGCCGTCACCTCCACTCGGCCGGCGGCTGCATCTCGAAGTCGAAGGAGATGCAGCCCAGCCCGACCGCCAGCGCCTCGTGCAGCGGCTGGGGCCGGGGGCGGGGAGCAGTGTTGCGGATGCGTGTAGCCGCCGATCGCCGGCGGAAGAGCCATGTTCGTGGGGCGGTGAGTGTCGATGCGGTCGTCATCGGGGTCTTCCTTTCTACCCGGTACCCAACCGGGTACACCGATCTGTTTACTTGAATCTACTACACAGATCGGTTTACTGTCAAGAGGGAAATGAGAAGAGATGTACGAACACGGATACTCGATGCCGCCGAACGGCTCTTCTATGAGCGCGGTATCACCGCCACCGGGGTGGATGCCCTGGCGGAGGCCGCCGATGTGTCCAAGCGCACGCTCTACAACCACTTCGGGAGCAAGGAGGGGGTGGTCACCGCCTATCTGCAACGTCGGGAGGATCGTTGGCAGCAACGTCTGGCGGCTGCGCTGGAGGGGGCCGAGACGCCCACCGAGCGGATTCTCGCCTACGTGAGCTCCTACTGTGACTACGTCGGAGACAACGACTTTCGGGGCTGTGCCTTCATCAACGCGTCCGCTGAATTGTCCAATGAGTCCCATCCCGGTGTGGCGGTCATACGCGATTCGATCGGCAACGTCGAACAGGGGGTGGCGGAGATCCTGGCGGAGGCCGAGGTGGACGATCCCGAGGAGCTGGCCAGCCAGATCCTGGTGGTGTTGGAAGGGGCCATGTCGGTGGCGGGGATCCGCCGCAACGACGACGCATACGACACGGCGGAGCGTCTGATCCTATCGCTCATCGCCGGACGGATGCCGGTTCCTTCCTGAGCCCGGACCCTCGGAGGGGCATTCAGCGTCGGGAGAGGCGACTTGGCGCGGGAATCGAACCGTCGCTGCGAGCGGTGGGGTGGAGCGGGTGAAGGGAATCGAACCCTCGCTCCGAGCTTGGGAAGCTCGTGTTC
>CAZTXD010000120.1:0-11283 GCA_964617995.1 uncultured Acidimicrobiaceae bacterium
CCGATGATCCACCCGGGCTTTGACATAGGTGGCGTCGACGAACACATACGGGAAGGAGAGGTGGTCGAGGCGGCGGGTGCCGACCACTCCACGTGCTCATCGATCTCGGCACAGATCCGGGACACGGGTCGACTTGGACACACCGGTGTCACAGCCCAACGCTCGGACCAGATCATCGACTTTCCTCGTGGAGGTGCCGCCGATATAGGCGGTCATGATCACCGCCCACAACGCCTTATCCACTCGTCGGCGGGGCTCCAGCAGGGCGGGGAAGAACGAACCGACCCTCACCTTGGGGATTCTCAGCTCGACGTCGCCTGCCGGGGTCGACAGCATCCGGGGACGGCCACCGTTGCGGTAGTTCGACCGGGAATCGGACCGCTGGTGACGGTCAGCACCGACGTGGGCGGTCAACTCGGCGTCGATCAGCTCCTGGAGGGCCTCCTCCAACAGCCGGCGGAACAGTTCCTTGGTGCCGTCGTCGCCCAGCCGGGCCAGCAGATCGGCATAAGTTGAGGCATCATCTGGGTGGGCCATCGTGTGGTCTCCTCTCGAGCTCGTGCATGAACTCGCTGAGAGTCACACGGTGACCCCTCAAAACGAAGGACCCACCCCCAAATTCCACCACCTCCCGGGACGCCTACTGACAGGAATGCGGACGCAGGCTCGCCGGGACTATGGAGCGCTCAGTTGTGCCGATAGGCAGCGGTCTCAGATAGGAGCGCAAGCGCTCGGGAGCTGTTGGTATGCGCTAGGCGCCCAGCGGGTGGTCAGTTCCGGCGGAAGGACTCATGCGCCCGTCGCGCTCGGGTTCCCGTCGCATTGTTCGGAGTGAACGCCAACAAGAGCAGCGAGCATTCCAGACCATTGGTCAATGATCGGTACGGCGAGATTATCAATGGCGGCGGGCCGAGCGTCACGTCGTGCCGCTATCTTCAGACTGACTAGGTGGGCCGTGGGGAGGGAAGTACTTCGAGCGCTCGACGGAGACGTTTGATGCCCGGAACGAGCCCCCCATTGGCACGAGTTCGCCATCCGAGTGCTTGAACATCTTCAGACCCGTTACGGTTCCCCCGCCGCCTGGTTGTTTCGTGATCGTGGAGTAGGTATTGCCAAAGGCGTCCTGATAAGTCACGGTGGTGGTCAGAACGGGTGTGGCCATGAGGTCGTCGAAGTCACTCTTCTGGTGCAAAGTCAGTGCCATGCCTTCTGAACTACCAGCCAGGATCGAGTCGATGTCAAACGGAGGTGTGACGACTTCGCCTCCCTGTGTTTGGAACGAGATTTGGAGCGCCACGGCGGGGCGGGGCGATAGGTTGCGCCACTCCCAGGTGATCGACCACAACCCATCATCGTCTGGCTGTGTGCTCCGGTAGCCAAGAAATGCGTAGACCACTGGCATCGAATCAAGCTGAGCTACTACTTCCGCGCTTTCTGCAGATCTAACTGCGGCTTCCGCCGCCGTTGCCGAGTGGCGAGCAAGAACGTGAGTCCTCCACGTGTAGAAGCCGGTTATCGCTACCAACACCATGGTTGCCCCCACCTGTATCCAGGTAGTGAGAGCCCGAGTCGAGATCCCGTCACGAGCCGGATGCAGCCAACAGATCGGCGATCATGCCGCTCAAGGTACAGGAACAGAATACCCAAGACCTTCCCGGGGTTTCGGAGCCAACCCTCGTGGCGCGAGCGCGTACGCGGCGAGTCTCGCTCGACTGAGACGTCGGGTGGCCCGAAGGGGATATCCCCTTCCCCTCAATATGCGCTCTTCCCGGGCGGTCTCCGATATGAGCGATTCGACCGAGATCTGGTGATACCGGATGTTGAGGAGCTGCCGGTCGGATGCCCGGCACGACTCGGGCCCGAGAACTCAGGTCGACAACAACCAGCGGACGGTCTCGAGATGGCGGGGAAGCACTTGGGTCCCTTCGAAGGTCCATGCCAGGGTCTGGGCGAAAGACCACAGCCGAGCCCTTTCCCGGTCGAGTCCCAGTTCGCTTGTCAGCCGGTCGAGCCGCCCGAGGACCATATCCCTGTCGTGGCCCAGCTCATAGGCGCGCACAATTGGAGCGACGCCGAACTCTCGTTCTCCTCTGAGCGGTTTCGGGTCGATCACAAGCCACGGCTCCCGCTGGGCAGCGAGCACGTTGTCTGCGTGGAGGTCCTGGTGGAGTAGCACCTCTTCGCCCTGTGAGGTGGCCAGCTGCGCCAACACCTCAACGGCCGCATCGATGAGACGCCGCTCGAAGGGTCGTCCCGCTTGCTCCCAGAGGCCGGGTAGCTCCCCACGCCAGGTGGCCGCTTCATCGGCCAGGGACCGAAAGGGCTCACGCGCCGGCTTCCACAACCGGGGCAGGAGGCCGACGAGGATCTCGAGTGCCCGCCCCGCCCCGAGTTCGGAGAGATGGGTGCCGGGCTGACAGCGTTCGATCAGCAGCGCGTTCCGCACCGGGTCGTGATCCAGGAGTCGCACCGCCCCGTCCCCGTTCCAGAGGGCCAAGGCCCGGGCCTCGTGTTCACTCTCCCGATGCGGGAACTGGATCTTGAGGACCGCCGCCATACCGTCGTGGAGGTCCGCCGGGAGGACGAGGGAAACATAGGAGTCCGGATAGGGCTCACCGAGGCGAAGCCCCCAGCGCGTGGCGCAGTTCTCAACCAGGGCTGGTAGGGCGGCGAGCCAAGACCGGCCCGACTCCATACGCCGCACCCATTGGAGGTTTTCGGGAACCATCGGCGTGCAGTCCAGCAGACGACCACTGATTCCAAAACCACTGGTACTCGAAGTGCCTCGATCTGGTGCGGGTCCAGATAGCGGCGCCTTGGCTCTGGACCTGTTGTCCTGGGATTAGTAGCAATGGTGATTACCAGTTCGGGCTTGTCGCATCACCGAATGGTTCGACGCCCCAAACCGGGTCTTTGCCCGGTGGTCCGGTGGGTGGTTCAGGTCCGTCATACGTCCACTGATTCGGTGGGGGCGCATTAGCTCCAATCGCGAAGACCCAACCAGTGACGGTGCGTCGCCAGGCATACCAGGCATTCCCCTCCGGGGAGACCCACTCTTGGTACCCATTCGCGGGGTCGAGACCGTACATTTGATGGGGTGAGCCGATCAGTTCCAGCAGCCCTTCCTTGTATCGGTCTTCCCTTCGCCACCAACCTTCGTAACAGGTGTGAAGCCAACGCAATGCTGCCTTGGTCTCCACGAATTCTCGCTTGTCAAGCCTTCGTCCCTCTGAGTCGACACCGTAGACTCCGGCGTATTCGACCAGCCGATCAGCCTTCCGTTGCTCCTCCAATCTCAGTTCCTCATCCTTTTGCAGCTGATCCCGTATCGCTTTCTTCGCCTCGCGTTACGACGTCGAGTTACCGAGCCTGAATGACACTGGAGCTCCTAGCTGGCGGAGGTCATAACCGCGAATCCAGAAAGTGGTGAAGAGAGCAACCCTGACGACAAGGCTCCGCCACCAAGTTTGAGAAGACTGCCAGTCCATTCGCCGAAAGAACCTCTGATAGGCCGAGAACACCCCGAGCAAATAGACATAAGGGAGAACGGCCAACGTAAGCCAGACTGGAAGAGCTACTTGTTGACCGAGAGTGGGCCAGTCCAGGGAATCCTAGCTCGTAATCAGCGTGAAGAGGCCAAATCCAAGGAGGGACAACACAATCAAGGTAAGGCAGCCGTTGACGAGACCGTGCATGGACGTGTACTTCGCGTCTCTGCCACTAAGGGCCCGCAATCCTCCGATCAGCACGAACAACGGGACAAGACTGAACTCGACAACGAACGGGAGCACCCCTACTTCGAGCACAAACTCCGCAATGAGGGATAAGCCGATGATTTGACGCACGTGGCTGATGAAGAAGTCCGGCTCCGACTCAACGTCCACAAAGGTCGCGTAAAGCGCCGCACCAGAAATGAACAGCCAAGTAACCGTGTCGGAGATGAGAGTTGACGACCAGAGTTCGATGAGATCCGCTCCCCAGATAGCGAGAACAGCAACTCCCAAATATCCAATAATTGTCCAGAGGAGTCTGGGGTGGAGGAGCGAGCGAACGATCGCGCCGAGACTCCGCCTCAGTCCGGGCTGCGTCAGAGCCCCAATGAGGCCTATCCCAATCCAGATAAGAAGCGCCCACTGACGATTGTTCGGCACGTCCCACAGTGTCGCTCATCAAGCCTCACGGAAGCATCAAATCCGGACCTTTCCGAAACAGGCGCGGGTCTTTCCTCCCTTCATGAGCCGGTACGTCTGACAGCACATAACGCGCGCCACCCAGCCGCGAAATCAGCCGAATCACCAGCGCGCTATCCGGCATTCATTATGCCAGCCCGGATCACCGGCATATCCTGCATTATGCTCTCGCTCGCCCGGAGCGGGTCCTCTAGCCTCGAATTAGCATCGCTCAGGCCGGTCTCGTTGCGCGACCCGATCTTCTCTCGCCCCCCCCTTTTTTACCCGTGTCCTTTTGTCAATGCCGCATGTGAGCTGTTGAGCGCACAACAACGGGTGATTCCGCCATCTGCCGCTCCACTCTTCCTCCCGTAGCAGGTTCCCTCGAGCACGAAGCGTGGCGGCGCTCATCATCGAGCACCTCGCTAGACGTGCCGACAGCGTGTGGATCGATGTCGGATCGCTATCGCTCAGATATCAGGCGATCGGTACGGCAGGAAATGAGCCCAGTGGTCGAGAGTTTTCGGGACGGCGAAGCCACGCGACGCCGAGGACAGAGTCCGCCCCGGTGTCGGTGAAGACTTGCGGATTGTTAGCCTGTCGGAAGGGCTTCGCCGGGGACGGCCGTCGAGCCGGAAACGCGGCGCATCGGGATGGCACAAGCCACGGCCAGCCAGATCATCAGGACCGTGAAGAACAACGCGCCGAACGCATCACTCGCTGAGAAAGGTCCCGCCTCCGCGTAGAACCCGTAGGCCAGTCCAACGACTGCCGCGGCAGCGAGGATCCCAGTGGCGGTCCTCACCCAAGCCCTGCCCCGGCCTGACATCGAGAACCCGCCGGCCATCCCCAACATCACGACCCCGATCGCCCCACCGCCCTCAGCCGTGTTCATCAAGGTCCCGATGAAGTTGTCCGCCAACACTGCGGGTCCGACGACGAGGAGGAGTGGAGACCACATCACGAGACGATTCCCATGATGGCCATCCCGGCGCCTCTGCCAATCCCAGCCGATCACGGCACCGATGATGGTGGCCGGCAAGAGCACGGACAAGAACGTGCCTCTCCATGTGTAGACCGGCGATGACCCGAACTCGAGTGTGAGATGCGTCATCCAGGCCCGAAGGGCAGAGGCCCAGGTCAGACCGAGAAATGCGCCGATCAGGGAGCCCACCTCATCCTCGTGTATTTCGGCCGCAGCATGAGACCCCTCAACATATCACCCGCCGCAGCCGCCACCGGTGCGGCGTCGTCACCCACCAATGTTGAGTCCAGCACAGTGATCGGAGAGCCATAGTCGGATCGGGTCGGCCCTGAGGCCGAAGCTCTAGGCTCGGTGATGATGTCGACCACCTTCCTATTCACCGACATCGCCGGATCCACCCGGCTGTGGCAGGAGCACCCGGAGGCTATGGGAGTGGCGCTGGCCACTCACGACGACATGATCGGGGAGGCGGTCACGTCTCGGGGCGGGCGGGTGTTCAAGCACACCGGCGACGGGGTGGCTGCCGTGTTCGACGACCCGGAGGCGGCGGTGGAGGCGGCCTCCTGGATCCAGCAGTGGATGAGCGCCACCACCCATGCCGCGATCGGATCGCTGGCGGTGCGGATCGGGATCCACACCGGGGAGGCGGAGGAGCGTGACGGCGACTACTTCGGGTTGGCCGTGTCTCGAACCGCCCGGCTCATGGACGCCGGCCACGGCGGGCAGGTGCTGGTCAGCTTCGCCACCCGGGGACTCATCGACGATGCCGACGAGCGGCTCCTCGACATAGGGGAGTACCGCCTGCGGGATCTGACCAGTCCGGAGCGGATATACCAGATGAGGATCGACGGACAGCACACCGAGTTCCCGCGGCTGCGCACCCTGGACGCTGCTCCCAACAACCTCCCACTGGTGCCCACCTCCTTCGTGGGGCGTGAACAGGAGCAGGAGGAGCTGGCCGACCTGATCCGGACGTCTCGTCTCGTCACCGTCAGTGGCGTGGGAGGGGCGGGGAAGACCCGTCTCGCCCTGCAAGTGGCGGCCGATATCGCGCCCCACTTTTCCGACGGGGTGTGGCTGGTGGAGCTCGCCCCCGTTACCGATCCCGACGCCATCGACCCGGCCCTGGTGGGGGGGCTGGGTTTGAGCCAGCCCTCCGGCATCACCGCTCGCCAGGTGATTCTCGACCATCTGGCGGCACGCAGCGCCCTCCTCGTCGTCGACAACTGCGAGCATCTCATCGATGCAGCCGCCGAGCTGGTGGACGCCATTGTCGCCACCGCCCCCGATGTCAAGGTGGTGGCCACCAGCCGAGAGCTGCTGGGAGTCTCTGGAGAGGTGTCCTATCTGCTCCGCTCCCTGGGAATGCCAGTCAAGGGCGACGACGATCTCGCAGCTGTCCGCTCTGCCGACGCCGTGCGTCTGTTCGTGGAGCGGGCGGCAGCAGCCCGGCCCGGCTTCACCCTCACCGCCGACAATGCCGGGGTGGTGACCAACATCTGCCGCCGTCTGGACGGGATGCCCCTGGCCATCGAACTGGCCGCCGCCCGACTCCGCAGCTTCAGCGTCGACCAGATCGCTTCCCATCTCGACCAGCGCTTCCGTCTCCTGACCGGGGGGGCCCGCACCGCCCTGCCCCGCCAGCAGACCCTCACCGCCGCAATCGACTGGTCCTACCGCCTCCTCAGCGAAGCGGAAAAGTCGCTGTTCCTGCGCCTGTCGGTCTTCTCGGGCGGGTTCACTTACGAGGCGGCCGAGGCGGTCTGCGTTGGTCCCCCGGTGGACAGCCTCGACATCCTGGAGCTGCTCCCCGCCCTGGTCGACAAGTCGCTGGTGGTGGCGGAGGAAGCCGACGGGGATGTCCGCTACCGGCTCCTCGAGACGCTGCGCCAGTACGCCCGCGACCGCCTCGACGAGGTGGGAGACCCCGAGACCTGGCGGCGCCGCCACGCCGAGCACTACGCCGGGCTGGCCGCCCCCGAGATCCGTCGGCGCATGCGCGGACCGGAGGGTCCGGAGGTGCGGCAGTCGATTCGGGTCGAGATGTCCAATCTCCGGCAGGGGATGAACTTCGCACTGAGTGTGGATGACCCGGAACTCGCCCTCGCGCTGCTGTATCCGTTCTACCGCATCTCGCTGGTGGACGAGCACTGGTCCGAACTGCTGGGTTGGAGCGAGGAGGTGGGGCGGTTGGTCGACGACGACACACTGCCCCACCTGCGCGCCGAGTGGCTGGCCGGTTATGGAGCCGCCCACTACCTGAGCGGTGACCGTGCCCAGGCCATTCGCCTGCTGGAGGAGGCTGTTTCCATCTACCGGAGCCTCGACGAGCAGGAGGCTGACCCCGACGTCCTCGTTGACTTCCCCCGTGCCCTCAACAACCTCGGATTGGTCCTGATGTATTCGGGACGGGCCGGCGAACGCAACGAGGTCTACACCGAGCTGCAAGAGGAGATGCTCGAGCTGGCCCAGCGGCTGGCGGACGAAGTCGCCGAGGCGCTGGCCCTGGCCAACCTGGCCCACCATCGCGACCCGGGCGGGGACCCGGCGCATGCCCGCGACCTGTTCGTGCAGGCGGAAGAGGCTGGCCGCAAGGTCGGTTCCGACCGCCTGGCCGGTCTGGCCGACCAGCGGGCCTATTTCGAGTTCAGCCAGGGGGAGCTGGACGAGGCCGCCCGCCAATGGGAGAAATCCACCCGCCTCGCCGAAGAGATCGGAGACGTGGGCTCGGCGCTGCGGTCCCGGATGAGCCTGGCCGCCTGCCAGGTGGAACAAGGCGATCTCGACGCCGCCGACCGCTTCGGCAAGGCGGTGGCCGATGTCCTGGCCGATCCCGAAATGTCGACGGGGATGCTCAACCACCCGGTCCTCTTGGTCTTCGGGGCCGGCGTCGACGCCGCCCTGGGACGTTTGGAGCAGGTGGCGATGGCGGCGGGCGCTTCCGAGAAGCTGGAGCAACGGGACCTGATCGTCCGCTGGGACCTGGTCGACTACTTCCAGCGGACGGTGGAAAAGGCCTGCCGGGGCCTCGGCGAAAGCGCCTTCGAAGCGGCCCGTTCCCGAGGTGCCGTCCTGGACGACGACGACCTCACCGCCTTCCTCCTCGAGTCGCGCTCATCCGCCTGACCCGATCCCCGTGGCACCGCGACTTCGAGCGCAAACGGCGGGCCGCTTACCTGTTCGACACGGCGCTTCTCCGCAACCACGCGCCATCTGACCTGACGACCGGGAGGGAATCCACCACGCGTTGGCTGGAACCCAGCACCCGAAGTGCCTGATCGGGTGTGGGTCTGATCGTGTGCGATTCCGCTCGGGATTGTGAGGATTGGGGGCGGTTGTGCTCGGGATCGTCGATAAGAGCGGGACGCGGTGTTCGCGAGCACGAAATCTGGAGCGACCGACCCGCTTTCGTAACGACCCCGTAGCGTTGAAATGTGATCATGAGCACGTCGTGTCACGATTGAATGGGCCTCTTGCCAACGGGCTCTGGCTGTTTCTAATGACGGCGCTCTTGGGCGTTGGCTTCTTTGGTATGGCCTTCGGGCTCACACATCCGGACCTGCTGGTTCATCCTCAATTCTTTGCGCTCCTGGACAGTCTCGGGATTCCCGTCTGGTTGGTGATCACGGTTGGCCTCGCGCTTCCCATCTTCACTGCGGGAGTGCTCGGCGTCGTGGTGTGGATCGGCCGTCGAGACGATGGCGCAGCCAGACTGTTCTCGCTTGGTCTGCTGGGATTGCTCCTGATCGGTTCAAGGGCGACATTTGTGTTGGCATCGATGTTCCCCGGTCTCCGTATCCCGATGTTGGCTGCAGATGTCCTTTCGTTGGTCGTTGCGATCCTCCTCCTCTTCACCTTCCCGACGGGGACCTTTCGTCCGGAGTGGACCCGCTGGATTGCATACCTGCTGATCGCATATGTGCTGGTCATCCCGTGGTTGGGTCAAAAGGTCGGCGTGATCATGTCGGGCGCTCCCCTCCCAACCAGCGAAGCCGCCATCGTCATCGTTTTTGGCGGGTTGGTTGCTCTCGGCACCGCATTCGCTCAAAGCACGAGGTTCAGAAGGTTCGCCTCGCCTTTGGAGAGACAACAGGTCAAGTGGGTCGCCTTCTCCCTGGGACTGCTTGTGTTCCTTGCGGCAGCACTGCTCGGCGTCTTCTCGTCTACTGGATCACCTCCCGGGTGGGCGGCCTGGCTCGTATTGGTGGCAGCTGTCGTCGGTGCACTGATTCCGCTTGCTGTTGGGGTTGCTCTCTTTCGTTTCCACCTCTATGACATCGACCGGCTGATAAGCCGCACGGTTAGCTACACCCTCGTTGTTGGTCTGCTCGCCGCAGTCTTCGCCGTCATCGCTGTCGTACTCCCTCCCATTCTCGGACTTCCTGAGGAGAACCCGGTCCTGGTGGCCGGGGCCACCCTGGCCGTCGCCGCTCTGTTCAACCCGATACGACGACGGATCCAAGCCCGGGTGGACGGCCGATTCAACCGTGTCCACTACAACGCGGAACAGGAAGTCGACCGTTTCGCCGAGCATCTCCGAGCCGAGATGGATATCGACGACCTCAGAGACGAGCTGCTCGAGGTGGTCGCCAAGACATTGCAACCCGACTCAGCAGCGGTGTGGATCAGAGAGCAAGCGTGAAATCCGTGCTTGCGAGCATGGGCATCCCACAAGGGGGTGTCGCTTGATCGTATGGACGGTGACTGGCTGGGACGGGTCAGTTGGGTTCTGACTGGCTGGGCTGCTCGGATTCGGAGAGAGCCAACAGCGCATACGCCCGGCAAATCGAGAAAGCCATGGAATAGCCCATCCGGGATCCGAAGGATCGAGCGTCTCGGGTTGTCCACCGTGTGTGATGAGAAACCTCAATCAACATCAGCCCTGGAGGTGATGCGATGCCGATCTTGGGTGGGTTGAAATATGGGCGATAGTGCGCCAGATCATCGGTATGGGCGGCTGAGAACGTCTCGCGAGGAGCGTCACTTGACTTGGGACGGAGCCATACGCGACTGTCGCTGCCTGGACAGTCCTTCGGTTGGGGGCACTCGTTTGATGTTCTGACAATCGAGGTGTTTTCGTGACAACAGCTGCACATCACATCGACCGCGATCCGGTGGCACCAAGGCCGTGCTCTGATTGCGGAGGGACGCTCATCCCAACTCGGGTGGTTCCAGGCCTCTATGTGAGCCGTAGAGGCGACACTCCCCATGAGGCGTGGTCGACAGCCCCGCTCGATTCTTGGACATGTCGAACCTGTGGAAGAACCGATCTATACGCTTATAACGTCGACGCCCTTGACGACAACGGATGACCGCACTTCGTTCCGTAGCCGGCACCACCAGCCGCCGTCTCAACCGAGCGGTACGTGCCGATAGCGTGCACTGTCGGATTTGAGCGTTACGCGCCCAGACCGAATGACCTGGTGCAGGACGCGAGGGTCGTGGTATTGCCGTGCCGAATCCGATCTCGCCGCTACCAGTTGATGATCTCAGCGCAGTCGTCTCCGGTGCGTCCACCGTCCATCTGACCGAAGTGGTCCTCTCACCCAGTGTCGCCGGGCGCGCAGCCGGTCAGGGACCTGTTTTCCAATGGTCGTTCGAGGACGAGCTCGATGGTTTCGGTCACCAGGTCGTCGGTGCAGCCCGTTCCGAGAGGCCTCGGTCCGGCATCCTTCTCACATCCGACAGCAGTGATTGTTCACCTCAGCTGCGGTCTCGCGACATCTACGCCTTCGAAACGAGCGCAACTGTTAGACCCGACGGCGACCACCAGCGTGAGGGAGTTGTCCGGCGTTTCCGTCACTGCCCAGTCGTGAGCGGTCTCCGTCCATGCCGCTTCGAGACCACACGCCGGAAGGATCTGCCCTCCGTTGTTATGCGGACATAACGGCAGATCTGAGCACTCGGACACCTCACCGTGGGTGGCGGCCGGCGTTCGTGGTGCATCCTGGAGGCAGAGCGTCTCGTAGATGGCGGCTGCTCAGCAGACGAGTCACCATCACACGCGAGCCCGATACCGCTGCTGCCGAGAGGACAGTGGACGGGTCGCTCAGGTCGACCGCCATCGCAGTCAAGCGGCCGGTCGGTAGCTGTTCGCCCACAGGGTCAGCCGGCGCCTACGGTCATGTC
>CAZTXD010000121.1:0-11190 GCA_964617995.1 uncultured Acidimicrobiaceae bacterium
CCGTTTTCGCGCATCGAATGCGCGCCATAGCGCGCATTCGATGCGCGAAAACGGGATCGTGCCGCCTTGTCAGTAGATCCGGGGGACGAAGGTCTGTTCGTGCATCGGAGGGCGCACATAGGCGATGTCCTCGCGGTCGGGGAGCGCCACCGGCTCGGGGAGTACGTCCTCGTAGTCGAACTGGGAAAGGATGTGGGCCATGCAGTTGAGGCGGGCGTTGCGCTTGTCGTCGGAGGGGACCACATACCAGGGGGCCTGCTTGATGTCGGTGTACTGGAACGTGGTGTCCTTGGCCATCGAGTACTTCACGTACAGCTCGTGCTCGGCCAGGTCCATGTCGGACAGCTTCCACCGCTTGAGTGGCTCCTCGTTGCGTGACTCGAACCGCTTGCGCTGCTCGGCGTAGCTCACCGAGAACCAGTACTTCAGCAACACGATCCCCGAGCGGACCAGCATCCGTTCGAATTCAGGACACGAACGCAGGAACTCCTGGTGCTGCTCGGGGGTGCAGAACCCCATCACCCACTCGACGTTGGAGCGGTTGTACCAGGACCGGTCGAAGAGGACCATCTCGCCGGCAGCGGGGAGGTCCTCCACGTAGCGCTGGAAGTACCACTGGGTCTGCTCCCTCTCGGTCGGCTTGGGAAGGGCCACCACCCTGACGATGCGGGGGCTGGTCCGTTCCGTGATGCGCTTGATGACACCGCCCTTGCCGGCCGACCCTCGACCTTCGAAGATCACGAGCACCTTGAGACCGCGATCCTGGATCCAGTACTGGAGCTTCACCAGCTCCTCCTGGAGGCGGGTCAACTCTGCCTCGTAGAACGCCTTCTTGAGGCGTCCCTTCTTGTTGTACCGGCCCGGATCGAGCTCCGCGGGATCGGCGGTCTCGTCGTCGGCGCCGGCAGGAAGGGGTTCGGTGGCCATGGTCCTCCTGGGTGAGTACCGCCGAAACTACCTGCTCGTCCAATGATGTGACGGTCAGACGCTGATCGTGTCGGTGGCCCCGAGAGGATGGAGAGTCACGGCGTCGCCGGCGACATTGCCCACCACCCGCATGTACAGCTCCCGCCCGTTACCGCTGAGGATGGCGTCGTGGATCGGGAAGGCTTCCGTCGGAGCGACCGCGGCCAGGAAATCGGCGGTCGCGCCCACCTTGGCCCAGGGAGCTGTGATGGGAAGCGCCAGGACGTCCACCCCGTCGGGTGTGTATTCATAGGAGTCCCCGGGATGGAACACCCGGGGCCCATCCGCCTCCGACATGACGAAACCGACATTTCCCACCCGGGGGATGCTCTCGTGGATCAATGCATGGGTCCCCCCCACGGCCTCGATCCGGGCGGGACCTACCTCGAAGACATCACCGGGTCGGGCCGGCTCGGCGGTGAGGTCCTGGGCGGCCAACATGGGCACCACCGCCTCCTCGGTGACCAGGCGGGCGATCGGGTTGATACGCATGAGGTCGGCAACCGCGCCGGTGTCGACATGGTCGGGGTGCTGGTGTGTGATGAACACTGCGTCGATCTCCGCCAGGCCGTGCCAGTCGGTCGAGTACCCGCCCGGATCGAACAGGATCCTCAGATAGGGCGTCTCGATCAAGAGGGTGGCGTGCCCGAGGCGTGTGATCTGCACCCGTCCGAGTATGGCACGGACGGCTGCAGTCCTCATCTGAAGGTGACGACGATGCCGGCCACCGACACCAGAGCCACCGCCGCCGCCGACGCCAGAGCTGCCCGTGGGTACCGGGTTCCGATCCCGCTGTAGCCACGCCGGGAGAGCCCCAACTCGACGATGCTGATTCCCAGGGCGGTGGCAGCCGCGACTTCACCCAGCACGGATCCCTCCACCACCGCAGCCCTAAGCAGGATGAAGGCCACGACGATGGTGGCCGCCCCGTTTCGATGTTCGGCGAGGGCGGTGCGTTCGGGTTGGGTCGGTGGATAGGTCATCGGACCGCGATCAACGTGGCTACGAAGCCCACGACGGCGCCCACCACCAGAGCGCTGACGACGAGCACAGCCAACCACGGAGGCGGCAGACCGCCGCCGAGGCGCAGGGCACGTTCCATGCGCGCCCAGCGGATGACTGCCCCTACGACGATCGTCAGCGACAGGGCAAAGGCGGTGGTCGCCAGCGCCGGCGACCACGTGCCGATCAGATCCCGGGCTATCAGCAAGCCGCCGCCGCCGGCGGCGAAGGCGATCGACGTGCGGATCCACGACAGCAGCGTCCGCTCGTTGGCGAGGCTGAATCGGGGGTCGGGGTCGTCCCCGACGCCGTAGAGCCACTCCGGTCTCCGCTGCGAACGCACCCGGCCAGGTTACCGACGGGGACCAGCTCTCCCGTTCAGCCGGCGATGCCGAAGCGGGCTCGCAGACGGTCGGCGGCGGGTCGGGCCCCGATCGAGTCGAGGATCTCGATGGCACGACGACACCGACGCAACGCTTCGGTCTCATCTCCCAGATTGCGGGCGACGACCGCTGCTGCCTCCTCGACGCGGGCCATCATCGGCGCTCCGGCACACTTGGGCGAGGTCGTCGGCGTTGTGGAGGTGCCGTTCCGCCGACATCCTGTCCCCTCGCCGGGCCGCCAACTCGGCTGCGATCGCACCCAGGTACGAGTGGACCTCGGCGTGCCCGGGGTGGGGGGTCATGAGGGTCGCAGCTGCCTCGGTGTGGTAGCGGGCGTCGTCGTCGAGCCCCGTGCCGAGGGCGGCTTCTGCCAGATGGATGTGACAGTAGGCCCGATCGACCTCGACCCCGATGTCGGGGGAGGACGCATACGCGTCCATCGCCAGGGTCACGAGCTCCATCCCTTCGTCCAGCCGGTCACGGCGGAGGTGCAGATCCCCCAGGATTCGGAGTCTGCCCGCCTCATGCAGACCGTCCTCCATGCTGTCGCCGAGCAGGCGCAGGGCCAGCTCGTCGTCGCCCACCTCGATGGCGACCTGAGCGCGAATGTGGGTGAGCAGCGGATCGTCCGGTTTGTCGCCCAGCCGGATGGCGACCTCGTTGTAGCGGCCGAGCCCTGTCAGCGCGGCCAGCGTGAACATGTCGGGAGGTGATGCCGACGCGCGTACACGCTCTACATCCGTTGTCTCCTCGATCCCCGCCATGATCGTCACGGCCTCTCCGTAGCGGCCACACAAGACGGCGCTGTGGCTGCGGAGCAGGTCCGCCACGTGGCGGAGCTGGCCCCGGGGCGGAGGGAGTTCGAGGATGCGCCCGTGATCGTTCTTTCGGTAGGAGGCGGTGATCCGCTGTAGACGGTGCACATTCCGGAGCGGGCCGTAGACGACGGCCACTGCCCCGGCCAGGATCAGAACGACGACGAGCCAGGTCATCTCGTTGTGATCGGTGTGGGGAGCTGCCCGCTGAATCGGGTACCGGTCACGAGGAGAGCTCTCGCTCGAGAGGGGTGCGGAACCGCGGCGTCGCCACCACTCCGTCCATCCACGCGGTGAGATCATCGGCCTCGGCCTCGATACGGACGAGCCCGTCGGCGTCGACCTCCTCGAGCGATTCGTAGACGACGGTGCCGTCGGGCCGCTGCGCCCAGCCTCCAACGATCCGACCGTCGAGCCAGACGGTGGGCCCGGCGTTGCCGTTGCGATCGAAGACGCGGGAGCCATGGGGTCCCAGGTACCAGTCGCGTTCCTTCCATCCCATCGGGGTGGGGTCCAGACCGGGGAGGAATGCCGCCGCACGCGCCGGCGGGTCCACAGCTGCGATGTCATCGGCGAGGACGAGCGCCTCGGCGCCCGAGTCCAGCACTACGTCGACCACATCCAGCGAGGATAGGGCCCGGCGGGTCTGCTGGGCGGTCCATCCGGTCCACCATCTCAGGTCCGTCATGGTCGCCGGTCCGTGGGTGGCGAGATAGCGATCGGCGATCGCCGCGCGCCCCTCGTCCTCGCTGAGGGTCCCGACGTGATCGTGACCCCAACCGGAGACGGTTGCCCAGGCGTACTGGCTCGAGCGCCACGACCCCGCCGGGCGGGTGCGAACGAGGTGCCCCTCCATGGCGAGCAGGAAGAGCAGCCGCGACGAGACCGGTGTCGAGCTGGTCCAGCGGCCGGAACCGACGACGATGGTCCGGCCCGCCTCCGGGACCTCGGCGACGACCTCGGAGGTACGCAGCTCCCCGTGTCGGGCGATGGCAGCCAGGATCCGTTCGGAGACGGCCTCGAGCCAATCTCCCACCAGATCAGGCGGCATCTCGGCTGCCAGCCACCCCTCGAGACGCTTCCGCTCCCTGCGGGCGACGGCGCGGGCGGCCCCGGCCTCGAACACGCTCACCTCCTCGGCGGCGACCACGAACAGCGTCCGCCGCATCGCATGCATCCGCCACAGGCGCCGCTCCTCGAACAGGAGTCGGTCGAGGTCGGCGGTGGTCATCCCCCCGACCCGGGCGCGGGTGGCGAGGTAGGGGGTTATCGGGTCGCTGGAATGCAGCGCGGCCACCCCTCGGGTCGCCTCGGCGCCGTCCCCGGCGGTCTTCCCCAGGTGGTGGCGGGCCACGAGTCGCCGTCGCCGTTCCTCGTCACCGATGCGCATGTCGGCGACAAGGTAATCCGCTCTATGCATTGACAAGCTTCGATATAACGGTCTAGTCTTGATATCGATAGATATCGATGTAACTGGAGGAACAATGCAGTACCCAGCCGTCTACGGCGTCGCCCGGGCGATCCAGGTATCCTGGCTCGAAGAGGCGAAGCGCCGGGTCGATCGACCCCGCCGCCCCCGCCTACTCCGTCTGCTAGCCACTCGCCCTGCGGAGACGCCCCGTGCCCGGTCGGTGATCTGCGTCGGCTGCCCCGACCCGGCCTGACCGAATGGATCGAAGCTTGTCTATGGGCGGGCCTAGGATGTTGCCATGGACGTGAAGGTGATCGAGAGATGCTGCGCCCCGGTACTGACCGAGGCCATCGCCGCCGCCGACGCCGAGGAGCTGGCGGCCGGCTTCAAGGTCCTGGCCGACCCGGTCAGACTCCGCATGCTCAGCCTCATCGCCAACAGCCCGGACGGGGAGGTGTGCGCCTGCGACCTGGTGGAGCCATTGGGGCGTAGCCAGCCCACGGTGAGCCATCACCTGTCGATCCTGGCCGATGCCGGTCTCCTCACCCGGGAGCAACGGGGGAAGTGGGCATGGTTCCGGGTTGTTCCCGAGCGGGTGGCGGTTCTGAGGAACGCGCTCGCCCTCGATTAGGACCGCTCCGGGGGAAGCGAGTAGGGGAGCCCGAAGAGGGGGAAGACCCGTTCGGTGTCGAGGAAGAAGGTGAACCCTCCGATGCGTCCATCCTCGACCTCGAGGACCTGGAGAGACCAGGGCCGGTAGCCGCCGTCGGGGTCGAGGCGGTACTGGCCGAAGGCGTGTGAGCCGTTGGCGACGGTGGGGACGAGGCGAGAGCCACGACAGGCGCTGCCGGGTCCCACCCACCAGGCCAGTATCTCCTCTCGGCCCCGGAGCCACAGCGGATAAGGGGGCATCGACTGGGTGGCGTCCTCGGTGATGAGATCGGTCAGGGCGTCCATGTCGTATCGCTCGAACGCATCGAGATAACGCGACAGCATTTCCTCGTCCGACTCCGACAGCCGCCGGGACGCCGGATCGGACTGGTTGTGCTTCGCCATCTTCTCCCGGGCCCGTTGCAGGGCGCTGTTGACCGAGGCGACGCTCATGTCCAGCAGACCTCCCACCTCCTTGGCGCGCCAGGACAGAACGTCGCGCAGGATCAGAACCGCACGCTGGCGGGGAGGAAGGTGCTGGAGGGCGGCGATGAAAGCTAGGCGGACCGACTCGCGGGCGACGGCGTGCTCGGCCGGATCGCCTCCCATCACGAGGGCATCGGGGACCGGCTCGATCCAGGTGGTCTCGGCGAGGGGTGTCCCGGGGGGACTATCGGCGGACCCGGCTTCGCTCAGGTCGACGGGCAGGGCGCGGCGATGGCCCGCCCTGAGCATGTCGAAGCAGACGTTGGTGGCGATCCGGTACAGCCAGGTCCGCACTGTGGAGCGGCCCTCGAACCGGTCGTAGGCTCTCCAGGCGCGGGTCAGTGTCTCCTGGACGGCGTCGTCGGCATCGAAGGCCGATCCCAGCATCCGGTAGCAGTAGCCGGTCAACTCGGCCCGGTGGTGCTCGAAGCCGAGGCGTGGGTCGATGTGGGACCGTGCGGTCATCGGATCGCTCCGTCGATCATGGGCATCACGCGACGGTACTAGGCGACGATGGGTAACAGGCCGAGGGGATTGCCGGTGTCAGCCGCTCTCCTCGGCGGGGATCGTCACCCACGGCTGGGGGGCCCGGCAAGCGGGGATGCCCGCGTCTCCGCGGGCGGCCCTGGTGCTGCGACGGGCACGCCGGACGGCCCGGGTGTGCTCGGCCTCGGCGATCCGCTCGGCCTGGATGGCGGTGGCGAGTGAGAGTGCAGAGATGGAGCTGTAGAGCATTGCAGCCTTCCTCGGGAGCTCGACTTACAACCGTGAAACTACAGGTGTATGAGGACAGCTTCAGTCCTCAATATGCAAGAATGTGGCGGTGGTGGACACGACCGCTCGGCTGTTGCGCTTGCTGTCTCTGCTCCAGGCACGGCCCACCTGGACCGGCCCCGACCTGGCACAGCGCCTGGAGGTGACGTCCCGGACGTTGCGCCGGGATGTGACCCGTCTCCGGGAGCTCGGTTATCCGGTGGAGGCGACGACGGGACCGCACGGTGGGTACCGCCTGGTCGCCGGGGGGGCGCTACCGCCCCTTCTCCTGGACGACGACGAGGCGGTGGCCGTGGCCCTCGGCCTACGGTCCGCGGCGGCCGGCGCCCTTCCCGGGTTCGAGGATCCGGCGGTGGCCGCCCTGGCCAAGATCGAGCAGGTCCTGCCGACCCGGCTCCAGAGCCGCATCACCGACCTGGCGGCCGTGACGGTTCGGGTCGGTGGCGGCTCACCGGGGGAAAGCCGGATCGAGGTGGGAACCCTCGTCGAGATCGCCCAGGCATGCCGCGGCCCCGAGCGGATGCGGTTCGAGTACACGGACGGCTCGGGCAACCGGACCGAACGCCACGTCGAGCCCTACCAGCTCGTTCACACCGCCCGTCGCTGGTATCTGGTGGCGTGGGACCGGGATCGGGAGGCGTGGCGCAGCTTCCGGGTCGATCGGATCGCCGAGGCACGGTCCACCGGGATGCGGTTCACCCAGCGCCAGCATCTCGATGCCGCCGCCTTCGTCTCCGAGGGCTTGGCGGTGGGCGTGTACCGCCACCAGGCCCGGGTGCTGCTGCGTGTTCCCCACGACGGGGCCATGCGCATGGTCTCCCCGACGGTGGGAGTGCTGGAGCCGGCCGAGGACGGGACGATGTTGCGGATCGGCGCGGACGAGCTGGGGTGGATCGCCCGCTACCTGGCGAGCCTGCCCTGCCGCTTCTCCGTCATCGAACCGGACGAGCTTCGACAGGAGGTCTCCTCCCTCGCCGCCCGCCTGATGGAGGACTGATCCCGTTTTCGCGCATCGAATGCGCGCCATGGCGCGCATTCGATGCGCGAAAACGGGGTGACGGCGGGGGCGGTGGAGCGTCGGCCGAAACCCTTTTCGCGTCCGAAGGGAACCTTTCCCCGGGTCTTCGACGTCAGAGACGCTGCGCAACGAGATGGCCCGCCCCGAGTGCGCCCTCTGAACGAGGATCGACCACGTGTACCTGGGTCCTGTCGACCCTGAAAGGAAGTCAATCATGTCCCGACGTCCGCACCGCCTCCTGGCCCTCGCCGTTGGCTCGCTCGTGCTCATCACCGCCTGCGGCGGACCGGAGACCGATGTCACCACCACGCTCCCCGGCGACACCTCCACCACCATCCCCTCCGAGCAGCCCGCCCACGACCTGGCCGACGGCGAGTACTTCGCCTGGGTGTCGGGACCGACCGGTGACGGGTTCATCCTCGATCCGGCCGAGTTGCTGTCGGGCGAGGAAGCCCGGGTGGCCGCCATCGCCGACGGGGTCATCTCCGAGGGGGAGGACCTGCCAAACGACATCTATATCCTGGATCCCGACGACAACATACATGTGGTCGCTCCGGCAGGCGATGCCGTCTACTCGGCGCTGCTGTTCACAGACGGCGCCCCCACCGAGACCGGGATCGACTACGAGGAGTTGGCGGCGATCCTCTCGGGTGTCGATCCGGATGTGTACGGGGTGTTCGAGGGCGTGATGCCCGCCACCGTGACGATCGCGGGGGGTGACATCGTCTCGATCACCCAGGTCTATCTGCCCTGACGACGGGCGGCAGGGCCGATGACGGCCGGACCGTGAGGTCAGCCGACGTGACGCAGCCGCCTCCAGAGCAGCCCGCCGACCGCCAGATGCGCGGCGCCACCGGTGGCCACCGAGAAGGCCACCGGCTCGGGGCCTGCAACCACCTCGAGAACCCACACCTGGGGGACCGGAGCGAGCAGCCAACGCCACGGTCCCGGGAGAAGCTGGAAGGCGACGGCTGCCACCAGGGCGAAGCTCATCAGCTTGGCGATCGCCAGGCCCTGGACGCGATCGCGGCCGAGAACCGCCAGGCTCATGGTCATGAGGCCGGCGGAGCCCGCGGCGAGCAGAGCGGCCCCGGCGAGGCGAAGTCCGCCCAGCGGAGAGATCCCGCCCAGTATGGCGACGATCGCCGCGCCTGCCCCGCCTGCGACCATCGGCAGCAACAGACGATACGACAGGAAGCCTCCGACCCCGATGGGGGTGACGGCCACCGCGTCGAGGATGCGGTCCTCGCGCTCCTCCAGCAGGAGGAACCCCACTGCGAAACCGGCGAGGAAGGGAGCCAGCAGCACCGCCAGGCCCAGGACCAGCGAGAGGTACCCGGTCACCCCCACGCTCTCCGGAAGAGCCGGAATACCGAACCGGAGCGCCACCGCCACCAGCAGCGGCGCCACCAGGGAAGCGGCCAGCATCGGATCCCGTCTGAGGTTGGCGATGTCGCCGACGACCAGGGCGACGCGGCGTGGTCTCATATCCGCCCCGTGCGCACGGCCATGACCAGCTCCCGGTGAGCCCAGACGGCCGCCGCCACACAGGTGATGGACAGGACGACCACGGCGGGTGCCATCCCGACCCCTCCC
This sequence comes from uncultured Acidimicrobiaceae bacterium, assembly GCA_964617995.1. Taxonomy (GTDB): domain Bacteria; phylum Actinomycetota; class Acidimicrobiia; order Spongiisociales; family ZC4RG35; genus CAZTXD01. Next base: position 9,103 of record CAZTXD010000121.1, read on the forward strand.
ATCGCCCTCTCCCCGAGCACCGACGACCGGAGAAGACCCAGGGAGGCGGTGGTCGGCCACGCGGCCAGCCAGGGCGAGTCGGGGAAGGCTATCACCGCACCCAGCGGGGCGAATAGGGGAACGGACACTACTGTGGCCCGGGCGAAGTACTCGTTCACGGTGCCGCTCCGCATCGACACGGCCAGACCCAACAGCGTGTAGGCGACGGCCGTGAGGCCGGCGGCGGCCACGAAGAGGGGCCATCTGATGGCCACACCCGAGAGCCCGGCGATGAGTGCCGCTCCCACCGTGCCCAGTGCGGCGAGACCCCCGGCCCGGGCACCCACCAGCTCCCACGGCCGGGCTGGTGTTACCGCCAACGCCGCTGCCGTGCCCTCGCCTCTTTCCACGAGGGCGACACCCCCCGCGAAGAAGAATCCGAGTGCCGCCGGGTCCGAGAAGACCAGGAAGGGGAGGACCACCGCGGCCGTCGCAGGACCGATGGCCCTCAAGAGGACGACATAGAGGACGACCACGGCGAGGGATGCGACCACGACTCCTCGCCGCCACAACAGCCGGGCATCGTTGCGGACCAGGGTGACCGGGGCGCTCATGTGAGGGAGCGACCGGTCACCGCCAGGAACACGTCCTCCAGGGTGGCCTCGGTGGTGTGGATCGTCTCCACCTTCCCTCCTGCCAGGAGCTGCGCGAAGCGGAGGTCGGAGCCGAGTCCGTCGAGGGGGAACTCCTCCTCTTGGAGAGCTCCCGAGTCGGTTCTGTGCTCCACACGTACCAGCCGGGGTCCGTGGGCGACCATCAGCTCACGGGGTGCACCCTGATGCTCGAGCATCCCCTCCACGAGGAAACCGACCCGGTGGCACAGCTCGGCAGCCGCAGCCATGTCGTGGGTGGTGACGAACACCGCCGTCCCGTCGGAGGCGGAGCGGGTCACCAGGTCCTTGACGAGGCGGGCGTTGGACGGATCGAGCCCGGAGGTGGGCTCATCGAGGAACAGGAGGCGGGGGCGGTTGACGAAGGCGCGGGCCAGGTTCAGGCGCATGCGCATGCCCTTCGAGAAGGTCGCCACCCGCTGGTCGGCCACATCGGCCAGGCCGACCAGCTCCAGGAGTTCCTCGGGGGGACGAGTGGGTGCCGGGTAGAGGGACGAGAAGAAGGCCAGGTTCTCGCGGGCGGTGAGCCGGGTGTAGACATTGGGGAACTCGAAGGAGACGCCGATCCGGGCGCGGTAGTCGGCCCCCAGGGCGCGGAGGGGTCGGTCGTCCACCGTCACCTCTCCCCGCCATCCCCCGAGGACACCGGTGAGGATCCGCTGGGTCGTGCTCTTGCCGGCGCCCGAGGGGCCGAGGAACCCGAAGACCTCGCCGGGATCGATGCGGAACGACAGGTTGGACAGCACGTCGTGTTCGGAGCGGGGATAGCGGAACGAGAGCTGGTGGGCTTCGATCATCCCGTGGTCTCGCTCAAGCTCGTCACCAACCCGGCCACGACCAGCTCGACCGTTTCCTGGTAGCGGTCCTCACCGATCAACCCCCGGCCCTGGGCAACGGCCAGTGCCAGACGGGGAAGGGAGGCCACCAGGTCGGGGGACACGTCGGTGGCCAGGGAGCCGCCGGCCTTGAGGCGTCGAGCGACCGAACGGAAGTAGCGGTCGTCGTCGGCCATTCGCTCGGCCATCTCCGCCTCCGGTACGGTCCGCCACAGGAGGGGACCCTCGTCCGGGTCGCTCAGCAAACGCAGCAGCGGGTGCCCGGCCACCACCTCGAACAGGAATCCGATGACGGCCCCCAGCCGATCCTCGGGACGTGCGGGTCGGTCCACCAGGGCGTCGAGCTCGGCTCGAACCTCGGCCTCCACCTCGGTGAAAACCTCGGCCACCAGCTCCTCCTTGGACTCGAACAGGAGATAGAACGCCCCTTTGGAGATGCCCACCTCGCGGGTGAGGTCGGCCACAGCCGTGGCCCGGATACCCACCTGCTCGATCCTTACCCGGGCGGCATGCCGTAGCTTCTGGCGGAGCAACGAACGCTCACCGTTCGTGAACGGCCGGGGCATCTCTCCTCCTGATGACGCTATGACCCATCAGCAATA
>CAZTXD010000122.1:0-11157 GCA_964617995.1 uncultured Acidimicrobiaceae bacterium
TGATGATCGACTCCCCCAGGGCGATGAGGAACACGAGCTGGTTCCGTTCAGCTAGGTGCTCGGGCACGAGCGACCAGTCGCTCATCGGGGTGGCTCCCCGTCCGGGGAGCACGAACCCGACCCGGGGTGCCAGGTAGTCGACGGCCACCGCCGCCGCCCACCACCAGAGCTGGGCACCACTCGAGAACAGGGTCCCCGACATCCAGATGGCACCGGCGAGCACCGACCAGACGAGAAGCTGGAAGTAGTTGCGATGCATCACCGGGTCGCGTCCCCGGAAAGCCACCACCATGAAGAGACTGCGCACCGTCTGCAATGCCACATACGAACCGGCGAAGAGCAGCGCTCGCTCCTCGAAAGCCCCGGGCAGCGCGACCGCCATGCCCAGCGCGGCGAGCATCAACCCGGCGAACAAGACCCTCACCGCGGGACTGGCCGGGTCGAGCCAGTTCATCGCCCAGGCGCTGTAGTTCCATGCCCACCAAACAGCCAGGAACAGCACGGCCGTCTGCACCGCTCCCAGCCAGCTGAGATGGTCGAGAAGGCGATGGGAGATCTGGATGATGGTGAAGACATAGACCAGATCGAAGAAGAGCTCGATCGCTCCGACCTCAACGCCCCTGGTGGTTCGCTGCTGACGCAGGACGGAAGCGGGAACGATACGGCGACCGGGGCCGGACGCTGACGGCTGGTGGGAACCGGGAACGGACATACGCTCAGCGTTATACCAGCGTCGTATGCTCCACAGGAGCAGAGAGAAGGGAGCCAGATATGACAGGCGAACTACCCGCCGCGATCGACGGTGCTATCGAGGCGGTCAACCGAGGCGACACCGACGCCTTCGTCGTGTCCTTCGCCGACAACGGGCAGATAGACGACTGGGGCAGGGTCTTCACAGGCCACGACGAGATCCGAGGTTGGAGCGACCGCGAGCTCATCGGAGTCCAGGCGACCCTGGACGTCACTGCAGTCGAGCTCACCGACTCAGGCGTGGCGGTGAGCGCACAGGTCGGCGGGAACGGGTTCAATGGACCCAGCACCTTCACTTTCGATCTGGAGGGTGACCGGATCTCCCGGATGACGATCACGGCCTAGAACCGGGCGGATCCGAGAGCCCCCGCCGAGAAGTGCGCGCGTGGGTGGAGGCCATCGTCGGCTGTTCGATCTCCACGGTCTCGCACAGCGCTCGTTGAGTGAGCCCGTCACGATCGTGGAGAGCCGTGTCGGTCGAGGCGGGGCGCCGGCGTGGCGTTCGTCGTTGGGAGACCGACAACCGCCGATCATGGCGGCGCCCCGACGGGCCTAGCGGCCCGACCCGGCACTCCTACACGCTCGACAGTGGACTGCCAGAGTCGTGAACCGACCCTCTCGACCCTCGGCGCCACAGCCTGAGGAGCATGACGAAGCCCACGAAAGCGGTGCCGAGGATGATCCACGTCTGCCAGGTCCACAACCACAACAGGACCTGCGATACCCGGGTGGGGTCATCCAGAAATCGAGGCGGACCGAACCGAGCGCTCAGCGCCTCTTCCTGCGCAGTTGTCAGACCACCCTCGAACGTCGGGTCGAAGGAGTTGTGGGACTCCGCCAGCCACACCGTCGTCGGACCCCGAGAAGGTGAACCGACCACAACGGACATGGTGGAGTCGCCCGTCCGGGGAGACGGGGAAGCAGGGCAGAACGAGACGAATTCCCACAGGTCACCCAGATAGGAGCCGTGCCGGCGAGCAGAAGTGTCTACACCGGAAACGTCCCCCCACACCCGGGAGCCGACCCAAACCGACCGGCTGCTGGAAACGATAGGCACCGGCGGGGCGTGTGCCAGCACCCTCCGCTCTACCACCCCCAGGTAGGTCTCTCCCGTCTCGACCTCGGGATCCAACACCCAGTCGAAGACGGCAGAAGCGGGAGGGCTGCAGGCCGCTGCCGGACTGGCTCCCAACATCAGCAGGGCGGCCACCATCGCCAGCACTGCAATCCCGCGACTTGGGTGTCGTAGTGGGTTCGACGACCGAGGCGACGCGAGCGATGTGGCCGGTCGCTCGCCTGTCCGACGCTGCGCTCGTCGTGGCATGTTCCCCCGGGACGCTACCCGACCTGACGACTCTCGGCTGGGTGACGCACCGGCATCTGATGGAGCTGGGAGGCTCCACGCAGAAGGCAGGACCCGACTGCCGAGAGGGTCGAGAGGCGTAGGGTAGCTGGAGCGCCTGGGAAGGATCCGGAGGAAGTCGTGCGTATCGAAGCGGCAGCAACGACTGAGAAAGGGCGGACGTGAGGATCATCGTCCCCGGAGCGACCGGAGTTCTGGGAAGGGCAGTGGTGCCCCTTCTGGTGGAGAAGGGCCATGAGGTGGCCGGTGTTGCCCGCAGTAGCGAGGGCAAGGAGTGGCTCGAAAGATCCGGCGCCCATCCCCTCGAAGTCGACCTGTTCGATCCCGCCGCCGTCGCAGCCTCGGTGGCAGGCGCCCAGGCTGTGATCAATCTCGCCACCGCCATACCGTCTCTCGCCCTGATGAGCCGACGTCGGGCTTGGCGCCTGAACGACCGACTGCGAACCGAAGCCGTTGACAACCTGGTGGAGGCGTCCCTGGAGGCAGGGGTACCGCTACTCGTCCAGCCGTCGGTGACGCTCAACTATGCCGATGGCGGTTCAGAGTGGCTGAACGAGGAATCACCGCTCGATCCTCCGTTGGCCGCCACCGAGTCGGCACTCTACGCCGAGGACGCGATCCGACAGTTCACGGCGGCAGGGGGCCGGGGTGTCGTGCTGCGGCTCTCCCGCCTCTACGGGCCCGGCCGCGCCTCGTCGGAGCTGCTGGACATGGTGCGGCGAGGCCAGGGGGCGGTGGTCGGAGACGGCGGCAACTTCACCTCCAACCTGCATGTGGAGGATGCCGGCACCGCTGTCGCCGCAGCCATGGACACTCCCGAAGGCACCTACAACGTCACCGACGATCGACCTGTCACCGCTCTCGAGTGGATGTCGGCGGTGGCGGCAGCGGTGGAAGCACCGGCACCCCGGCAGATCCCCCGGTGGCTGGCCCGCACGCTCTTGGGAAGCGCCTTTCGACTCCTGACTATTTCACAACGCGTCTCCAACAGGAGATTCCGGCAGGCGACCGGATGGGAGCCCCACCATCCCGATCCCCTCGTCGGCGTCGAGAGCCTGGCATGACGACGCAGTGGTGGTCCGGAAGACGGCTGGCCCTTCTCCTGTTGGCCCCCGGCGAGTGGAGTCGTCGGGGTGTGGGCGCTCCTGTTCCCGGCCTCGTTCTACAACGATTTCGTCTTCGGCAGAGGCTGGGTCCGTCCCGACGGCGCCTACAACGAACACCTGATCATCGGAGGGCTGAATCTGGCGCCGTTACACCTCTCCGTCGCTTCGCCCGTCGTCGGGCTAGATGGGCTGGTTCCTCGACCCGGCAGAGGAATATCGTCGCCTCACACCGTGATGACGAGCTTGCCGAGAGCGTGGCCCTCGCCGAGATAGCGCAGAGCATCGGCGGTCCTCTCGAGGGGAAAGCTGTTCTCGATGACGGAGGTCACCCGGCCGGACGCCAAGAGGCCGGCCAGGAAGTCCAGGTCCTCGAGTGTCGCAGCGGCCGTGAACCAGGTCATCGTTCGATTGCTGAAGGTCGAAACCATCTTGCGATATGCGAGGCGGCGGACGGGGCCCAACCAGCGATGCTTCGGCCCGGTGATCGTCACGTTGATCCCCCCGGGGGTGAGCACGCGCCTCGTCTGCGACCAAGGGCGGTCGCCGACGTTGTCGAAGAGGACATCGTGGTCACGTTCCGTCTCGACGAAATCATCGCGGGTGTAGTCAATGACGAGATCGGCACCCAAAGAGCGGACGGTGTCGACCTTGGCCGTACTGCACACGGCGGTGACTTCGGCGCCCAGCGCTTTGGCGATCTGGACGGCGAAGGTCCCGACACCGCCGGACCCGCCGTTGATGAGCACCCTGTCGCCGGCTCTGACGCCTCCTACGTCTCGTAGGCCCTGCAGGGCAGTGAGCCCGGCCAGCGGTATGGCGGCCGCCTGCTCGAATGTGACGTTGGGTGGCTTGGGGACGAGCTTCCTCTCCCCAGCGCATGCGAACTCGGCAAACGCCCCGCCGCCGATGAGCCCGAACACCTCGTCACCCGGCTCGAATCGGGTCACGTTCTCGCCGACGGCGTCGACGATGCCGGAGACATCGGCTCCCGGGATGCGGTCCTTGGGGATTCGCAAACCGGCCTGGATCCGCGCCAGGTAGGGCATCCCCGTGGTCATATGCCAGTCGTACATGTTCAGCGACGACGCTCGTATCGCAAGGCGAACCTGTTCGGCGCCGGGCTCCGGCTTGTCCATCTCCTCCAGCTCCAGGACATCGGGAAGCCCGTACCTGTCCTGGACGATCGCCCTCATCCTCTGCCCGGCTGGCGTGATGAACGCTTCCCTCCGGCTGGTCGACTCCATCTCGCTCCTCCTTGCTCCGTTTCCTTATGCTGTAAGGCTCGACCACCAAGCTACCCATACGCCGTAAGGCTGTCAAGTCACAGCCAGACTTACCCCGTACGTCTAGAATTCGGACTCCCCTTCGATGGCTACCCAGACAGAACCGAACGAAAAGACCCGCATGCCCCTGACCAGGGAGCGGATCCTGCATGCAGCCGTGGAGGTAGCCGACGCCGGCGACATCGGCTCGCTCACGATGAGACGCCTAGCCGAGGAGCTGGGAGTGGAAGCGATGTCGATCTATCACCATGTAGCCGGCAAGGAGGCAGTCCTCGACGGAATCGTGGACGTGGTGGTGAACGAGATCCTCGAGGCGGTGAGCCGTATCGACTCTCCGTCACCCGAACAGGATTGGAAGACCGCGCTGCGGCGGAGGATCCTCGCGGCGAGGGAGGTTCTCCTGCGGCACAAGTGGGCTCCCGAGGTGATCGAATCGCGAGCCTCCATGAACCCCGCCGTGGTCCGCTACTACGAAGGCGTCCTCGAGATACTCCGGCTGGGCGGCTTCTCCAACCACCTGGCGCATCACGCCCTCCATGCACTGGGAAGTCGAGCGCTCGGCTTCAGCCAGGAGCTGTTCTCACCTGACGACGAGGCGGGTGAAGAAGCCTCCGGAGAGTTGCTCGCGCAGATGGCCGATCACCTTCCCTTCCTCGTCGGCATGCTGGCGGAGATCAGCCACGACGACCCCGACTCGACCCTGGGCTGGTGTGACGACCAGGCCGAGTTCGAGTTCGGTCTCGATGTCCTGCTCGAAGGACTGGAACAGGCCCGACTGGCGTCCTGATCATCTCAGGGACGAGCCTCGTACCGGCATTCAAGATCCGTACGGGATGGCCGGGCGTCCGTGACGGCTCAGGCCGGCTCCTTGTCGGCGAGAAGGCGGCCCAGCTCCCGGCGCGCCCGGAACAACCTCGACTTGACCGTCCCCAGGGGAACATCGAGAACCCGCGAGACCTCGGCGGTGCGCAGGCCGTGGAGTTCGGTCAGTATCAACGCCATCCGCAGTGGGGGTGAGAGCGACTCCAGGGCTGCTTCGAGGTCGAGCCGGGTCTCCACGACATCGAAGCCTCGCGTCGGTTCCGGACCGGAAACCGAATCGTCGAACAGCCGCTCGGCAGGTCGACGCTTGGCTTTGCGAAGTTGGTCGAGGCATGTGTTGACGGTCACGCGATGCAGCCAGGTGCCGAGGGCGGCGTCACCCCGGTACCGGTCGGCCTTCCGATAGAGCCTGAGAAACGTCTCCTGGGCCGCGTCGAGGGCATCCTCGCGGTTCCCCATCATGCGCCGACAAACCGCCAGAACCCTCTCCTGGTGGGCAGTCATGAGAAGCGTGAAGGCGGCCCCGTCCCCCTCGGCCACCCGCCGTACCAGATCGGCCTCCCGGGAGCGGTCGTGAACGGGAGATGCGAAAGTCGCCCCCGTCGTCATCTCTCCTCCTGATCGAAGCCGGTCTTGGTTGCCGGACGTCCCCCTTCTAGGCGCCTGGCGGGGCACCGGTCGATACCCGGACCGCGGGATTCCCCTACCCGATCGGGGGTATCGATGTGGGGACCGGCCCCCGCAAGAGCGTTACAATTCCTATCCAGCCTGATGCCGGCCGCCTTATCGACACTCATCGTTCTGAATACCGTGTTGTTCGCCGCGCTGGGATTTCGCATGGTGTTCCTGGCCCTGCGAGCCGAGTCGCCCTACCTCCGTGCCCTGGCGTGGGTGGTGGTCGGAGCCTGTGGCGCCTTCGTCCTGGGATCGGCACAGAAACTGACTCTCCAGGCCGTGACGGCGGGCTGGATCAACGAGGAGGCTGTGGCCCGGGTGGCCACGCAATGGCAGATGGTCCAATCGCTGGCTGCGCTGGGCGTCGGACTGGCCGGTTTCTGGATCCTCTCGCGGGCGTGGACCTCCATCGGGCTGTCCGAGCACGTCGCATCCACGCTGGCCGGGCGTCTTCCCGATGTCGACCTCGATGACTGCGGGCTGACGGATAGGGAGATGGACGTCGTCCGGGCGATCGGCCGCGGCCATTTGAGCGACCGGGAAATCGCCGACGAGCTCTTCATCGCGCCGTCGACAGCTGCTACCCACGTTAAGCGCGTCCTCCGCAAGACCGGCCTCAACAGCCGCCGGGAGCTCATATTCCTCGCCGGAACGGAGAGTTCCTGAACGGCCCGGGAACCGGGCCGTTATCGGACGGAGGGCCAGGAAGTAAGGGAACCCCGCCATGGGTGGCGTATCAGCCAGGGGAGCCGAGACCTGGGGCGATGTTCAAGCCGCCCTCAGCAAGGCGATCAAGGTCCAGAGCACCAGCAGCGCCAGGGGGAATATCTGCCAGGCTGGAGACTGCGGGGGGAACCACCGAGTGAGGCGATGCCGGCGGACCCTACCCGGAGACATCCCCACGAAACCGGGCCTGCGCGGCCGGTGAATATCGGAACCGGGCGCGTCGAAGATGATCGACTCCGCCGGGTCACGGTGGCGGAAACGGGGCAAGGCAGGGGACAGGATCCTCATATCAACCTCCGCTGAGCACGGCCGTCGGGTCATCCGACGGAGCATGGCTTGCGGGACCTCCTTCTCGTCGTGAGTTGGACCGGAAAGAATGGATCATCGACCCACCCGACTGCGGGTGTCTGTACCCCGCCGCGGGTATAGCGCTACCCGGTCCGGGGACTTCGGCGTGAGGCGGCTCCCTGCGACACGGGTTGCGGGCGGATTGGTGTAGAACGGTCCCGTGAACCAATACGTGGGCCTATTGCGCGGCATCGGGCCGGGGAATCCGAACATGCGCAACGAGAACCTACGCGCCGTGTGCGAGGATCTCGGGCTGCGAAGCGTGAGCACCATCATCTCGAGCGGGAATGTCGTCTTCGAGGACGCCGCCGTCGATACCACCGGGTTGGAATCGACGCTGGAGAAAGCCTGGCAGGAGACCCTCGGATTCGAGTCCACGACGATCATCCGCAGTCGCCTGGAGCTCGAAGCGCTGGTCGAACAGCGACCGTTCGGGGATCTCGAGCACGGTCCCGGCTCGTACCTGCTCGTCACGTTCTCGAAGTACCCGTTGGAGCTCACCCTCGACGTTCCGCATCGACCCGAGAACAGCAGCTACAGCCTCGTGGGGGCGACCGACCGTGAGCTCTTCACAGTCACGGACACGAGCACCCAGACCCCGGATGTCATGACGTGGATCGAGAGGCAGTTCGGAAAGCAGGTCTCCTCCCGAACGTGGCTGACGGTGGCTCGCATCCTCAAGAGGATGGGCTGAGACCCAGAGCAGCCCACATCAAGAAATCGCCACAACGCTCCTCATGGTGTGCCCGATGGGATGACGATGAGCTTGCCCCGAGCTTGTCCTGCCTCCAGGTAGCGGAAGGCGTCGGGGACGTCCTCCAACCGGTAGCGTCGGTCGATCAAGGGCCGAACCCTCCCGGAGTCGAGGAGGTCTCGGAGGAGGTCCAGGTCGTCGGGGTGATTCGGCCTCCACATGAATGTGCCCATCCGCTTTCGCCCCGTCAGCGAGATCCATGCACCCAGGACCAGAGCCCCGAAGAAGCCGGCCAGGGAGCGAGCGATGAGGACGTACCGGCCGTCGGGACTCAAGGACCGCCTGAAGCGGAGGATCGAACGCGTGGCGGCTATGTCGAGGATCAGGTCGTAGCGGTGACCGTTCTCGGTGAAGTCCTCCTGCGTATAGTCGACGACGTGGTCGGCACCGACGGCCCGCAACAGGTCGAGCTTCTCCGTGTGGTCGACGGCGGTCACTTCCGCCCCGGAGGACCGGGCTATCTGCACCGCGAAGGGCCCCACGCATCCACCGGCTCCGTTGATCAGGACCTTCTGGCCGGCCTCCACCGGCCCCTTGCCGCGTAGACCCTGCAACGCCAGGACTCCCGAGTGGGGTACGGTGGCTGCCACCTCGAACGTCGCGGTGACCGGCTTTGGCGAGAACGCCGCGGCGGGAGCGCAGACATACTCGGCGAACGAGCCGTGGCCGACTTCGAACAGGTCGGCCCACACCTCGTCTCCGGGACGCAACCCCGTCACCGCGCGGCCGACGGCCTCGACCCTTCCCGCCACGTCGAGCCCAATCCGTCGGGACTTCGGTCGGCGCAGCCCGGTGCCGAGGCGGGCGATGGGAGGCAGGCCCCTCAGGTGATCCGAGTCGGCGGTGTTCAGCGATGCCGCCTGTACCTTCACCACGACCTGGTGGTCTCCCGGGATCGGAACGTCGAGCTCGTCTACATACAGGACGTCGGGAGGACCGTATCTGTCCTTGACGATGGCTCTCATTGGTGATCCCCAACGAAAACCTCCGAAGCCTCCCGCCGCAGGCGGAGGAACTGATCGACTCCGTACAGGCGATGGATGCGTTGGTCCTTGGCCGGAAAATGGCGATTGGCATCGACAGACGGGACCAGCTCGGGATCCTCGACCCGGAAGGACTTTCCTTCACTGACGATGACCGCTGATCCCGCCGCCTGCACGTTTTTGAGCCAGTCGGGACTGGTCCCGTAGGGGAGCGCGATCAGCAGCCCCTCCTCGGTATCGACCACTCCGACCGGTGTCGCATGACGGGTGCCGGTGGTCCTCCCCACGTGATGAATCACCGATGCATAGGCTCCCGGTTGTCCCGCCACCTTCATGGCACGTGGGTTCCACACGGCACGGTTCATCCGACGTATGGCGGTCAGCGCCGGCGAGAACTTCGTCCGCAACGAAACCAGCAGAACGACCCAGAGGGCGAACAACGCCAGAAACAGGCCTCCGATACCGACCACGATCCATCTCCACATGACTGCCACCCTTCCTCTCGTACGCTGTAAGGTGTACGGGGTAAGGTAGCAGTACAGCGTAAGGCTGCAAGTCGAGTAGAGGGCGGGGAGTCGGGTGTGCCGGGCTCGAGCGGGACGCCGCCCCGCGTTGGAGGGGAGGGACCGGGGTCGACCCGCGACGCGACCGCCCGGCCGGAGTCGCCCGGGGACCCTCAGGGCGTCTACCTCAGCGTGATCGCTCGCGCGGCTTCTTCTCGTCAGCCCCAGCAGGCACGATCGCCGCGGCGGAGACCGTGCTCGTGTGCCCGTCGTCCCATTCCACCTCGACGAATTCGTCGTCCTCCACGGCGACGACGATCCCGGTACGGGGGGCTTGGCCCACCACCTTGGTGAGAGTTTGGACTCGTTCCCCTTTCCTGACCATCCGTTTCCTCCGTGAGGCTCCCTTCGAAGAATACGCGAGCAGACTCGGTTCGTGGCCTTGCCCAAATGGGTCCGGATGAGATCGGCACGGTCGCAGGGCTCTCATCAAGTGTCCGGCTGCGAACGATCCAGCCCGAGCGGTGGAAATCACCCATTCGAGTAGCCTTGCGTTGGGTGCTCGATTTCGCGGTCGACCAGGTTCTCGCCTTCCGGCTCCACCGTCACAACCTGACGCACAGGCTGCCTCCGGAGTCGTTGGTGACAGCCGCGGCAGGGTGTGGGATCCAGGAGACGCCCCTGGGCTCGGCGGATGCTGCCTTCGTCACCCGGGTCGAGGGCTTGACGCCGGAGGCGATGCAGCAGGCGAGGCTCGACGCCCGCTCCCTGGTGGCACTGTGGAGCGTTCGGGGAGCGCCCTACGTGGTGCCGGCCGCCGACATCGGGGTATTCACGATTGGAGCGCTCCCGGTGGACCAGACGTCCTTCAAGCAGACATTGGGAGGGTGGGCGAATGCCCTAGAGGATGCGGGGCTCGACCCGTTCCGAGTCCTCGACGACATGGCCTCCGCCGCATCCGAGGTGCTCGACGGTCAGACGATGGACGTCAACGATCTCCGGGATCGAGTCTACGCAGGGGTGGAAGCACTCTCCAGGGTCAAGCGCCCCGACTTCACCCATGCCGACATGCCCGAGCCCCTGTTCCGGGCGCTGGGCACCTGCGGCGCGGTGTGCATCGTCGCCGGTCGGGGCACCAACGCCGAGCTGGCTAGGACCGATCAGTGGCTTCCCGCTTTCCCCGACGTTCCCGATCCGGGGCCGGCCCGGGCCGAGCTGGCCCGGCGGTTCCTCCACTGCTACGGCCCGGCCACCCCGAGGCAGTTCGCCGAGTGGACACAGCGAAGCCTCTCCGACGCCAAGGACGCCTTCTCGATCATCGGGGAGGAGCTGATCGAGGTCCGCTGCGACGGCGAGGAGGCTTTCCTGCATCGAGACGACGAACCAGACCTGTCCTCCCCACCACAGCCGACGGGACTGCGGCTACTCCCCCTCCAGGATCCCTACCTCCAACAACGGGACCGCGCCAAGTTGCTTCCCGACGAGAAGCACCGGCGGGAGATGTGGAGACCGGTGCGGGGACCGGGAGCGGTCGTCGTAAACGGAGCAATCGTCGGTACATGGCGGGCCCGGACCAAGGGGAAGCGTCTGGCGCTGACCCTGCAGCCCTTCGCCGCGCTCTCCAGAGATGTGCAGGACGAGATCGAGACGGAGGCGAGACTCATCGCTCCGTTCCGCGGCTGTGAAACCGTCGAGGTGAACCTCGACTAGACGCAGTTCCCTCTGTGTCGATGAGCCTTCCTTGGTTGTGGAGGAACGGTTTCCAGCTTCATTCGTTCTGTACGAACGGATACCGTTCGCCACCATCCAAAGAAGCTTTCGGCGACGCACCTATGCGGCGGATC
>CAZTXD010000123.1:0-11117 GCA_964617995.1 uncultured Acidimicrobiaceae bacterium
GGCGAGCGAGCAGCGGCAGGCTCTCCGGGGACGGTTCCGCGCCGGTGGTCAACAGCTCCACGAGAGCGCCGTGGATCGCCCGCCGCCGCGGTGGGTTGAGCGCGTCCGCCGCGAACCCGCGGACTTGCTCGTGCGCGAACCGGTAGTCGCCGGCGGCGGCCTGCGGTAGCTCGATCAGCAGGCCTGCGGTCACGGCGGGGGTCAGCAGTTCGGCGAGTCCCGTCACGTCCGGCACGTCGGGATCCCCCAGACGTTCCTTGACGGCCTGGAGGTCCTGCAGGCTGAAGCTCCTGCCGAGGACGGCACCCTCGCCCAGGATCGTCCTGGTCGTCTCCGGCATGTGTGCCGCGCGCCGCTGGATGAGCGTGCGCACGGCGGACGGCACGAGACGGTCCGCGTTCTTGGCGAGGGTCCACACGCCGTCGATCTGCTGAACCAGGCCGGCCTCGCGGTAGGTGCGCGCCACCTCCTCGAGGATGAACGGCACACCCTCGGCCTGCGCGTGCATCGTCGCGGCGCTCGTCACGTCGAGGTCCCCACTCAGCACCGCGGCGAGCAGTTCGGCGCTCTCGGTCTGGTTCATCCGACCGATGCGCAGCCGGCGGACCAACCCCATGCGTTCCATGTCGGCGAGCAGCGGGGCGGCTTCGGAGTCCTCCATCTCCTCGGGACGCACCGCGAGCACGAGGAAGAGCGGGGAACCTGCGACCGACCGCACGATGTAGCGCAGCATGCGCACGCTGTCGCGGTCGGCCCACTGGAGGTCGTCGATGAGCAGCGTCACGGGTGTGTGGGAGGTCAGCGTCCGGAAGGCGACCGCTCCCAGATCGAAGGCGCGCAGCAGTTTCTCGTCGGGCGAGAGGGTGTCGAGGCCCGGGTCGTCGCGGCCGGAGATCGCATCGAGCGCCGCTTGGAGGTCGGCGGCCGTCGACCCATCGGCGACCTCGCGCGCGGACCGGTCGGCGAAGATCGAGCGGGCGACCAGGAAGGGGCCGCGCAACTCCTCGTCGGCGGTCACGGCGATCGTCACGAACCCCTGGTCCCTGGCCATCTCCGCGGCGGCGATCATGAGGCGGCTCTTGCCGATGCCGGGTTCGCCTTCGAAGGTGACCGCGGCGAGCAGCCCCTTCCTCGCAGTCGCGAGCTCCTGGCGGATCGCCGAGAGCTCGGTCGCACGTCCGACCACGTCCCGGCACGCCCAGCGGGTCTGGAGCGCCATGGGGGACGTCGACCCGGCGTCCGACCCGACCGTGGAGATGTCGTCCATCCTCGTGACTCCCTGCCCACCGTGTACCGGTGGATGCTGGAGTATCCCCTGTCGGGTTCCCATCGGCCACACCTCCCGCAGGTTCGGGCGACCGGTTCGGGCGACCGGTTCGGGCGGGGGGTTCGGGCGACGGGTTCGGGCGACGGGTTCGGGGACGCTCAGGCGAGGAGGAGGCGTTCGATCCGCCGGGCGGCGATGGCCACCCCGGTCAGGCCGATCCCGACGAGCACGGCGGTGTGCGCGATCAGCGTGATGTCGAGGATGCCGAGGCTCAGCGCCCGGACGATCTCGACCCCGTGGTAGAGCGGTGACAGCTGGGTGAGCCACTGGATCGCCGGCGGGTACACGTCCAGCGGGTAGAACGTCGCGGAGAACAGGAACATCGGGATCGTGAACAGCAGCAGCAGGTCGAAGTCCTGCCACGACCGCATGAAGGTGGTCGCCGCGATCGTGGCCGACGCGAAGCAGAAGCCGATCAGCAGCGCGGCCGGGATCACCAGCAGCCCCCACCAGGAGCGGACGAGCCCGAGCGCCGTGACGACCGCCAGGAAGCCGACCGAGTACAGGCCGGACCGGATCAGCGACCAGGTGACCTCGCCGACCGCGATGTCGCGGGGCTGCATCGGGGTGGCCAGCGCCGCGTCGTAGAGCTTCTCGTATTTGAGCTTGAAGAAGACGTTGTACATCTCGAAGATCGTGCCGTTCATCGCCGACGCCGCCAGCAGGGCCGGGGCGATGAACGCCGCGTACGAGATCGGTTGACCGCCGGGTCCGGTCAGGTCGCCGACGAGGTTGCCGACCCCGATGCCGATGGCGAACAGGTAGAACAGCGGCTCCGTCGCGCCGGAGATCAACACGATCCAGCCGCGGCGGTAGACGAGCAGGTTGCGTTCGACCATGTGCCGGCCGCGCGGAGCTCCGACGAGCTGCAGCGGCAGGACCCGTGCGACCGCCAGGACGTTTGCGCTCACCGGTGGATCCTCACGGCGTGAGCTTCCGGCGCAGCAGCTTCTCCGCGAGGACCGTCCCTGCCGCGCCCCAGGCCGCCAGGTACGCCAGGTGCAGCAGGACCGGGGCGGCGGTGTCCAACCCGAGCGACACCCACCTGGTCAGCTGCACCCCGTGCCAGAGTGGCGTGGCCCAGGCGACCGGTCGGCTCCAGGCCGGGAGCTGGTCGATCGGGAAGAACGCCCCGGACAGCAGGAAGATCGGGATGATCCCGAAGCGGTACAGGTAGGCCAGGGCCTCATCCCCGTCGATCCAGCTGGTGTAGGCCATGACCGGCGGGGAGATCGACATGCCGGTCACGACGGCCGGGACGACGGCCAGCAGCGCGCGAGCGAGATCCGTGACCCCGAACAGCCGCATCACGACCGCGAAGATCGTCGCGCTGATCGTGAGCCGCAGCACGACCGCGGCCTGATGGCCCAGCACGATGTCGCGGACGCGGACGGGCGTGGCGAGCATCGCGTGGTAGCCACGGCCCCACTTGATGCCCATCATCACCGGCCACGACGACTCCGATGCCGCGTTCTGGAACGTCGTGGCGGCCAGCAGCCCTGCCCCGACGAACGCGACGTACGAGACCCCGCCAAGGGCGTCGGCTCCGGCGCCGCGGTCGACCAGCGATCCCAGCCCCAGCCCCATCGCGGCCAGGAACAGCACCGGTGACACGAACGACGAGAACGCGCTGCCGTGCCAGGTCCGCCGCCACCGTCGCAGCTTGCCCTCGACGACGCGGAGGGGCGTCAACCGCAGCGCTGCGGAACGGTCCGTCGCACGCATCACTCGACCAGGGTCCGGCCGGTGAGTTGGAGGAACACGTCCTCCAGGGTGCTGCGCCGCACCAGGACGCTCGCCGGTTCGACGCCCTTGGCGTGCACCGCGTCGGTCGTGCCGTCCGCGTCGTCGGTGTACAGCAGCACGCGGTCCGACAGCACCTCGATCCTCGCGGCGGTTCCTCCGAGCCGTTCGGCCTGTCCGTCCGGTCCCTCGGGGCCGAAGCGCAGCTCGACCACCTCGCGCGTGGAGTAGCGGTCGATCAGCTGGCGCGGTGAGCCCTCGGCGACGATCCGGGCCTTGTCCATCACGACCAGCCGGTCGCACAGCTGTTCGGCCTCGTCCATGTAGTGGGTGGTGATGATCAGGGTGGCGCCGCGCTGCTTCAGCCGGTAGAGCCGCTCCCAGAGCAGGTGCCGCGCCTGGGGATCGAGCCCGGTGGTCGGCTCGTCGAGGAGCACCAGTTCCGGCTCGTTGATCAGTGAGCGCGCGATGGTGAGCCGGCGCTTCATGCCGCCCGACAGCGGCTCGACCTGGTCGCTCTCACGCTCGATCAGCTGCACGAACTCGAGCAGCTCGGTCGCGCGCCGTCTCGCCACCTCTCCGGGGATGTCGAAGTAGCGTGCGTACATCTCGAGGTTCTCGCGCACCGTCAGCTCGAGGTCGAGGTTGTCGATCTGCGGCACCACCCCCAGGCGCGCCTTGATCTGGCTGGCGTTCGTGCGCGGGTCCATGCCGATCACCGTCAGCTCGCCCTCGGTAATCGGCGAGGCGCAGCTGATCATCCGCATGGTGGAGGTCTTGCCCGCACCGTTGGGGCCGAGGAAGCCGAACGCCTCCCCGGCGCGCACGTCGAAGTCGATCGCGTCGACGGCGGTGAATCCGGCGAAGCGCTTCGTCAGTCCGCGGGCGCGGACGAGCGGGGCCTCGGATCCTGCGGGGGACATGGCCGGATGATTCTACAGACCGATCGCCGCGGAGTCTGCGCGCGGGTCGGCGCCGCCCACGAAGCCGCCGGAGCCGATGCGCAGCACCTGGGCCCAGCCCAGCCTGGGGCTGCGAGGCGGCAGGAGCTGGAGCCGATGCCCCCGCTCCTCGAGCCCAGCCGCCAGCTCCCGACCGCCGGCGTCGCGCTCCAGCTCCATGGGGCCCAGCGGTTCTCCACGCCGCTCAACGCTCAGGCGGAAGCGGGCCCGCTCCACGGCCTGCTGCGGCTCGAGCCCGTCGTCCAGCAGGGCGGCGAGCAGCTGGAGGATGGTCTGCGGCTGGCCGTCCGCGCCCATGGTCCCCAGCGCCGCCCAGGGGCGGCCGTCGCGCAGCAGCATGACCGGCATCAGCGTGTGCAGGGTGCGAACGCCCGGCGCGAGCCGGTTCGGGTGACCGGGCTCCAGGAGGAAGGCGCTGCCGCGGTTGTGGAGCACGACCCCGGTCCGCGGGTCGACCACCCCCGAGCCGAACTCGTCGTAGATCGACTGGATCAAGCTGACCACGTTCCCCTCGCCGTCGGCCGCCGCCAGGTAGACCGTGCCGCCCTCCGACGACTGCTGCGGCACGAAGGTCCCGGCCCGCGCCGGGTCGAGCCGGGCCGCCAGGAGATCGGCGTGCCCGCCCGACAGCAGCCGGTCGATCGGCGCCGGCAGGCGGTCGGGGTCGGCCACCCATCGGTCGCGCTCGGCCCAGGCGACCTTCAGCGCCTCCGCCTGGACGTGGACCCGCTCCGCGGTCAGCGGGGCGCCGGCGGCGAGGCGCTCCCGGGGCGGAACGCCCGGCCAGCCGCGTCGCTCCAGCGCCTGGAGCACCCGCAGGGCGATGAGGGCCGTGATGCCCTGCGAGTTCGGAGGCAGAGTGACGATCTCGACGTCGGCATGATCGACGGAGATCGGCTCCACCCAGTCCGAGCGGTGCTGCCCGAGGTCGTCGGTCGACAGGACCCCGCCGGCGGCCTGCACCGCCGACGCGAGGGAGGCGCCGATCGGACCGTGGTACAGCGCGTCGGTCCCGTCGGCCGCCAGGCGCCGGAGCATGGCCGCCAGGGCGGGCAGGCGGATCGGCTCGCCGGCCGCGGGAGCGCGCCCGCCGATGCCGAAGGCCTCCCGGCCCGCCGCGTCGAGCGCGGGGAAGGCGGCGGCCAGCACGGGGGCGAGCCGCGGAGCGAGCGGCTGGCCCTCCTCCGCCAGCAGCGCGGCCGGCTCGAGCGCCGCCGCCAGGGGGAGCCGGCCGAAGCGCTCGACGAGCAGCCTCCAGCCGTCCACCGCGCCCGGGACGGTGACGGTCAGCGCGCCCCGCTCCGGCATGCTGCGCGCGCCGGTCGCCTCGACCAGCTCGGGCGTGAGGCGGCGCGGGCTGCGGCCGCTGGCGTTCAGCCCGTACAGCCGGCGCTCCTCGGCGGACCAGACGAGCGCGAACAGGTCGCCGCCGACGCCGCAGGCGGAGGGGTAGACGACCGCCAGCGCCGCATTGGCCGCCACGGCGGCGTCCACGGCGCTGCCGCCGGCGGCTAGGGCGGCGGCTCCGGCGCGACCGGCTGCAGGGTGGGGAGCCACCACCATCCCGCGCGCCGCTCCCGCGGGCGCGGTGGAGCCGGTCAGCGCTCCCAGGTCTCGCCGGGCTCCAGCTCGACCACCTCCGCCGAGGTGTGGTCGCGCAGCTCGGCCGGGGTTCCGGCCAGGATCGGGAAGGTGGCGTAGTGGACGGGGATCACCGTCGTGGCCCCCACCATCTCGACGGCCCTAGCGGCGTCGGCGGGTCCCATGGTGAAGTGCCCGCCGATCGGCAGGATCGTGACCGACGGCGACCACCGCTCGCGCACCATCCGCATGTCCCCGAACAGGTCGGTGTCCCCGGAGTGGTAGACCCGCGTCCCGTCCTCGAACTCGATCACCCAGCCCCAGCAGCCGAGCTCGCGGCTCGAGGCGGGGTCGGTGGTGGTGATCGTCACCGCCCCGGTGTGCTCGGCGTGCACCATGCTGAAGCGGATCCCCGCCGCCTCGAAGGTGCCGCCCTTGTTCATGCCCACCACCTCGTGGCCCAGCGCCCCGAGGTACAGGTACATCTCGTGGCTGCAGACCACGGTCGCGTTGCCGCCGCCGGCCTCGATCAGCTCCACCACATCGGCGGCGTCGTCGCCCACGTGGTCGAAGTGGCCGTGGGTGGGGGCGATCACGTCGACCTGCTGGGGCTTGCGGAAGGCGTCGGGATAGTTGGGCGCCCCGGTCCAGCGGTCCACCCAGACCCACCTGTCGCCGGGGGATCGGTACAGAACCCCGCCGTGTCCCAGGCGGGTGATGCGCAGTGCAGCCATCGCACCTCCTTCACCGCTCGTCGGGCTGGCGTCTGACGTTGCGTGCCGTCCCCATCGTAGCCCGCCGGGCACGCGTGAGCCCCGCTGCGGGGCGGGGCTCACCGAGCGGCGAGGGGCGTCAGCGGATGACGCGGCGCAGCGCCTCCATCAGTCGCTCCGCGTGCCGCTGCTCGTCGCTGAGCAGCTCCTCGAACAGCTGCCGCGTCTCGCCCTCGGTGTCGTCGAGGTACATCTGGTATGCCTCGATCGCCTCGAGCTTGCTGGTCAGCGCCTGCATCAGGTCGTAGGTCTGGTCGTCGACCGGCGACTGCATGCCGAATCGCTGCTCACGGGTGGCGGTCTGTGCCATCGGGTACTCCCCTCGTCTGCTTGACTGCTCCGACTCGCCGGCCGGCGTCCGGCTCCTCGGCCGGCGCGGGAACCGGTGCAGGCGCCGTGCCGGACCGTCAGCCCAGCCTGCCGGCCTGCGCGGCGCGGTCGATCCAGCCGCACTCGCGGCCGATGGTCGTCTCCGGCCCGTGTCCTGGCAGCACGCGGACCGCCTCCGGCAGCCGCGTGGCCAGGCGTCGCAGCGAGGCGATCATCTGCCCCTCGTCGCCGCCCGGCAGGTCGGTTCGGCCCCAGCCCCCGGCGAACAGCACGTCGCCGGACAGGAGCAGCCCGTGCCGCTCCTCGTAGAGGCAGACCGAGCCCTCCGTGTGGCCGGGGGTGTGGAGGACGGCGAAGCAAAGGTCGCCGATGCACAGCTCGTCACCCTCGCGCAGGTCGATCTCCGCCCGGCTCGGCTCGACCGAGAAGCCGTAGACGTTTTCGCCGCTGAGCCGATACCGGTCGTCGGGGTGGATGGCCAGCGGCGCGCCACTGCCCCGCTTCAGCGCCGCGTTGTCGAAGATGTGGTCGATATGCCCGTGCGAGTTGGCGATCCGGTGAACGGCCAGCCCCAGCTCGCCGACGCGAGCCAGGAGGGGGTCGGCGGCGCCCATCCCCGGGTCGAGCACCAGGGCGTCGGTCGATCGGCCGTCCCAGACCAGGTAGGCGTTGGTCTGCCACGGCCCGAAGGGGGCGGTCTCGATCCTCGGCGCGCGGCCGTGACCCGGGTCCTCGCCGACCCGGCTGCTGCGCTCGACGACCGGCTCGTCGCTCACAGCTCCCTGGCACCGGCCGGTCCGGCAACCGCCGGCTCGCCGCCGCGCGGGCGCAGGCCGAAGTGGCGCGCCAGCGCTGCGGCCAGCACGTCTTCGACCTCGCCCATCGGCAGCGGCCGCCCGACCTCGGCCCGCAGGCTGGTCACCTCCTTGTCGCGGATGCCGCAGGGGATCATCTCCGCGAACCAGCGCAGGTCGGTGTTCACGTTGAGCGCGAGACCGTGGGTGGTGACGCCGCGGCGCACCCGCACCCCGATGGCGGCCAGCTTGCGCCGCCCCGCCACCCAGACGCCGGTCAGCCCCTCGGTCCGCTCCGCCTCGACCCCGAAGCTCCGGGCGGTGTCGATGATCGACCACTCCAGGGCGCGGACGTAGCGCCGCAGGTCGAGCGGATCGGCGAGCTCGACGATCGGGTAGGCCACGATCTGCCCCGGGCCATGGAAGGTGATGTCGCCGCCGCGGTCGCTGCGTACCAGGTTGGCTCCCAGCTCGCGCAACCGGTCCGCGGAGGCGAGCAGGTTCCGCTCGTCGCCGCCGCGGCCGAGGGTGTAGACGGGGTAGTGCTCGAGCAGCAGCAGCCGGTCGCCGATCCGTCGCCCGCGACGCTGCTCGGCGAGCTCCTCCTGGAGGTCCCAGGCGGGGTGGTAGTCGACCGTCCCCAGCCGGTCGACCGTCAGTGCCCCGGCGTGGGCGGCGAGCAGCGGATGCTCGTCGCTGGCGGGACGGTAGAGGGCGTCGCGGCGCGGCCGCCGGACGGGAGCCGGCGGCGCGGCCGTCCGGGGACGGCTGATGTCGCGGAACGGGGTGGCGGTGGGATCGGCGACCATCGGCCCTTTGCTCAGGAGGCGACGGAGGCGGAGGCCCTGGCGCCGGGCACCTGCTCGGCCGCGTGGTAGCTCGAGCGGACCAGCGGGCCGGACTGCACGTGCCGGAAGCCGAGCTCCAGCCCGATCCGGCGCAGCGCCATGAACTCGGCCGGGGTGTAGTACTTGCGCAGCGGCAGGTGCTGCCGGCTCGGGCGCAGGTACTGGCCGATGGTGAGCACGTCGACCTGCGCTTCGCGGAGCAGGCGCATCGCCTCGACCACCTCGTCCCACGTCTCGCCCAGGCCGAGCATCATGCCGGTCTTGGTGACCATTCGGTCGAAGCCAATACCGTCGGCGATGGAGCGGCCGGCGGTGAGGACGCCCACGCTGCGGTCCCAGCGTGCCCGCCGGCGGACCGGTCGCTGGAGGCGAGGGACCGTCTCCACGTTGTGTCCCAGGATCTCCGGCTGCGCCTCGACCACGGTCCGAATGTCCGTCTCGCGGCCGTTCAGGTCGCTGATCAGCACCTCGACGCTGGTGCCAGGGCTCTCGATGCGCACCTGGCGGATCGTCTCGGCCATCAGCTCCGCGCCGCCGTCGGGCAGGTCGTCGCGGGCGACCATGGTCACCACCACGTGGCGCAGGCCCATCTGGCGCGTCGCATCGGCCACGCGTCGCGGTTCGTCCCGGTCGGTGGTGGGAGGACGGCCGGTGGCGATGGCGCAGAAGCCGCAGTTCCGCGTGCAGACGCTGCCGCCGATCATGAAGGTCGCCGTGCCGAGGCCCCAGCACTCGCCCAGGTTCGGGCAGCGCGCCTCCTCGCACACCGTGTTGAGCCCCTCGGCCCGCACCAGCCGCTTCACGCCGCTGAACGTGTCGCCGGCGCCGACCCGCACCTTCAGCCACTCGGGACGCCGTCCACCGGGTCCGGCGTTCTCGGGGACCGGGTCGCCGGGCGCCAGCAGGCCGCCGTCGACTCCCGGACCGCCGGGGTACATCACCTCGGACGGTGCGACGTGCCCGTGTCGGGTGTCGACAACCGTCAGCTCGCCCAGCGAGCCGAAGTCGGGGAGCGGGACATCTGGGGGCATGCCCAGAGTCTAGCAACCGACGCGCCGAGCTTCGCCACCGCGCTCCAGCGTGGGGAAGGTACCCCGGTACGGGGCGGGTCCCAGGTCTCCGCGTTCTTACCTGCGTGGCGGCGCTGCCCTGCCGCGGCTCGGCCTCGACTCCCCCGATCGGCCTATCGACACCCCGGGACGGATGAGCCAATCCTGTACCCAGGTGCGCATTGAAGAGAGGCTGCGGCCCAGGGCTCGGGATCGGCGCCGGCGGCCGATGCTGCTGGCGCTGGTCTATGGCGTCTTCCTGGTCCTGGTGGGCGTGACCGCCACCGGGCTGGTGGCGGTGGCATCGGTCCACCTCTCGAACGCCACGCTCCAGGCCTTCGTGGAGCGCGACAGCTCGCTGGTCGAGCTGTTCGTGAACGGAAACCTCCAGCCGGACGACCTCGACGCCGACGGACCCACACCGCTGCGTCGCCGACAGCTGGAGGCCGAGCTGGGGAGCCTAGTGGCGCGAGACTCCATCCTCCGGATCGAGATCCGCGGGAGTGACGGCGAGGTCCTTGCGGCCGCCCCGACCGCCGCCGGGCAGCCTGGGGCGCCCTCGGCCGAAATGCAGCGAGCGCTGAGCGGCGATCCGTCGATCGCCCTGGTCAGCGGTGACGCGATCGGCGCCCCGGCAGCGGCGCGGGGCGTCGAGTCGGCGGTGCGGGCATACCTGCCGGTCATTTCCGAAGACGGAAGTACTCTGGCGGTGGTGACCCTCTGGCGAGACGCGGCCGGCCTGCTGGCGCGGCTCGAGGCGGCACGCTGGGACGTCATGGTCGTGACCGTGGCGGCGGCCGTCGTGCTGGCGGCGATCCTGTTCGTGATCTTCCGCGCCGCGCAGGCCAGGCTCGCTCGGCAGCAGGAGCGGCTGATCGAGGCGGAGCGGCGCGACGCGCTGACCGAGATGCTCAACCACGGCACCGTGGTCGGCCTGCTGGCGGACCTGATCGAAGGGGCCCGCGGCAGCGGTGGACGGATCGGCCTGGCGCTGGTCGACCTCGACAACTTCAGCCTCTTCAACGACAACCACGGTCACGACGCGGCCGATGGGGTGCTCCTCCGTGTCGCCGACCTGGTCGCGCGTGAGGCGAGCGGGCAGATGCTGGCGGCCCGCTACGGGCCGGACGAGTTCCTGCTCGTCCATCCGGGGGCCGACGCCGAGGCGATGGGGGACAACGTCGGCCGCATCATGGCCGGGGTGGCGGACCTCAGCGTCCGGTTCGGCGACTCAGAGCAGCTGCCCGTGACCGTCAGCGTGGGCATCTGCGCGTACCCCGACCACGCCACCTCCGTCACCGAGCTGTTGTCGGCCGCGGCGGTGGCGGTGGCCGAGGCCAAGGCGGGCGGCGGCAACGCGGTCCGGGTCGCCCGCCTCGGGGAGGCCGAGCGCACCTCGGCCGGCACCTTCGACGTGCTGCAGGGGCTGGTGCTCGCGGTCGACACCAAGGACCGCTACACGAAGCGCCATTCCGAGGACGTCGCCCGCTACGCCCTCTTCCTCGCGGACCGGCTGGGCGTGGACGACGAGATGCGGCGGACGATCCGCCTGGCCGGCCTCCTCCACGACGTGGGCAAGATCGGCATTCCCGACACGATCCTGCGCAAGCCCGCCAAGCTCACCGCTGACGAGTACCACGTCTTCAAGCAGCACGTCGCGCTGGGCGACGCAATCGTGCGGGACCTGCCATACGTTGACACCGTCCGGGC
>CAZTXD010000124.1:0-11083 GCA_964617995.1 uncultured Acidimicrobiaceae bacterium
GCCGGCCCGGCGAACTTCCAGATGAAGAAGAAGACGATGGCGAAGGCGATGATCCCACCGATCAGCTCCGAGACCGGAGGCAGCAGCAGCTCGAGGCCTCCACCCTCTCCCTCGGCTGCAGCGAGATATGTGATCCGTAGGTACATGGTCACCTCAGCCGAGGAAGAAGAGCACGAAGCCGATCAGGGCCAGCGCTTCTGTGAAGGCGATACCAAGGAACATGTTGGTGCGGACCATGCCGGCGGCCTCCGGCTGGCGGGCCATGGCCTGCACGGCGTTGCCGGCGACGATGCCGACACCGATGCCCGGGCCGATGGCGGCCAGCCCGTAGCCGACGGTGTTCAGGCTCCCGGTGATCCCGGTGACCTCCTGTGCCAGCACCTGGGCCGCGGCCGTGATCACGGCGAGTAATGCGTCCATCTGTCTTTCCTTTCTTTCCCTAACCGTGGGTGTGCGGGATCTGTCTCCTCAGTGCTCGAAATGCAGCGAGTCTTGGATGTAAACGGCGGACAGGAGCGTGAAGATGTAGGCCTGGAGCACAGACACGAGGATCTCGAAGACGTATATGCCCAGCCCCATGATGAACCAGAGGATGCCGGCACCGCCTTTGAGCACGGAGACATCCTGGGTGATGGCGGCTCCCACGAATATGACGCCGGTGGCGAGAAGCAGGCTGAGCATCGTGTGACCGGCGACGAGGTTGGCGAAGAGCCGGACGGCCAGGGAGAACGGCCGGATCAGGAAGTACTGTGCGAGCTCTATCGCCCCGACCAGGGGGCGAAGGGCGATAGGCACGTAGCTGGGCCAGGCGATCTCGGACAGGTAGTGGAAGCCGTTCTTCTTGAATCCCACGACGAGGTAGATGAGATAGGTGAGGATCGCCAGCAGCCCGGGAATGGCCATCCGCGACGTGATGGGGAAGTTGACCAGCGGGGTCACCTCGAAGAGGTTTCCCACCAGGGTGAACATGAAGATCGCCAGCAGGTAGGGGAAGTACTTGATCCCTTCCGGGCCGATGATCCCGATGGCGATCTCGTCTCGCACGAACCCGACAACGCCCTCGACCGCCGCCTGGAACTTGGAGGGGATGAGCTTGGGGTCGCGGAAGGCGAAGAAGAGGACACCGACCACGATCAAGGCGGCCACGAAGAACAGGATGATCGTGCGGTTCACCTGCCCGACGATGTTGGGCAGCACGAACAGCTCGGTCACATCGGAGGGTGCACAGATCGGTTGGGTTAGGTCGCATTCCTCGGCTGCCACCACGAATGGGGCGGCCCAAAGACGCGCAGCTAGCTGATCCAATCCAGGTTCCTTTCTCGTCCTTTGGCCACAGCCACCGCCTCCCACGTGAGCAGCACCAGGTAGGCGATCACCGCCGAAAGGCCGAATGCCATCCGATCGAGATCCTCGATCGAGCGCGTCATCACCACCATCGTCAGCATGATCAGTCCGAGCCGCAGGAAGAAGCCGAACAGGGCGGCCGCATGATAAACAGCGAGGCTGATCCGGGCCGAAATCGACAGAATCGCCCCGGCCAGGAGGAAGTTGACCACGATCGCGGCCACTCCCAGCAGGGACGCCAGCGCACCGTCTCCGCCCCCTATCAGCCAGAAGACGAGTATGAGGACGGGACCGACGAATACTGCTCTGGCCGCGGTGTGCCGGGCCAGAATCACCTCGACCGGTGTCTCCCCGGGCACCGGTTGTTGGCGCTCGTCGACGGTCACGGCTCGTCCGCCTCCGGTCGGGGTCGGGTCACCGAAGGAGGGTCGGGTTGGGACTTGATCTCCTTCCAGGTGCGGGCGAAACCCGAGTAGGACCCGAGGACGATGCCGCCGACGACGAACCAGGGTGAG
This sequence comes from uncultured Acidimicrobiaceae bacterium, assembly GCA_964617995.1. Classification (GTDB taxonomy): domain Bacteria; phylum Actinomycetota; class Acidimicrobiia; order Spongiisociales; family ZC4RG35; genus CAZTXD01. Next base: position 1,860 of record CAZTXD010000124.1, read on the forward strand.
CTGCCCAGCCACCAGTCCAGGCCCAGGCCGAGCAGCGTACCGGCCAGGATGGAGCTGAAGAACGACCCGCCCTGCAACCAGCCATCGTTGACGGCCGAGCCGATCTGCCTGGTGACCGAGTCCTCTCTCATCGCCTCTCCGATGGTGAGCTTGTGAACTGCTTCACAAAGTCTACCACTCTGTCGCTGCCTGCGAAACTAGCGTCCTCGCCGCGGCGAAGTCGCCCGCGGGCCCCTCCCCATTCCCTGTTCGGACGCCCGGGGGGGCCAACGAATGCATCAGCCGACGTGGCCGGAGAAGCCATGAGGGTAGGGCGGGAACTGCCTGGCCAGCTCCCGCACCCGCCCCTCCACCTTCGCCAGGACCTCCTCGTCGGTGCGTTGCTGCAGGGCCCGCGCTATCAGGCGGGCCACCTCGTCGGCCTCAGACACGCCCATCCCCTGGGTGGTCATCGCCGGTGTCCCGATCCTCAGTCCCGAAGCCCGGAAGGGAGGACGCGGATCGTTGGGGATCGTGTTGTAGTTGAGGGTGATGCCCAGCCGGTCGAGGAGCCCGGCCGCCTCCCGTCCGGTGAGGTCTTCGTCGATCGAGCGGAGATCGATCAGGAACAGGTGATTGTCGGTGCCTCCGGACACGACCCTGACCCCCGAGTCCATTACCGCTTCCGCCATGGCGGAGGCATTGGCCACGACCTGGTCGGTGTAGTCGGAGAACTCCGGGAGCGCCGCCTCCTGGAAGCAGACGGCCTTGGCGGCGATCTGGTTCTCGATCGGCCCGCCCTGCCCGCCCGGGAAGATCGCCTTGTCGACGATCCGGGCGTAGTCCTCGGTGGCGAGGACCATTCCCCCCCGGGGTCCCCGCAGGGCCTTGTGGGTGGTGGCGGTGACGATGTCGGCCCATTCCATCGGGTTGGGCAGGGTCTGACCTGCCACCAGGCCGATGAAGTGGGCGGCATCGACGAGCAACACCGCCTCCACCTCGTCGACGATCGCCCGGAATGCGGCGTAGTCGAGGTGGCGCGAGTAGGCCGAGTAGCCGGCGAGGACGATCTTGGGCCGGTGCTCGAGGGCGAGCTTGCGGACGGCATCCATGTCGATGATCTCGGTGCCGGGATCGACACCGTAGGCCACGAAGTCGTAGTAGCTGCCCGAGAAGTTCACCGGAGAGCCATGCGTGAGGTGGCCACCCTGATCCAGGCGCATCCCCAGCACCGTGTCACCCGGTTCCAGCAACGCCAGGTAGACGCCCATGTTCGCCTGGGCACCCGAGTGCGGCTGGACATTGGCGTGGTAGGCCGAGAACAGGGCCTTGGCGCGCTCGATGGCCAGGGTCTCCATCTCGTCTACGACCCCGCAGCCCTCGTAGTAGCGCTTGCCCGGATACCCCTCTGCGTACTTGTTGGTGAATACCGAGCCGGACGCCGCCATCACCGCCGGAGAGGCGAAGTTCTCCGAGGCTATGAGGTGGATGGAGGTGTTCTGGCGGTCGGCATCCCGCCGGATCAAAGAGGCGATCTGGGGGTCGACCTCATCGAGGCGGTTCATCGAGATCATGGGCGACTCCGGCTTGCGTTCGGTCGGCACAGTACCCGCCGTGCCGTATGGATCGAAAGGGCCGCTCAAGATCGGCGGGCCTCCCGGCCGATACCAGGGTGTCTGCCAGCGAGGATGATGACACCACCCACAGCCCTCTCCCCCGCCTCTCTCCACCGGACCAGAACACGCCGATCTCAACCGGCGGGGCATTCCCGTGCTCAGGTCACCTTGGGCCCGTTGCTGTCGACCAGCCGGCCCGACGCCGAACCACCCGGCTACCTCGTCGGGGCCGCAACCCCGGCGCAGGTCGACGAGATGGCCTGGATAACCTGGACCGTGCGAGCACTCGACGTCTTGGCCCCGGCCGCCTTCCTGGCCGCACCCATGACGACCTCCTGTCTGGAGTCGATCCTCACCGACGGCCCGTCCGGCGACCTCCGCGTCGCCCGCCTGCTCCCGATCCTGGAGGCGGCCCGAACGGGACGCCGTCTCTCGGATCTGGTGCGCGTACGGGACCGGGCGCGGGCAGCCGGGATGCGGGTGGCGGTCACCGGCCACCGACTGGCGACTGCAGATGCCTTCGACGCGGTGGTCGTGGACCGCCGAACGGCCGCCCTCGACCTGCGTCTGGGGTCCTGCCGGCTGGTGATCGCCGACCGTATCCTCTCTCCGGGGGATGTCGCCTGGGCCGAGACCATGGGGGCACGGCTCCTCGCGGGTCCGGCCGTGGCCGACCCCATCCGGGTAGCGCCGATCGATGTCAGCCGGCTTCAGAGACGTCGATCGGTCCCTGGCGGAGCACCTTCGCTGACGACCCGGTGACGTCGACTACGGTCGACGCCCTGCCGCCGGGACAACTGCCGGGCAGATACAGCCCGACCGCCTCCCCCATCGCGTCCCTGGCGGTGGCATCGTCGAGGCTCTCGGCACCGCCCGACACGTTGGCCGAGGTCACCGCCAGCGGCCCCGTCCGGGCGAGAAGCCGGAGGAGGAGGGGATGATCGGGCACCCGGATGCCGACGGTGCCCACGGCTCGGTCACCGATCCAGTCGGGGATGAGAACGTGGGGCCGGACGACCAGCGTGAGGGCTCCCGGCCAGTGCCGGTGGGCGAGCTCCCGGCCCGGACCCAGCTGCACGATCGCCTCCACCTGATCCACCGATCCCGCCAGCAGGCCGATGGGCTTGGCACGGGGCCTCCCCTTGACCTCGAAGAGAGCGGACACGGCGGTCTCCGACCATGGGTCCACCGCCAACCCGTAGACGGTGTCGGTGGGGACACCGACGATCTCGCCCCGCTGGAGTCGGCCCGCGGCCTCGGAGATCAGGTCTTCCGTCACGGTTTCCGCCTCGCCATGAGGTATCGGGGCCTTCCGGCCAGGTCGTGATGCACGGTCACCTCTCCCAGTGACGAGAAGACCGCTCTGAGTGAGTTGGCCTGGCTCTCGCCCATCTCACAGGCGATGGTTGCCCCCGGTGTCAGCCAGCCGGATGCCTGAGCGGCGATCCTCTCGAGGACCTCCGTTCCCGTCGGGCCGCTGATCAGCGCCACCCGCGGCTCCTGCTTCACATCGGGCGGGAGCCCGTCCCATTCTCGCTCGGCGACATAAGGAGGATTGGACACCACCAGGTCGATCCGGTGTCGCAACCGAGCCGGGAGAGCGGAGAAGAGATCGCCGACATGGAACTCGACAGCCAACCCCAGCGACCGGCCGTTGGCCCGTGCCACCTCTATTGCCTCCGGTGACAGATCTACCCCGTGCACCTCGGCCCGGGGGTAGCACCGGGCCACCGCCAGTGCCAGGACACCCGAACCGGTCCCCAGATCGACTGCGATCTTCGGCGCAGGGTCCAGGCCCGACACCAGCTCGAATAGGCCCTCGGTCTCGGGCCGGGGCACCATCACCCGATCATCCACCGCCACCTCGAAGTCCGTGAACTGGGCCGATCCCTCGAGGTACTGGAGGGGCTCGCCGGCAAGACGCCGACGCGCCATCGTTTCGACATCGGTCGTTCCCAGCGCCTGCAGACGGCGGCGTTCGTGTTTCGGAAGGCGGGAAAGCTCGTCACCCATGGGTGAATGGTGCCAGAATCCCCGGTCATGGCACGGATCCTGGTCGCCGACGACTCCCCCACCGTGCGTCTCCTGGTGCGACGTCATCTCCAGGCCGATGGACACGAGGTGGTGGAGGCCAGCGACGGCACATCGGCCTACGAGCTGGGGGCCGCCGGTGACATAGATCTGGCGATACTCGACCATCTCATGCCGGGCATGCTGGGCATGGACATACTCCACCGCTGGCGGGAGGAGGAGATCGACTTCCCGGTCCTGATGCTCTCGGCCGTCGATGACGACACGACGGTCATCCAATCGCTGGAGCTGGGGGCGCTCGATTACATACGCAAACCGTTCAGCATGCCGGAGCTGAGAGCCCGTGTGAGCAGCCGCCTCCACGGCTGAGTTCCCCACCGCGGGGCCGGATCCTCCCCCACATGGGCCTCAACCCGCACGACCAGGCGCCGATAAACGCCAGGTGGATCCGACACTCACCCGCGTATTCGTCCTCGTCGCTGGCGCCACGCTGGGCCTGGCGGTCATTCTGACCGTGGTCAAGCTGGTGCATCGCGAGGTGCTCCGCTGGCGGGGCGTGAGGGCCGCTCACTACGTGGCGGCCATCGGCGAGCTGGTCAGCCGCGGCCTCGTCCTCTCCGACCCGCCCTCGTCGTGGAGAGAGGACCCCTACTTCCACCATGCCCTCGCTGAGTACCGCCTGCTCCTCACGGGTCCGGACCGCAAGGTCGTAGACGACCTGGCCGAGGCACTGGGGATCCACGAGGTCCTCGTCCACCGGGCCCGACGCCGTCTCCGGCTCACGAGCCGGCTGGGGGCCATCTCCAGCCTGGTGGACCTGGCCGGCGTTCGTCACATCCCGGTGCTGCGCTCCTTCCTCGACGACCCCAACAGCCACGTTCGTGTCCATGCCATCCGGGGGCTGGCGCGACTCGGCGACACCGCTTTCGTTCCCGAAATCCTCGATCTGGCCGGCCGCGTCGAGCCGTGGGAGGCGGCGCGCATCTCCGACGCCCTCGTCGAGCTCGGAGGCTCGGCGGTGAGGCCCCTGGTGGAGTGGATCGACGGAGAGACGGCGGCCCCCGAGCCCAACGTGGAGGTGGTGGCGCTGGTCGGCAGGGTGCTGGGCCTCATCGGCGATCCCGAGGCGGAACCCGCCTTGCTGCGCCTGCTCGACTCCGACGAACCCGACTGGCGACTGGCCGCAGCCTCGGCCCTGGAGCATTGTGGCGGCGAGGACACGGTGCCTGCGCTACTCGAGGCCCTCGACGACCGGGACTGGAGGGTTAGGGCTCGTGTAGCCGTGTCCCTGGGGGCCACCGCCGAGCCCTCGGTCGCCCGGCCCGTTTCCGGGCTGCTCAACGACCCCGTCTGGTGGGTCCGCCAGAACGCCGCCGGGGCCCTGGGGCGCATTCCCGAGGGCATCGATCATCTCATGGTCGCTCTCGACGGGCCCGACGCGTACGCCGCCGACGCCGCGCTCAATCAGCTGACCGAATCCGGCGTGCTGAGCGAAGCGCTCGATCGTGTCCTCTCCGGCGGTGCCAGCGACCGCGACCGCCGGCTCGCCTCCCTCGTGTCGGACTCCTCGTGAGCTCTCTACTGGCCGGGTTTTCGATCCTCGTCCTCGCCTACTTCGTGGCGATGCAAGTGATCCTGTTCCTGCTGGCGATGGTCTCGGGAGGCGTTCTCTACAAGGAACGAATGGTCGAGCGTTTCGGTCGGGTGGAGGACATGTTGGGCTCGGATCTCGCTCCGCCCGTCTCGATCGTGATAGCGGCATACAACGAGTCCGCCGGCATCGTCGAGTCGATCCGCTCGATGGCCATGGTCTCCTATCCCCGTTTCGAGATCGTCGTCGCCAACGACGGCAGCACCGACGACACGCTCGAGAAGCTGATAGAGGCCTTCAAGCTCACCCCGGTGCCCTATCCCATCCGCGCCAACATCGATACAGCTCCCGTCCGTCAGGTCTACAAGTCGACTCTCCCCATCAACCTCACCGTCATCGACAAGGTGAACGGTGGACGGGCCGACGCCCTCAACGCCGCCATCAACACCTCCCGCTACCCGTATGTGATGGCAACCGACGCCGACGTCCTGATCGAGGGCTCCGCCCTGGTCCATGCCATGCGCCGCTTCGCCGAGGACCGGGAGCGGACCGTGGCGGTGGGTGGGAATGTCCGCCCCCTCAACGGCTGCCGTGTCCGTCATGGCCACATCGTGGAGGCGCTGGTGCCGGAGCGGCTGTTCGAGCGGTACCAGTTGCTCGAGTACGTCAGGTCGTTCGTCGCCTCCCGCCCGGGGTGGTCGGCCATCAACGCCCTGCCCCTCCTCTCGGGAGCTTTCGGTGTGTTCCGCCGAGACGTGATGGTGGAGGTGGGTGGGTTCACCTCGGGACACTTCGGCGAGGACCTCGACCTGACGATGCGGATCCATCGTCACCTCCGCTCCCGGGGACGGAGCTATCGCATCGTCTACTCCCCGGCGGCGGTCGTGTGGACCGAGGTTCCCCCCACCCGGGCCATACTGCGCCGACAGAGGATCCGCTGGCACCGGGGACTCATGACCGCCGTCAAGGATTTCCGGTCCAGCTTCCTCAATCCCCGCCACGGAACCCTGGGGATGGTGTCGTGGCCGACGATGGTCCTGTTCGAGTATCTGGCCCCGATCGTCGAGTTCCTCGGCTACCTGATAATCCCGTTGGCCATCCTCACCGGGGCGGTATCACTGGCGAATGTGGCCGTCCTCTTCCTGATCGCGGTGTCGTTCGGGGCGATGAACTCGTTGCTGGCGTTGATGCTCGACGAGCAGTTCGGCCATTTCAACGACCCCCGGGAGACGCTCAAGCTTCTCATGATCGTCTTCGTGGAGAACCTGGGACTGCGCCAGATCACGGTCTGGTGGCGCATGCGGGCGATGCTGGGGGGCAGGGCCACCAAGCAGTGGGGCAACATGGAACGCCGGGGTGTGACGGGCCTGGCCCGTTCCGCCTGAGGCGCTCAGCCGGAAGCGAGACGGCGGACCTGCTCGTCGGCCGCCAGCGATCCCACGATCTCGTCGAGGTCGCCGTCGAGGACGGAGTCGAGACGCTTGAGCGTGAGCCCGACCCGGTGGTCGGTGACACGGCTCTCCTTGAAGTTGTAGGTCCGTATCTTCTCGGAGCGCTCCCCCGTCCCCACCTGCGACCGGCGCGCCCCGGCCACCTCGGCGGCCTGTTCCGCCTGCCGGATCGCCAGCAGACGCGCCCGGAGGATCCGGAACGCCTTCTCCTTGTTCTGGAGCTGGCTCTTCTCGTCCTGGACCGAGACGACCAATCCCGAAGGGAGGTGGGTGAGACGCACCGCCGAGTCGGTCGTGTTGACCGACTGCCCGCCGGGGCCCTGGGAGCGGAACACGTCTACCTTCACGTCGGCGGGGTCGAGGTCGACCTCGACCTCGTCGGCCTCGGGCAGCACCGCCACCGTCGCCGTGGAGGTGTGGACCCGTCCCTGGGACTCGGTGCGGGGAACGCGTTGCACCCGATGCACCCCCGCCTCGAACTTGAGGCGGGAGAATGCCCCCGAGCCCTTGACCGCCACCGTGACCCGGCTGAACCCCCCCGCGTCGGATGGGGACGACTCCATCGGCTCGACGGTCAGACGGTGACGCTCGGCGTAACGTTCGTACATGCGCAGGAGATCGCCGGCCCAGATCGCCGCTTCGTCCCCGCCGGCGGCGGCTCGGATCTCGACGATCACGTCCTTGTCGTCGTTGGGGTCGCGGGGGATCAGGGCCATGCGCAGATCTGCTTCCAGCTGCTCGGCACGCCGCTGGTGCTCCTCGGCGAGATCACGCAGCTCGGAGGCCATTTCGGAGTCTTCCCCCGCCAGCTCGGCGGCGTCGTCGCGTTCGCCTGTGACCCTGCGCCACTCCTCGAGGAGGCGGACGATCGGCGCCAGCTCGGCGTGATGCTTCCCCAGCTCGGCGAGGCGGGCCGGGTCGGAGATGACCTCGGGATTCCCCAGCTCGGCCTCGGTGGCCCGGTAGGTCTCCTCGACCTCGGCGAGCCGCTCCGCCAGATTCCGGTCCATCAGGCCGACAGGGCGGCCCGCCGGGCCAGCAACGCCGACTCGGGCACCGGTCCGCGGGCGAGGACGTCCTCGACTCGCTCCTCGTCGAGGGCGGTCATCATCGAGGCTATGGCCACCTCGATCTGGTCGGCGGCGGGAACACCGGTTGTGAGCTTCTGCAGCCACAGGCCGGGGGCTGCCAGGGCTCGCGACAGCCAGGTGTCACGCCCCAGGCCGGAGAAGCGCAGGAGCTCGTAGGCGAGACCGGCGATGACGGGGATGCCCACCACCCGGCTCACGATCAGCCAGACGAGGCCCGGCTGATGAGTCAACGAGAAGAGGACGATGGATGCCAGGATCACGATCAGCAGGAAGCTCGTCCCGCATCGGGGATGCTCGGGCCGGTACCCGGCCACCGACTCGACTGTGAGAGGCCGGCGAGCCTCGTAGGCGTGGATCGTCATGTGCTCGGCGCCGTGGAACTCGAATACGCGGGCTATCTCCTTCGACCGCCCGATCGCCCAGATGTACCCGACGAACATCGCCAGACGGACGACTCCCTCGATGATGTTGAAGATCAGCGCCGACTCACCTGATGTGAAGCGGGCGACGAAAGCGGGGATGAGTATGAAGACCGCCAGGAAGAAGGAGAGGGCGATGGTCATCGACACCGCGATCTGGCGGCCGGTGAGCGGCTCCTCCTCCTCTTCGTCGACGGCCTTCTGAGCCGACCAGGAAAGCGCCCGGAACCCGAGCGTGAGGGACTCGCCCAGGACGAGGACGCCCCTGATGAAGGGAATACGTGCCGCCACGGATCGAGTCGACAGGCGGGGAAGGTCGTTGCGGATCGCCTCGATGCGGCCGTCGGGCCGACGGACGGCCACAGCCCACGCCGACGGTGCCCGCATCATCACCCCTTCGAGGACGGCCTGGCCCCCGACGGTGGCGGCAGGATCGATCCCCCGCTCCAGCTCGGGGCTGGGTTGTCCTCCCGGCGCTGGGGAGGTCATTCGGCCGTGTCGGGCTCCGCCGGGGCCTTCTTCTTGGTGAAGGTCTCAGACCCGTAGCGCTTCTTGAACCGCTCGACCCGGCCCCCGGTGTCGACCAGCTTCTGCTTCCCGGTGAAGAACGGATGGCACTCGTTGCACAGCTCCACGTGCATGTCGCCCGGCTTGGTCGACCTGGTGGTGAAGGAGTTGCCGCATGAGCACGTGACGGTCGTCTCGTCGTAGGTGGGGTGGATCTCGGTCTGCATCTCGTTTCCTGTCCTGTTCAGTTCCCGCTCTTGGCCACCTCGGCCAGGAACTCGGCGTTCGAGCCCGTGTTCTTGAGTCTGTCGATCAGAAGCTCCAGGGCAGCCCCCGATTCCAAGGCCAGCAGCACTCGGCGCAGCTTCCAGACCTGGGTCAGCTCCTTGTTCTCGAACAGCAGCTCCTCGCGTCTTGTTCCCGACGACTCGATGTCGATGGCGGGGTAGATCCGCTTGTCGGCCAGCTTGCGGTCGAGCCGCAACTCCATGTTCCCGGTGCCCTTGAACTCCTCGAAGATCACCTCGTCCATCTTCGAC
>CAZTXD010000125.1:0-5991 GCA_964617995.1 uncultured Acidimicrobiaceae bacterium
TTGCGGTTCTGCCACACACCCAGCGCCACCGACCAGAAATAGATGTTGCACGACTGCTCGAGAGCGCCGTGGAGGTCGAGCCATCCCTTGTCGCCGGTATACCAGTCGTTCTTCTCCTGGACCGAGCCGTCGGCCAGGGTCGGCAACTCCAGCTTCCCGTCGCAGTGGACTCTCCGGTTGGCGCCGTCGATTCCCTCGACGTTGGTGGGGAATGGGAACTGGAATTGCTCGGCCGCCGTGTAGGTGATCGCCTTGAAGGTCGAGGCCGGGGGATAGAGCCCGCTGACGGCGAGGTTGTTGAATGCCTGACTCTCGCGAAGCTCGTCGAACTTCTCCTGGTCGAGCCCGGAGACGAACTGTTGGGGGTCGAACGTCGGGTGCGAGACGAGGGAGAGCACCTCGCCGGTCTGGGCGTCGAGCACCACCGCCGCCGCCCTCCTCGCTTCCGAGAAAACCTCCTCTCCCTGGGCGCGGGCTTGCTGTTTGACTTCGTTGGAGAGCTCCACACCGTCGACGAGCGCCCGGGTGACGATCTCCTGGAGCTCGAGGTCGAGGGCCAGGTACACGCTGTCACCGATCGTCGGCTCCTCCTCCGGACGTGCTTCGATGATCTCGCCCCGGGCCACTCTGAACTCCGACACCCCGGGCTTGCCGCGCAGGTAGTCGTCGTAGGTGCGCTCCACCCCGAGCTGACCGATCCGCACCGTGGGATCGAGGTCGGGGTTGGCCTCCAGGTCGTCGCGCGTCGGGAGCCCGAGATGACCCACCACGTGAGCGAGATCAGGCCCGGCCAGGTAGACGCGTTCGGGGATCTTCACGATCTCGGCTCCCGGGAAGTCCTCCAGCCGGGTCGCCAGCTCGAACGCCGTTTGTACCGAGATGGTCCCCACGGTGAAGCGACCGTTGATCCCGGCGGCGTCGTACATGGCGTCGATGTCGGCGGCGGGCATTCCCAGCACCGCCGAGAGCCGTTGGACCAGTGCCGGGCGGTCGGCCGGCTTGACGAAGGTACGGTCGACGACGACCGCCGGCACATAGCGACTCGTCACCACCAGCTCGCCGGTTCGGTCGTAGATGTCGCCCCGGGGAGCCTCGTAGCTCTGGGTCTGCCAGGCCAGCTCCTGTGCCTCTTCGACCATGGTGGCGCCCTCCGCCACCTGGATGAACCACAGGCGCAGACCCAGCATCGTGAACATGGCCACGAAGACGAAGCTCATCGCCGCCAGACGGAACCCGAACTTCACAGCACTCCTCGCAAGTGGCCTCGGATAAGTCGATTCAGAATCGGCCCCACCAACAGACTCAGCAACAGATTGCTCAGCGGAACGAAGACGACCCGGCGTCCGAATCCGGCGACCACGGCGCCTCCCTCGCCGAAGAGAGTACCCAGAATGAGGAACAAGACCACCCCGATCAAGGTCAACGCGGCAGCCCACAATGCCACAACCACCAGTCCGAAGTCGACGCGGTGGACGGTCCTGATGGCGATGTAGGCCACCACGGTGAACACCGCCGCCCGCAGACCGAGGACGGTGGCGCTCAACAGGTCCACCACCAACCCGCCCAGGAACCCGATCACCAGAACGGTTTCACGTCGCATGTCGGTGGTGGCCAGCAGTATGGCCACCAGCAGGACCAGATCGGGTGTCACGAACCGGAACCGGCTGAACAGCGTGGTCTGCACCACTACCGCCGCCACCAGCAGGAGCAGCGCCACCACCAGCGTCCTCGGTCTCATCCGTCCTCGGTGGTGTCGCCAGTCGCGCCCTCCGTGGTGCCATCGGTCGTCTCATCGGGAGCTTCTGTCGTCGTCGGCGTGGTCGTGGTTGTGGTAGTTGCGGAGGTGGGATCGGGCGGCCAGGCGAGCACCACCACCACCCGCAGTCCCTCCACATCGACGAACGGCCTCACCCGGGCCCGGAGAGCGGTGGAGCTGGGTGAGGCCGAATCGATGACCTCGCCCACCGCCAGGCCCGAGGGGAAGGTATTGGCCGCCGTCACCACCTGATCTCCCTCCTCGACTCCCTGACGGGCGTCGAAGATGTCGAGCGTCATCTCGTTCGAGCCAGGGTTGGCCGAAAGGAGGCCGGTCTGTGAACCGACCAGCACCGTGACCTGGTTACGGCTCGCCATGATCGGCACGACTATGGCGGTGCGGGGAGACACATCCGCCACCCGCCCCACCACGAACCCGTACACGTCGATCACCGGCTGGCCCTCTATCACCCCGTCATCGACGCCCTTGTCGATCTGGAAGGCGAGGTCGAACTGGTCGGCACGTCCTATCACGTTGGCGGGTGTCCGGGCGACGTCGGTGGTGTCCAGCTCGAGGTCGTAGAGGGCCTCCAGTGTCTCCAACCGGGCGAGGTCGTCACCCGCCTCCGCGAGGGAGGCCTGCGCCCGCGCCAGCTCGGCGCGCAGCGCCTCGTTGGTCTCACGAAGCGAGGTGATGTCGGAGAGCCCGTCGAGGAAGTCGGCCACCGGATCCATGACGACGTTGGCTCCTCGCTGCAAGGGGGCCAACATGGTCTGCACCCCGCCCCGCATGACCCCGACCACTCCCTCTCCGGACGAGCGGACGTCGAAGGTCATCAGCAGAACCGCCACTACCACGAGGGTGATCAGGGTGGGGAGGGAGCGATCGGATCGATCGAGCGAGGTCATGGCCTTCTGGCCCTTCAGGGCGCCTGGTCAGCTCTCGAGGCGGTTCGGGTCCCGCGTCTCACGCTACGGGCGGGACGACGAGACGAGGACCCCCTGAAGGGTGTCGAACTCCTCCAGGCACTTGCCCGACCCGAGCACCACCGACTGGAGGGGCTTGGAGGCGGTGACCATGGGCATACCCGTCTCCGAAGCGAGGCGATGGTCGAGCCCCACCAGGAGGGCACCACCTCCGGTGAGGACTATCCCCCGCTCGACGATGTCCGCCGCCAGCTCCGGTGGCGTCTTGTCGAGGGTGAACTTCACCGCGTCGACTATGGCCTGGGTCGGCTCATCGATGGCCTCCCGGATCTCCTGGCTCGACAGGGTCACCGTCTTGGGCAGCCCGGTGACGAGGTCCCGACCCCGAACCTCCGCCGAGGGCTCGTCGGCGTAGGGCCAGGCGGAACCCACCGACATCTTGATCTGCTCGGAGGTTCGCTCGCCGATGAGCACGTTGTGCTCTTTCTTGACCCAGTCGATGATGGCCTCGTCGTGCTCGTCGCCTCCCACCCGGATCGAGCGTGACACGACGATCCCTCCCAGGGAGATGACGGCTACCTCGGTGGTGCCGCCCCCGATGTCCACCACCATCGAACCAGACGGCTCCCCGATGGGCAGCCCGGAGCCGATGGCGGCGGCCATGGGCTCCTCGATGGTGTATGCGCGGCGGGCGCCGGCGTGGTAGGCCGCTTCCTCGACGGCTCTGCGCTCCACGGGAGTGATTCCCGACGGGACGCAGACGACGATCCTGGGTCGGGCCCAACGCCGCCGATGGACCTTCTGGATGAAGTAACGCAACATCTTCTCTGTGATGTCGAAGTCGGCTATGACTCCGTCCCGGAGCGGGCGGATGGCAGTGATGTTGGCGGGCGTCCGGCCGATCATCCGCTTTGCTTCCATCCCCACCGCCAGCGCCCGGCCGTTCTGGGCGTTGATGGCGACCACGGACGGCTCATTGAGGACGATCCCGTGTCCGCGAACGAACACCAGCGTGTTGGCTGTGCCGAGATCGATGGCCATGTCCTGACCGGCGAAGGAGAGCAGAGTTTCGGCCATAGACCTTCTCTAGCGGAGTCCCAGAGTCTAGGACGGCCTCGAACTACACGCCATTCCTATCTATTCGAGACATATGCCCTACCGCTCGAAGAAAATGGCGAGCTCCCGCTTGGCGCTGGCGACCGAGTCGGAGCCGTGGACCAGGTTCTGGGTGACCTCGAGACCGAAGTCCCCCCGTATGGTTCCGGGATGGGCATCGGCCGGGTCGGTGGCTCCCATGATCGCCCGGGCCGCGGCCACCGCCCCATCGCCCGACCATTCCATCGCCACCACCGGGCCCGATGTTATGAACGCCAGCAGATCGGGGAAGAAGCCCTTGTCGACGTGCTCGGCGTAATGACGCCTCGCCAGCTCCTCGTCGATATGGAGGGAGCGGATATTCTCGAGGTGTAGGCCCTTGCCCTCGAAGCGACCGATGATCTCACCGATGAGACCTCGTCGAACCCCATCGGGCTTGACCATGATGAAGGTGTTCTCGTTAGCCATCGGCGAGAGGGTACCTGCCCCCGTCTATCAGGACGACGAGGCCACGCCGAGGGCGGCTCTTATCTCACCCACCAGGTACAGGGATCCGGCCACGAGCACAGCTCCGTCCGCACCTGCCTTCTGACGGGCCACCTCCACCGCCCGGAGTGGATCGGCGATCGCTTCCACGGGCACATCCACCTCCGTCGCCGCCCGGGCTGCCACTTCTGTGGCCGGCACGGCCCGGTCACCGGGCGGTTCCGTCGTGGTGACCGACGCGAGACGGCTCGCCAGGTGACCGACCATGCCCTCGAGGTTCTTGTCGCCCATCACGCCGATGACGAGCTCCCAGCGGGTAGTGGGATATTCCTCCTCGAGGGCGCGGTCGAGGATGGCGAAACCGTCCGAGTTGTGGGCCCCGTCGAGGAGAACCAGTGGCTCACTCGCCACCATCTCCATCCGGCCCGGTGTGTTGAACACGGCTGCGGCCTCCACCACTGCGCCGCCATCGAGGGCCCTGCCCATGAGAGCCTCCGTCGCTGCCACCGACACGGCGGCGTTGACCGTCTGGTGGCGGCCCTGTACGGGCAGGTAGACGTCGGGGTAGTTCCCCTCCGCTCCGTGGATGTCGAGCTGCCAACCCTTGACACCGCGACGGACATCCACCGAGAAGTCCCGCCCGTAGGCCCGGTGCTCGATGCCCAGGTCCCGGGCCGTGGCGGCGGCTATCTCGGCGACGGGCGGCTCCAGCGCACCCGAGACGAGGATCGAACGGGTACCGGCGATGGCCAGCTTCTCCGCGGCTATCGCCTCCACCGTCGCTCCCAGATACTCGGTGTGCTCGAGTCCCACGCCGGTCAGCACCGCCACGTCGGCATCGACGACGTTGGTGGCATCCAGACGGCCGCCCAGACCCACCTCGATGACGGCGGCCTCCACGGCCTGCTCGGCGAAGAAGGCGAATGCCATCGCCGTCGTCAGCTCGAAATAGGTGAACCGGGCGTCGCCCCGTCCTTCCAGGATGTCGGCGAAGGCCGCCACGTCGGCGACGGCCTGGGCGAACTCGTCCTCGGTGGCGATTCGACCGTGAATGCCCAGACGTTCCTCCACCTTCTCCAGGTGAGGCGAGGTGTAGGTCCCGGTGCTGAGGCCGTGGGCCAGGAGGAGCAGGGCCGACAGCCTCGTCACCGACGTCTTCCCGTTGGTGCCGGCGACATGGATCACGGGATAGCCGGTGTGCGGCGCACCCATAGTGTCGACCAGCAGGCGGATCCGCTCGAGACCGGGCTTCACGCCGGCATCGATGTGGGCATCCAGATAGGCGATGGCTTCGAGGTAGTTCATACAGGAACGAGGGTCCCGGAGGATACTCCGGGACCCTCGTCGGGCCTACGTCAGGAGGCGTTCGGGTCAGGCTCTGTGCAGCCCTCTGCTCTCGGCACTCTTGCGTGTCAGGAGGACCAGTCCGCTTCCGGCGGCCAGGGCCAGGAGGGCAACCAGCGCCATATCGTCTGAGTCGACGCCCGTGAAGGGGAGGGTGTCGTCTGTGTCCTCGTCCTCGGTCTCGGCGGTCGTGCTGGTCTGCTGCACGGTCGTCGGCGCGACCTCGGGCTCCGTGGTGGTGGTCGTATCCGCCTCCGTGGTGGTGGGAGAGACCTCGGGCTCGGTCGTCGTCGTGCTGGACGTCGACGTGCTCGACACCTCGGGCTCCGTGGTGGTGGTCGTGTCCTCCACCGTGGTAGTGGTCGTGTCCTCCACCGTGGTAGT
>CAZTXD010000125.1:6091-10947 GCA_964617995.1 uncultured Acidimicrobiaceae bacterium
TCCGGAGCATGAAGTCCGGTGTCGCTCGTCTCCCCAGCAGGACGATAGTCGTAGAGGTTCCCGTTGGGTCCACCCTTGACGAAGACCGCCGCGATGGTCACAGTCGATGTCCAGTCGAAGGTGTCGCCATCGACCTCTATGGTCACGCCGTCCTGCGTGCCACTCGAAACGGGATCAAACCGGGTCAACTCGACGAGACCCGTCACCGCATTACAGTTTTCGTTACCGGTGATCAGCTCCGGGGGTACATGCGTTGCCACGGCGGGGATCGTGGTCATTGCCAGGATCCCGGCAAGCGATGCGACCAACGTCAGGCCGGCCGCGCGCCTTGGCTTCAGATTTTTCACGGGTGCCTCCCTAGGTTGCCCCTTGTTGCCCATTGCGGCTAGTGACCTTTCCGGCCCGGGGACTCACCCGATGTGGATGTGACCCCAGCGTTCCGAACTTGTCGCCTAGCTTGCACCCACAGGATTGCAGAAGCGGGACCCTTTTCAAGACCTGGCTTGATGGGTCGTTAGACCCAATCGACCGAAGGCACATGTCCGTGACGGGAGCTTCGATCAGGCCTGTTCGGCGCTACCCCGTGTCAGCAACACCAATCCGGTTCCCAGGAGAAGGGCCACGTAGGCGATACCGGCCATGCCGCCAGTGCCGTTGCCGGTGAAGGGCAACGTTTCGTCGGTGTCTCCCGTGGTGCTGGTCTGCTCAACGGTCGTCGGGGAGACCTCGGGGTCCGACGTCGTGGTCGTGTCCTCCGGCTGGGTGGTCGTCGTGGGTTCGGTCGTCGTGGTCGGCTCCACAGTCGTGGTCGTCTGCGGTTCCGTCGTCGTGGTGGACGGCTCGGTTGTGGCGGTCGTCGTTGTCGACGGCGGTTCGCAGTCGAGCGTCACGAGGAAGCCGGCCGAGTACACCTCGTCCTCACCCATGATGAGGGTGAACGTGATCGTCTCCCCCAGGATCAGGGTCCCGGTGGCAGTGGTGGTCTTGTCGACGGTGTCCTCGACGCCTTCCAATATCACGACGTTGACGGACTCCACCTCGATGTCGTTGCCGGGATGGACCGACGTGTTGTTGTTCCCATCGGCGGTGACAGAGCATTCGTTACCGATGAGGTTGTCGGGGATCGGGAACACACCCAGCGTTGTCCGGGACCCCTCGTCAGCTCTGATGATCGTTTGTTCGAGCTCGATGGTGTGGGTCGCGGCGATAGCCGTCATCGGAATGATGGCGGCGAGAAGTACGCAAATGGCAACTCCCGCTGCCTTACGCGGAGAAAGAGTCATTCTTCAGGCCTCCCATATCGCCCACCAGACCCCTGGTACGACGGCCACCATCCACCGCGGGTTGCCCGGTGAGGGAACGAGCGGTGGGCCGCTAGACCCAATCTAGCCGATCAGGCGGAGCGCTCGGACGGTAGATCTATGTCGTCGACGGGCACCAGGGTCGGGTTGACCCGCTCCTCCACCACCTGACGGTCGATGATCACCCGACCCACGTCACTGCGGGATGGGAGGTCGTACATGGTGGCCAGCAGCACCTCTTCGAGGATGGCGCGCAGTCCCCGGGCGCCGGTGCCTCGCTTGATCGCCTGATCGGAGATCGAGTCGAGCGAGTCGGGTGTGAAGACCAGCTCCACCCCGTCCATGTCGAACATGCGGGCGTACTGGCGGGTGAGGGCGTTCTTGGGCTCGGTGAGGATACGCACGAGTGCTTCCTCATCGAGGTCCTCGACGGTGGCTACGACCGGGAGCCGACCCACGAACTCGGGGATCAGGCCGAACTTGATCAGGTCCTCGGGAAGCACCTGCGACAGCAGCTCGATGGGTCTTTGCTCGGTGCGTGAGCGGATCTCGGCGCCGAAGCCGACGCCTCGTTTGCCGACACGGTTGCCGATGACCTCCTCCAGGCCGGCGAAAGCGCCGGCACAGATGAAGAGGACGTTGGAGGTGTCGAGCTGGATGAACTCCTGGTGCGGATGCTTGCGGCCTCCTTGAGGCGGCACCGAGGCAACGGTGCCCTCCAGTATCTTCAGGAGCGCCTGCTGGACGCCCTCCCCCGACACATCCCGGGTGATGGAGGGGTTCTCGGCCTTGCGGCTGATCTTGTCGATCTCGTCGATGTAGATGATCCCCTGCTCGGCACGCTTGACGTCGTAGTCGGCGGCCTGGAGCAGCTTGAGGAGGATGTTCTCCACGTCCTCGCCCACGTATCCCGCCTCGGTCAGGGTGGTGGCATCGGCGATGGCGAAGGGGACGTTGAGCTGCCGGGCGAGGGTCTGGGCGAGCAAGGTCTTTCCGCACCCCGTCGGCCCGATGAGGAGGATGTTGGATTTCTGGAGCTCGACGTCGTCGCGGCGGGCGTCGCCGCCTCTTATCCGCTTGTAGTGGTTGTAAACCGCCACCGCCAGTTTCTTCTTGGCCAGTTCCTGGCCGACCACGTAGTCGTCGAGGTAGCTGTCTATCTCGCTGGGCTTGGGCAGCTCGGTGAACGAGACCTCTTCCTGGCTCGAGAACTCCTCCTCGATGATCTCGTTGCACAGGTCGATGCATTCGTCACAGATGTAGACGCCGGGTCCGGCGATGAGCTTCTTGACCTGCTTCTGTGATTTACCGCAGAAGCTGCATTTGAGCAGCTCTCCGCCTTCTCCAAGTCGGGGCATTCGATCTCCTTACTCGGAGGCTACCGCAGACAGCTCCTGACGCGTGAGAATTCCGTCCACGACGCCGTACTCCTTGGCCTCTTCGGCCAGCATCCAGTAGTCGCGCTCGGTGTCGTGGGCGATCTTCTCGTATTCCTGGCCGGTGTGATCGGCGAGGATCTGGTTGAGCTGCTCTCGCATCTGCACGATGAGCCGGGCCTGGATCTCGATGTCGGACGCCTGGCCCTGGGCACCGCCGTGAGGCTGGTGCAGCATCACCCGGGCGTGGGGAAGGGCGAACCTCTTGCCGTGCTCCCCTCCGGCGAGCAGCACGGCCGAGGCCGACGCGGCCATCCCCATGCACACCGTGTTCACGGCCGGTCGGATGTACTGCATCGTGTCGTAGATGGCGAAGAGGGAAGTGATCGATCCGCCCGGCGAGTTGATGTAGAGGAACACGTCCTTGTCGGGGTCGTCAGACTCGAGGTGGAGCATCTGGGCCATGATCAGGTTGGCGACGGTGTCGTCGATCGGGGTCCCCAGGAAGATGATCCGGTCCTTGAGCAGGCGGCTGTAGATGTCGAAATACCGCTCGCCCCGGCTGGTCTGCTCGAAGACCGTGGGGACCACATAGTTCTCAGCTCTCATCATCGATTCTCCTCGTCGTCGACGGCGGGGACAGGGTCGTCGACCAGGACCTCGCCTTCCACGACTTCGCCTTCTATGACCTCGTCTGTCGAAATCTCGTCATCGACGACCTCACCGGCGATCACCTCGCCGGCGACGACATCGTCGGCCTCCACGCTGACCTCGATCACGTTCCCGTCGGGGTCGACGGGAGTGGTGTTGTCGAGTATCAGCTTCAATGCCTTGTCGCGCAGCATATCACTGCGGAGGGACAACTCCTGGGGGGTGCCCCGGATCGCCCGGAGAAAGCCCATCGGGTCCTCGGTCTCGGAGGCGGCCGAATGGAGCAGTGCATCCACCTCCGATTCCTCCACTTCGATGCCGGCGTCGGCGATGACGGCGTCGAGGAGGATACGGGTACGGAGACTGCGGTTGGCCTGAGCTGCCAGGTCAGTGAGGAAAGCCTCCTGACCGATGCCCGTGGCCTCGAAGTAGTCCGCCAGCGTCACTTCCTGTTCCTCCAGCCGGTGCACGAACCGGTGCAAGATGTCGTCCATCTCCGCACGAAGGACCGCTTCGGGGATCTCCACCTCGACCTGGTCGAGCAGGGTCTCCATCGCCCGATCCGACAGGCGCCGCTGGAGCGTGGACTTCTTCATCTCCGCCATCCGCTGCCGCAGCGTGGTCCTCAGCTCCTCGACAGTGGAGTACTCGGTGTTCTCGTCGACCCATTCGTCGGTGAGGTCGGGAAGAACCAGCTCCTTCACCTCGTTGACGGTGATCTCGAATGTGGCTTCCTGCCCGGCACGGTCGCCGAACCCCTCCGGGAGCTCCGAGGTCAACGTCACCCGATCGCCCGCCGTCGTTCCCTCCAGCGCTTCGTCGGCACCCTCCACCAGGCCCCCGGAGCCGATGCGATACAGCAGCTCGGTCGCGCTCGCTTCGCTGACCTCCTCTCCGGCGACGGTGGCTGCGACGTCGACAGAGACGAAGTCGCCCTCGCCGGCCGGGCGCTCCACCTCCTCGACCTGGCCGAACTGCTCACGCATTCGCTGGACCTGCTCCTCCAGCTCCTCATCGGTCACGTCGGGAGAGTCGATCTCCACGCGACGGTCGCGGTAGGGGGGAGCCGTCTCCAGGGTCGGCCACAGGGTCACCTTCACCTCGACGGCCACTCCCCCGTCGATGTCCTCGAGGTTCTCCAGCTCGGGATTCACCGCCGGGACAAGTGACTCGGACTCCAGGACCTCGGAGAGCTTGGGGTTGATGGCGTCTTCGATCGCCTCGCTCCGCAGGCGATCCGAGCCCACCGCTGCCTCCACGACCGGGCGTGGCGCCTTCCCGGGACGAAACCCCTTCAGCTTGAGATCCTGGGCGAGACGGCGCGCCGCCGAGGACTTGGCGGCGTCGATCTCGTCGTTCGTCAGCTCGAATCCAACGAGACGCTCGAACGGTCCGGCTTCTCGAACACTGGCGGTCATGACTCTCCTGAGTGCGATGCGATCGATGGTATGCGAAGCCGCCGCCCCACCCTGCGGGGCGGCGGCCGGTGGGGTGACCGAGGGGACTTGAACCCCCGACCTCCAGGGCC
>CAZTXD010000126.1:0-10892 GCA_964617995.1 uncultured Acidimicrobiaceae bacterium
GGTCTGGGATGGGCAAAGAGGACGTCGATTGGCGTTGAGCCTTCCGCGTGATCAGCTTTCGCCTCTGTGCTGATTCTTCGGTGAGGCCACATCCCAGACCTGGGTCTGAGCCTAGGCGGTCACCGGTCTTGGTTTCTTGGGTTGTCCGTTGCGACGGGGCGTGTCGGGCGACCGGTAGCTGGGGGCGTCGCCTCGAGAAGAAGGCCAACGAGGCCAGGTCTCGTCTTGGTGCTGGTCGGTTTGGCGGTCGAGCTGGAGTTGCCGCCACACGGCGTCGCTGATCCGTCGTTTGAGGCTGCGGAGCGCTTCTCGTTTGCTCTTGCCCTCAGCCAGCTTGCGGCGGTAGTAGGCGCAACCGGGTGTGTCGAAGCGGATCTGGGCGATGGCGGCGATGTGGATGGCATGGTTGAGGCGGCGGTTGCCAGCCCGGTTGAGGCGGTGCCGGTTGTGGTCCCCCGACGACACGGCCACCGGGGCGGTGCCGGTGTAGCTGGCGAAGTGGTTGCGGGTCGGGAACCGGGACACGTCCCCCACCTCTCCCAGGATCAGGCCGGCGTTGACCGGTCCCACCCCGTAGATGCGGGTGAGAGTGGTGGCCGACTCTTTGACCGCCGCGTTGATCTTCAAGGTGACATCATCGATGCGGCGGTCGAACCGTTTGATGTCGTCTATGTGGTCGAGAGCCAACTCGATGCGCATCCTCCCTGCCGGATCGGACACTTCCAGGTCCCTGAGCAGGGCTTCTGCCCGCTCAGCGGTCAACTTGCGAGGTGTCCCTCCTGGGATGAGCTCACGCACCAGACGGTGAAGCCGACACAACTGGGTCCTCCCGGCGATCAGTTCGTGACGGCGATCCGACAGCAACTTCAACGCCACGTTCTCGTCGTCGGGTCCACCATCCGAAGGTGGCGGCTATGCAACGCCGCCCGGGCCACCGCCACCGCGTCGGTCTGGTCTTGGTGCCATGACCGGTCGAATACACCCGCACCCGCGTGGCCAGCTTGGCGGGCACATCCACCACCACCTCGCCAGCTGCCACCAGCCGCTGAGCGATGCTGCGGCCGATCCCGTTGGCTCCCTCCACCGCCCACAGGCGGTCATCGAACTCCGCAACCGCCGCCAACATGGCCACCAACCCGTCGCCACTGTTGTCGAACCGCCGTGCCGCATGCACCGTCTCGTCTCGGTCCAAGACCGCAATCGTGTTGGACGCCTTGTGTGGATCGAGCCCGATCACCATCTCGGCCATAGCCGCCTCTTCGTTGTCGCTTCTATCTGACGTGGAAGGGACGGGCAATGCCTCTTCGAGCAGAGCAAACCTCTCTTCAGCCACACCCCAACCGAGGTCCAGGCCGCTAGCCATTCAAGAGCCACAACCCGAACCCGGGCTGGGCAGCCGGTTCACGAGCGAAACATCCAGGACTTCAACCAGAAGACTGGTCCAGCCCCCTGGTCCCGTCCAGTTCTAACAAGAGGCCGGTTAGCGCGCAGGCACAAAGACCTTGCGAGGCTCGAGCTGTCTGGTGTTATGAGCGGTGCCGGGACGCTGCTACAGGTTACCGACAGGATCCACCCCGATGCCCCGAATGCCGAATCTGTGCAGCCTGGTTGCTGCCCCGTCCCTGCATGTCGTGGGCGATCTGTGCGCTCGAGGGATCTCCTTGGAGCACGTAACGGAGAGGTCGATCCGGTCGGAGTCGCGGTTCGAGCAATGGCTGGCACACGACTCGAAAGCATCACCGACATAAGGGCCATCCCGGCGGACTGGAGCAGTGGATCGCTATAAATCGAGTGATGGCTGACGCCACGACCCTAACGTTCCTCTTCACCGACATCGTCGATTCGACGAGGCTATGGGAGGAGAGCCCGGGTCAGATGGCAAGCGCGCTCGCGGAGCACGACACCCTGGTCCGAGAGGTGATCGGTCTGCATGCGGGCGAGATCTTCGCCACCACCGGCGACGGGTTCGCAGCTGCCTTCGAGCGAGCCAGCGATAGCGCTCGTGCTGGCATCGACATCCAACGCAAGGTGCGGGAGTCAACCGGCCTTCCCCTCAAGGTGCGGATTGGCCTCCATACGGGTGAGGCGGAGACCCGGGGAGGTGACTTCTTCGGCCAACCCGTCAACCGGGCGGCCCGGATCATGAACCTGGCTCATGGAGGCCAGATCCTGGTCTCGGAGACAGCCAAGTCGCTACTGGGCTCCAACCTCCCCGAGGGGGTGTCGCTGGTCGAGCTTGGATTGCACCATTTGCGAGGGCTGTCGGAGCCCGTTCGGCTGTACCAGATCGCTCACCCCGACCTCGACGACGATTTCCCGCTCCTCCGCAGGGGGCTCGCCATGTCGGGGAACCTGCCTGCCGAGACAAGCAGCTTGGTCGGCCGTCGTCATGAGCTAATCGAGCTGATCGCTCTGGCCCGCCGATCACGGCTGGTCACCGTCACCGGTCCCGGCGGAACCGGAAAGACCCGTTTGGCACTGCAGGTCGCGACCCACCTGAGACGCGAGCATCCCGACGGCGTCTGGATGACCGACCTCAGCTCGCTACGAGATCCCGACCAGGTCCCGCAAGCGGTGGCAGAGTCGCTGGGGATCACCTTGTCGTCGGGATTGAGTGCCTCTGCTGCCGTGACCAGCATGGTGCGTGGCAAGCATATGCTGCTCCTGATCGACAACTTCGAGCAGGTGGTGGAGGCGGCTCGGTTCATCACCAGCCTGCTCGAAGCCGCACGCCAGCTACGGATCATCGCGACCAGCCGCGAGCCCCTCATGCTCGCGGGCGAGCAGGTCTATCCCCTCGCTCCACTCAGCCTCCTCACCACATCCCAGACCGGCCACATCTCAGAGGCGGTGTTGCTCTTCGTAGAACGCGCCCGGGAGGCCAACCCCCACCTCATCCTCGACGAGTCTTCGATGCGCAGGATCGAGGAAATTTGCCGCCAGCTCGACGGGCTGCCACTGGCGATCGAGCTCGCTTCGACCCGTGCCCGGGGGTTCACCCTCGACCAGATTCACCGCCAGCTCGCCGGCGACGTGATGGCGCTCAGCGGTTTCCGGCGCGACCAACCCCGACGTCAACGGACCCTGAGCGACACCATCACTTGGAGCTACCAGCTGCTCGAGCCGGAGCACCGAGACCTGTTCGACCACCTCGGTGTGTTCGCCGGTGGCGCCACGCTGGAGGCGGTCGAGAGGATCTGGCGCCCTGAGGAGGGCACCGACCTCCTCCGTTCGCTCCACTCCCTGGTGGAGAAGAGCCTGGTCGAAGTCCGCCCCGGACCCGACGACGAGCCTCGCTACACCATGCTGCGAACCATTCACGAGTTCGCCGAACGTCGGCTCGCCGACCTGCCCGAGGAGGCGGAGGTGCGCCGGCGTCACGCCGAGCACTGCACCGAACTGCTTGAGGCCGTCGAGCCTCATCTCTTGGAGGATCAAGCAGTCGCGTTCACTCGCCTCAAGGCCGAGATGCCCGGTGTGGTCGCTGCTCTGTCGTGGGCCTTCGGAGGAGGGGATCCAGTCGTGGGTTGTCGGATCCTGGGAGCGGGTCATCTCTACTGGCTCTTCGAACGCTTCGACGTGGCCGAGCCGTTCCAGGCCCCAGCGCTTGCCCACCTCGATGAGCTGACTCCCAAGCAGCGTGCCTTGGTCGAGCTGAGCACTGCCTTCCTCTGTTTCGGGCGTGGAGACCTGGAAGGCACTCGGGAGCACGCCTCGGCCGCGATCGAACTCTTCGAGAAACTTGACGACACCTACCGCCTCACGCTGGCCAAGATCGGCCTGGGTGTCTCGATGATCGGCGACCCCGAACACTACGAGGCAGCGGTGGAACTAGCCGAACAGGCGCTCGAGACTGCGGAGTCCATCCACGCTGAAGGACTGGCGTCCACCATCAACAGCCTCCTCGGTGAATTCCACCGAACGGCGGGGCACGATGGGCCGGCCGAGGAGGCCTACTGCCGAGCCGTCGAACTCGGCCGTGCCAAGGATTTCCCCTTCTTCGAAGCGAGCAACCTCATCAATTTGTCATATATCGCCCACCATCGAGGTGACGATCGGCGAGCCGAGGAGCTGGCAGCTAGTGCGCTGGAGCTGGGACTGGCGAGCGGGAATCGGTTGGTTGCTGCCTGGGCGGTGTTGGGCCTGGCGGGACCAAGTCTCACTACCCGAGGCGCCGAGACGACGGCGAGGCTGCTCGGTGCGGGTGACGCCGCCCTGGAGACCCTGGGGGTGGCCCGCCAGCCCGGCGACGAGCCCGAGTACCAGGGGGTGAAGGTCGCAGCCGGGGCCGTCCTGGGAACCGAGGCGGTGACGGAACTGATCGCCGATGGCCGAGAGCTGACCATCGAGGACGTCGCTAGGTACGCGACGGGAGCCGATCGGTCAGAGTGAACAGCACCGGATCGGCTGTTACTGGGCAATAACGCTCGCATCCCCAAGCCGCTCCATAACGGCACCTCCCGCTCGGGTTTCGGCTGGGCTCACCGCACCGCCCAGGTCGCCGCACAGCTAGCCCTGGCCGATGACAAGTCGCTCGATTCGGTTCTTATGCACGGCATAGATGAATGGTCCCGGTTCAGCGCAGGCGTTGGTGATGCGGTGGAGATTGGCAATGAAGCGCTGAGCCATTTCATCGCCAGTGAGGTTGCGGTTGGATAGGCAGAAGCAGCGAACTCGGAGCTCTCTGACTGTCTCTCGTTCGGCTCGGTTGTACCGGATGCGAGCATCCTTCATGAAGACGACCCATCCGTGCTCCCCTGCCAGAGCGAGCCATTCCTCGTCGGTGACATCCTCGTCTTCGGGAATGCCGTAGTGCTCGGCCAGGGTCGTGAGGCGAAGTCCTTCTGCTCGCAGAAGTGACGGGACTTTGATCCGACCGAGGCTGCGATCGAGGAAGAGGTCAGGCAGCCCGTCTGGATGCGACACGAACTACGTCTTCGAGTTGTTCGGGCGGTACGCCGTAGTCATCGGCGAGCTCGTCGAGGGACTCGCCGGCCCAGAACCGCTGCATGACGTCTTCGACTCGTCCTGCCCCTCGTTCGAAAATCGGAGCGCCGAACGAGCGTCTCGGGTCGACGACTACTTCCGCCTTCCTGTATGCGGGCACGTGGATGAGGCGGGCATAGCCGTCGGAAGCGTCGTATTCGATGCGGCGCAGGTACTCCTCGATGACGTTCTCGAAGACCCGCTGGCCACTCCGGACAACGACCAATTCGAGCGCAACTTGGCCATCGATGGTATCTCGGTGGTGTTCTCCGAAGTCGTACAACAACTCGGCACCATCGGTGTAGAGCTTTTTCGATGCAAGAGCATGCTCGAGCCCGAGGCCTTCGCTCAGTGCTTCGAGCGCAGGGCGTACCCGCTGCATAGGCACGCCACTGCGACGGATGGCGGCCAAGACGAGAGACTCGGCGAGGCCGACGAACGGGATGACTGGCCCTCCAGGTCGTTCAGGCTGTATGTGGGTGATGATCGGCGCGCCCTCGACTTCGGGCCGATCCGGAGGGCGCCTCACATATCCCTTTGCCCACGTGGCAAGGGTCGACGCAGGGACGTCGACGATGCGCGCTGCGTCTGCCACCGTGTACAGGGGGAGTCCAAATCGGAGATCGCGATCGCCTTCACTCATGCCAGTCTCCTTTCGGATCCCATTCAAACAGCGATGAGGGACGTAAACGCGGCTCGCCGCGTCCCGGGTCGGCAGTCCGGCTGTCGGGGCAGACAATCCGAGCCATTTCCGGATTCGCAGCTTTAATCCTGGTCAGGCTCGTAGCGGTTGCTGATCAGCCAGTCAAAGATCTCATGGCGTAGGAAGCTGAACTTGCGGCCGCCCGGTTTACGGTGAGCCGGGATGATCCCCTCGCGTACCCAGGCTGGGACTATCTGCTCATTGGTGTTGAGAAGGTCGGCGAGTTGTTTGGTATCCACCACGGCCGGCACCTCCGGGTACCAGCGGTCGTAGTCGATGGTCCCCCCGCTCACGACTCCTCCTTGTCCTCGCCGTCATCGAACTCTCCCGACTCGACCCGCTGCATCGCCGCTATTACCTCGTCACGGAAGAAACGGAATTGCTGGCCCCACCCCATGGCCGGCAACTTCCCAGCGTGAACCTTGTCCCGAACGTCGCCAATCGTGCAATGCATCATCTCGGCCACGTGAGCCGTGGTCAGGATGGTCGGATGGAGCCGCCGGAGCTCCTCGACGGGATGGGAATCGCGCATCAGACCCGATAATACTCAACGTTATGACAGCAAGGAACAGGTTCCCGCTCTCCGAGACCTGTTATTCCGTGCCAGGACGCGCATAGGACGCGATTGGACGCGAAATGCCCGACATCGACGCGAAGCGTTGAGTGGCAAACCCCCAGGTCATGGGCACTTTCTGGCATTAGCGCGAAGTGTCGAAAACGGCCTGCATCGAACTGAAAAACCGGAGGTCGACGGATCGACGCCGTCCCTGACCACCAGCAGAATCGTCACCTACCGCCCGATGAATCCGCAGTCGTCGAGATAGGAATCGCGGTCCGGACTGATGAGGTCCGGGATGTAGATGCAGTACGCCTCGAGGTACGCGGCCCAACGCCGGGCGTATTCGGCGGTCAGTTCCCCGTTCTCTTGAGCTTGCTCGATGGAATCCCAGACATCGAATCCGATCTTCTCGGCGTCGCCCGGGTGCTTCTCCTCCATCCACTGCATGAACGGCTGTGTTGCCTGGAGGAAATCCGGTTGGCCGAAGTCCTCGCTCACGTTTTGAACGCCATTCGATGTGACGAGCAAACCAACAACCGTGGGCACCGGTTGAGCTCCAACAACTTGAATCTGCGCGTTCAACGTGGCTGACTCACATCTGACTGCCGTTCCTTCGCCGGACGCACCGTCTGAAGGCACAGTGCAGTCCGGGGTCGCGAGCGTTGTGCCCTGGGCCATGTTCCAGACCAAACGCTGCTCCCATGATTCACGTGTGATCGACCCAGTGAAGTTGTCCGAAAAGGTGGCGCCGGTAGAAAGCAACGCCATAACCGCATTGGCGTCACCGCTGTTAAACGCGGAGAAGTAAGCAGACGCGGTCGACAATGCTTGGTCGATCGGAACAGCCTCCATTCCAACGGACGCCCCGGTCTCAGAAGTGACCGCGGGGGACCCTGTCGTGTTGGCATCTGACGACGCCGGCTGGCCCGCGCCGCAGGCCGCTGCGAATACGGCAAACAAAACCAAAGTTCGTGGGAGTGATGTTCTCATGGTGCCGACCTTCCTTCGATCTGTGATGGCGGTCACACCATTCGCTGGTCGACTTAGCAGACTCAGTCAAACCACATAACGCGTAGGTCCAGCGTCCGTAAGTTCACGTTAAGTTGGTAGCGGTTGGGTTTTCGACGGAGGTGCCTTCAGAGGACCGATTCATGAGCGCTGAATTTGGGATCCTCGGCCCGATAGTGGCTACGGTCAACGGCCGAACGGTTGATCTTGGCTCACCGAAGCAGCGCGCGCTGCTTGCCCTTCTCCTCATCCACCCAAACCGGGTCGTCGCAAGCGATCGAATCCTCGACCAGCTTTGGGGGGACGAGGCTTCCGGCAAAGAGAATGCTCTTTGGGTCTACATATCACGCCTACGCACGCTGTTCGAACCCGACCGGACTAAGAGAGGCGAAAGCACCTTCCTCCTGACAAAGGGCCACGGGTACTTGCTGAATGTCGACCCGGCCAGCATCGACGCCGTTCAGTTCGAAAGAGAGGCAGCAGAGGGACGAAGCCTCATGAAGACTGATCCAGCTGCCGCGTCTGAGGTCCTGAGCCGGGCGCTGCAACGCTGGAGGGGAGAGGCGCTCCAGGACTTCGCCTATGAGGACTTTGCTCGGGGTGAAGTGACACGCCTCGAGGAGCTACGGCTCGGCGCGATCGAAGACCGAATCGAATCCGATCTAAACCTGGGCAAGTCTGGCGAGCTCATCGGTGAGTTGGAGTCACTGCGTGAGGCTCACACGCTTCGGGAACGCCTCATGGCCCATCTGATGCTGGCTCTGTACCGCTCGGGTCGGCAAGCCGAAGCTTTGCGGGCGTTTGAGCGGTTCCGCCGTCACCTGGGGATGGAGCTGGGGATCGAACCTTCGGCCGAGTTGCGCCGACTCGAGGAGCAGGTCTTACTTCAAGATGCTCGCCTAGAGCCGCGAGGTCGCCCGGCGCGCGATCGGAACACCGTTGTGGCGGGATCGGCCGTGAACCCATTCAAGGGCTTGCGTCCCTTTGGCGAAGACGACGCTGCGATCTTCTTTGGTCGTGAGCGTCTCGTTGCCGAAGTCCTTCGCAGCATCTCAAACGACACTCGCTTGGTGGCACTGGTGGGCCCCAGTGGCTCGGGCAAGTCCTCGGTGGTCAGGGCCGGCGTCATCCCCGCGATACGAAAGGGCGGACCAGACGGAGACGAGGCCTTGCTGGTTGCTCAGATGGTGCCGGGTCCGCACCCGTTCGCGGAGCTCGAAGTCGCCCTCTTGCGTAGTTCACTGGATGCGCCAGACACCCTTCGCGAACAGCTCGCTGCGCCGGAGACAGGTCTGTTGCGGGCCGCTCTCAGAGTGCTGCCAGACGCAGACACCAGGCTCCTGCTCGTCATCGACCAGTTCGAAGAGCTGTTCATGCTCGTGGATGACGAGGCGACGCGAAGTCGCTTCCTCACCCAACTCATCACGGCACTCGACGATCCCCATGGTCGGGTCTTCGTCCTCGTGACTCTACGGTCCGACTTTTATAGCCAACCGCTTACACACCCCAAGTTCGGAGCAAGGCTGGGAGAAGGGGTTATCAATGTCGTCCCTCTACTGCCGGATGAACTCGAGTCGGCCGCTCAAGAGCCGGCGGAGCAGGCGGGTGTTTCGTTTCAGCCCGCGCTACTGGCGACGTTGCTCGCTGATGTTGCCGGAGAATCCGGCGGGCTTCCCCTCTTCCAGTTCTCGCTGTCAGAGCTGTTCGACCGCAGGATCGATGACACCCTGACACTCGACATATACCGTGAGATGGACGGAATCGAGGGCGCTGTCACCAGAAAGGCCGAAGACCTGTACGAAGATCTCGACGAGGTCCAGCGGGTAGCAGTCAAACAACTGTTTCTCCGCCTTGTCACTGCCGCCGGGGGTCATCTGGGACGACGCCGGGTCCTGGCTTCAGAGATCACCACACTCGACGTCGACATCGTCGCACTACAGATGGTCATTGATGTATATACCCAGAACCGCCTCCTGACCCTGGACCGTGACCATGTATCCGATTCACCTACGATCGAGGTCGCCCATGAAGCCCTTCTCACCGAGTGGGAGCGGCTCCGGTTGTGGATCGAAGAGGCGCGCGAGGACATACGACGTCACGCCGCATTGCGGTCGGCGATGGACGAATGGGAAGAGGCTAAACGAGCCGACGATTACCTGCTGGCGGGGTCCCGCCTCCAGGTTTATGAGGAATGGGCAGCCGAGTCCAACCTGCGACTAACGGCGGAGGAGCGTGAGTACCTTCATGCCTCCGTCCAGATTCGAGATGAGCTCGAGTCGGCCGAGGCCGAACGTCTAGCCACCGAACGCCGACTGGCGACGTCGGCCAAGCGGCGTTTCTGGGCTCTCGCCGCCTTAATCGCCGTCATGATCGCTGGCGCAGTGGTAGTCCTCACAACGGCGGTCGCACCTGAGCCTGCCCGCGTGGCCGTCCTCATGCCGAGTCTGCCAGATGAACAGGAAGGGCTGACCCAGACCGGGGTGGAGCGAGCCGAACGGGAACTCGGCGTTCGAGTCGAACAGCTCACCGGCAGATTTACAGACCTGGAAGGAAAGTACCGGGAGCTTGCAGAAGATGGCATCGACCTCATCTTCATCGACAACGCCACGTCCGGCTTCCAGTGGGTGGAGGAAGTCATCGCCGACTACCCCGACACGGCCTACGCCGTCATCGACGGGGTTCTCGCACCATCCGGAGCCCGAGCGGTCTACTTCGCAGACGAAGAAGCCGGATACGTTGCGGGTATAGCGGGCGCCCTCACAACGAACACCGGCGTCATTGGATTCGTGGGCAACTACCAATCTGATACCAGTGAACGCTGGCGTGCGGGCTTCGAGGCTGGAGTGCTTGCCGTACGGCCTGATGTCGAGATTGTGTCCATCTACAGCGGATTTGGCGCCGGTGGATCGCGTGACATGGAAAGAGGCCGGGCCGCTGCCGAGGAGCTCTACCGGCGCAACGCCGATGTAGTGCTGGCGTTTGCGGGTGATGCCACGCTAGGGGTCATCGAAGCTGCATTTGAGCAGTTCCAACAAACGGGGATTCACCGATGGGTCGTCGGATCCGAGTCGGATTGGTCGATTGGTGTCACAGCGGACTTGCGACCTCACGTCCTGACGTCAGCGGTTCGGCAATGGGATCTTGCGGTCTTCGACACGATTCGTGAGTACGTCGATGGTGAGTTCGCACCCGGAATCACCATGCTCGGACTCGGGCAGGGAGCCGTCGGTTTGACGCGGTCTGAGCACCTGACCAGCGACCATCTGGCGACGATCGAAGACCTCAGTGCTGAGGTTGCTGGTGGGCTGGTCACCATCCCGCGCGCTCCGACCGGCGACCTGCTGCCCCCACCGGGTCTTGTCGCCTCCGACACCGTGACGCTGACCTGGGACGGCGACGCTTGTACTTATTCAGACAGCGGCGCCGACTTCGAACCCTTTACGGCTGTCCGGGTCGATTTCGTCAACAACTCGTCGGAGTACTGGTTCTTCTTCATCCTTCACTCCGAACGTGGGATCCTAGTCGAAACACTCGTCAAGCCTGGGACTCGGAACGCCGGATACATCACACTTCCCTCCGGCACCATTGAGTTCAACTGCGGTTCTGAGATCCGCGACAGACCCCGTGCCGAGGTCG
>CAZTXD010000127.1:0-10877 GCA_964617995.1 uncultured Acidimicrobiaceae bacterium
CGGTATGGCTGATGGTGGGCTTCTTCCAGCAGATACCCCGGGAGATCGAGGAGGCGGCCAACGTCGACGGCGCCAGTCTTTGGGGCAGGCTCCGCTTCATCGTCGCTCCCCTCGCCGCTCCCGCGATGATCACCATCGGTGTGCTGGCCTTCCGTGAAGCCTGGAACGAGTTCACTCTGGTGCTGGTGCTCACCAGCTCGCCGGGGAAACGCACCCTGCCCTTCGAGCTCTACCTCATGCAGGGGATAGAGGGGATCGCCAACTTCCCCGGCGAGGCGGCGTTCACTCTCCTCACCGTGCTCCCCTTCATACTCGTGTACACGAGGATCGAGAAGTACGTCGTCGCCGGCCTCCTCTCCGGTTCGGGCAAATGAGGAACGAGCCTGGCCGACACCGCGTCGTAGTGGCCGAGTTCCTCCCCGACCGACATCTCACCGCGCTGGCCGAAAGGCTGACCGTGGTCTACGACCCGGATCTGCACGCCGATCGGGAGAACCTACTCGAGCAGGTACGCGACGCCCGGGCCGTCCTCATCCGCAACCGAACCCGGATCGACGGCGAGTTCCTGAAAGCCGCGCTCCGCCTCGAGGTCGTCGGCCGACTGGGAGTGGGTCTCGACAACATCGACCTGGCGGCCGCCACCGCCGCCGGGGTGCGGGTGATCCCCGCCTACGGAGCGAATGCGGTCTCGGTGGCGGAATACGTGATGGGGGCGATCCTCGTTCTGACACGGGGGGTGTTCTCGATGACGGCGTCGATGGTCGAAGGTCACTGGCCCCGGCAGGGACACGCCTTTGGACGTGAACTGATGGGAAAGAACCTGGGCCTGGTCGGGTTCGGCTCGATCGCCCGGGAGGTGGCTGGGCGTGCCTCGGCGTTCGATATGCGGATCCTCGCCTTCGATCCGTACGTAGCCGGGGAGAAGGGCTGGATGGATGCCGAGCCCGTCGACTTGCCAACGCTGCTGAGAGAGTCAGACATCGTGAGCATCCACACCCCGCTCACCGACGAGACCCGCAACCTGATCGACGCCGGGGCCCTGGAGGTCATGAAGCCCGGCGCCATCCTCATCAACACCTCCCGGGGCGGCGTAGTCGACGAGGTGGCCCTGGCACGGGCCTTGCGGACCGGGTCCCTGGGAGGCGCCGCCCTCGATGTCTTCGCGACCGAGCCCCTCGGTCCCGACCCGGCCGCCGTGTTCGCCGGTCTCGAGAACCTGATCCTCACCCCTCACCTGGCAGGCAACACGGCCGAGTCCGTCGACCGGGTCGCCCACATGATCGTCGAAGCGGTCCTAGGAGAACTCGAGTGACCGGGACCGGTCAAAGGAGGAGGCGCTCCTCGTATTCGACCCGGGACAGCAAATGGGGATCCCCGTCGGTGACCAGCACCATGTCCTCCAACCGAACGCCGCCTCCACCCCGGACGCCGGGAACCCACACCAGAGGCTCGACGGCGAAGACCATGTTGGGTTGGAACTCATAGGTGGTTGCGCCCGGGAGCGTCTCGCCGATGTAGGGAGGCTCGTTGGCGCCCATGCCGATCCCATGGCCTATAAAGAGGCTGAACAGATGGTCGTCCAGCCCGTGGTCGGCGATCTTGGCGATTATGGCGTCGGCGCAGTCCCGGTTCGTGAGGCCGGGGCGCATCTTGTCGACACCCGCCATCAGGGCCTCGTACACCGCCGTATAGATCCGCTGCTGGTCCCGGGATGGTCGACCCACGATGGTGGTGCGTCCGATGTCGGCGAAGTAACCGTTCCACATCGCTCCGATGTCGATGAAGCAGATGTCCTGATTGCGGATGATCTTGTCGGTAGCCAGCCGGTGAGGAGGCGACATGTGCTCCCCCGAGGCGACGAAGGGAGTGATGACGTGGGCCATCTCCCCCCCGAGACGGAACAATGTCTGCATGGCGTCCGCAGCCACCTCCAGCTCGCGCCGTCCCGCCCTGGTCTCGTCCAGTGCCCGCTGGGTGACCGAGTCGCCGATCGCACACGCCTCCTCGATCACGGCGATCTCCAGGTCGGTCTTGATCCACCGAGCCTCCTGCATGACGGTGTCACCATCCACGAGCTCGAGGTCGGGAAGGTGCGTGGCCATCGATCGGACGAACGAGATATTGGCCTGATCGACGGCCAGTCGACCCCCCTCCAGTCCCCGCTCCCGCAGCAAGGGAGTGAGTATCTCTGTGACGAAACCGTCGACCAGCTCGCGTTGCTCCATTATCGGGACAGCATGGGCATCCCCTATCCAGCTCATCCCGAATCGGGCCTTGTCGATCTCTCCCCCTGAACCGAGGAGAATCGGCTCCTGCCCCGGGGCCAGCAGGGCGCCGTTGAGTGAGGTGGTCTTCCCGGCGATCAACTGGGCTCGCAATGCCGTCAGATAGCGGACGTTCTCGTCTTTCCAGACCAGCAGGGCATCGGCCTCAGAAGCGGCGAGAGCATCGTGGGTCCGGGCGACCCGCTGCCGTCGCAGCTCGGCGAAGTCGTACCGATCCTCCCAGTCGACGGCGAACGGCCCCTTGGCGTACCTAGATGTCACTCAACTCCAACCACTCGCTTCGGCCGCGACCGTTGTCAGGTCCACAGCCTGTTGTCTATAGTAGGTATAGTACAGAACCGTCATCGGGTTCATCAACACGTAGGGTCGGAGGCCGTATCGGCTCGCCGAGGACCTGCGGAGGTCGCCGTCAGGGGAGATATCGATGGCCGCTGGAGAAGGACTGGGCTTGGTAACGGCCGGGATGTCGCGTCGGCTCACCGCCGTCGACCTGGTGCGGGAGACGCTGCGGGCCGCCATCCTGCGCGGTGACCTCCCCGGAGAGACGCGCCTGGTGCAGACCGAGATCGCCTCCCAGCTCGGTGTCAGCACCACCCCAGTCCGCGAGGCGATGCGGGACCTCGCCAGCGAAGGCCTGATAACGCTCG
The DNA here is from genome assembly GCA_964617995.1 of uncultured Acidimicrobiaceae bacterium. Taxonomy (GTDB): domain Bacteria; phylum Actinomycetota; class Acidimicrobiia; order Spongiisociales; family ZC4RG35; genus CAZTXD01. The sequence goes on from CAZTXD010000127.1 coordinate 2,933, forward strand.
ACAGCCACCGGATAGGGACCGTCCGCAAGCCGGAGTGGGACGAGATGGTGGAGATCGTCGAGATACGCCGATCCCTGGAGAGGGTGGCGATCGAGCGTTCGATGGCTCACATCTCCGCAGAGGAACTGAAGGAGGCCCGGCGTCTGGCCGACGATCTCGCCGATGAGGAGGACCTGGGGTCGTGGGTCCAGAAGAACCGCGACTTCCACTCCATCTTCCACCGGGCCACGGCGACCAGCCGACTCGGCAACATACTCGTGTCACTCGAGAGCGCGGGAGGCGTGTTCGTGGCCCAGGCCCAGCGACTGCACCCCGAGATCCGGAGGAGGGCCGTCGCCGACCACTACTCCCTCCTCGCCGCCTACACCGAGGGAGACATCGACGGGGCCGTGGACATCCAGTACCGCCACATCAGCCTGCCCCTCGACGCCTTCGAGATGCAATGATCAGTCGAAGGCGGAAGTGAGCCGAAGTTCCCGTTGCCATCGGGGACTGTCACCAGCTGGACTCGAACGTGGTCCGGATAGCGGCCATTCCCTCCGTGACCAGCTTGACGTCGCTGACCGCCGAGATGAGCGTGCAGCCCTTCTCGAGCAGCAGGGCGGCGTACTCGGGGTTGGGGGTGACCGCTCCCCACTGCTTGCCGTGGGCCCGGGATGCCGCTGCTACCCGATCGAGAGCCTCGATGCACCGCCGATGCGTGTAGTCACCGATCACACCCATCGCCTGGCTGAGGTCGGACGGACCCACGAACAGGAGATCGACCCCGTCAACGGCCGCGATGGCGTCGACCTCCTCGACGGCCCCAACGGTCTCGATCTGGATGGCCACGAAGGTCTCCCGATTGGCCTTCTCGGTGAACTCGTTCAGCGGCATCGTGCCGAAGCGACCATCGTGACCCAACGGATTGAGTCCCCGTCTCCCCCGGGGGTGGAACTTGGCCCAACCCACGACCTCTTCGGCCTGGGCGGCGGAATGGATCTGAGCCGCCATCACCCCCGAGGCGCCTGCCTCGAGACAACGGGTGACGAGGGCGTAGTCGGTGGGTGGCACTCGAACGAAGCTCTCCAGCCCGTAGGCCTTCCCGACGGCGGAGGCCACCTCGACGTCCCCGGTGGTGAGACCGGCATGCTCGAGGTCGACCCACAGCCCGTCGAAACCCCCATTCATCCCCAGGAAGTGGATCACATTGGGATGGAACATCTTCCCCACCCCGAACACGTTCAACCTCTCCCCGGCCTGCATTCGCTTCTTCATGGTGGCGGCCATCCCGCACCTCCTCTTGTCGGACGTTTCAACCGGCTCTGATCGGTATTCGGCAAAATGTATGATGCACCCTATGAACTGGCTGGCGGGTGACGTTACCCGCCGGAAGCAGAACCACGCGGAGGAGAAGACCGGACATGCCCATCGTCGACCTGCACGCCCATATCACCCCGGAACGATACAAAGAGGCGATCCGATCCCAGGGGAGCTGGTATGGCCTGGATGCCCGCGCCGGTGAGCTCGACCGGGGCGGATTCGCCCAGCCTCTGGCCGTCCGTCTGGAGGAGATGGATGGCTTCGGAGTCGACATGCAGCTCCTCACCCCCACGGTGGGCTTCTACCAGTACGAGAACGATCTCGGCGTCACCCATCAGATCCATCGCGAATGCAACGACGAGATCCACGAGATCGTAACCCAGCACCCCGACAGGTTCCTGGGCATGGGGACCATCCCCATGCAGGATCCGCCGAGTGCCATCGCCGAGATGGAGCGCGTGATGGACCTCGGTTTCAAAGGCGTGATCATCAACGACCACGTAGCGGGCGAGACCTACGACAGCCCCCGGTTTCGGCCCTTCTTCGATGCTGCCCAGCAGGCAGGGGCCCTGCTCTTCTTCCATCAAGGCGGTCAGACGATCACCACCGGGAGGATCGATCGATACAAGCTACCCAACGCCGTCGGCAACCTGACCGAGCGGACGCTGGTCTTCGCCACCTTGGTGTTCGGCGGTGTGCTGGACAGGTTCCCCGATCTGAAGCTCCTGCTCGCCCACGGGGGCGGCTACACCCCCTACGGCGTGGCCAGGATGGACAAGGTCGCGGGCGCGTTGCCGGGTGACTTCGACGGCAGGATGAACCCACCCTTCGGTCCCGACGACGGCTTCGACCACGAGCTCCCACCGAGCGACTACCTGCGGCGATTCCACTACGACTGCTGCACATACAGCGGACCGGTCCTGCGTTTCCTGGTCGACACCGTCGGGATCGACCGGGTGGTGCTCGGCACGGACTACCCGGCGCCGATGTTCCTCCACGACCCGGTGGACTGGCTACGGGGACTCCCCCAACTCGATGACGCCGAGAAGGAGGCGATCCTCGAAGACACCTCCGCCAAACTGCTGGATCTGTGACACCGAGAACAACATGAGGCAACTGCGATGGGGAGTGGTCGGGATCGGGAGATTCCTCCAGAGCACAATCGCCCCGGCCATGGCCTCCGAGCCCGAGTGCGAACTCGTCGCGGCGGTGAGTCGGGATCCCGACCGGGCGGCCACCTTCGCCGCCGCCTTCGACGTGGCCCACACCTACACCGACCTCGCCGACATGCTGGCCGACACGGAGGTCGACGCCGTCTACATCGCCACACCCAACGCCCTGCACGCCGCCCAGGTGATCGAATCGGCTCGATCCGGCAAGCACGTACTGTGTGAGAAACCGCTCGCCATCGACACGGCCTCGGCCGCGGCGGCGGTGGAGGCCTGCGCCGAGGCCGGTGTCCGACTGGGAGTCAACTTCCACAACCGACACATGCCATGGGTCCAGGATGTGCGCCGGCTGGTGGCTGATGGGATCGTAGGGCGGGTGGACCTCATCGAGGTCGAGGTCGGCTCGGGCCATCGCCGCTACGACAACTGGAGGGTCGATCCGGCGATGTCCGGCCTGGGATCGGTTCACAACGTCGGTGTCCATGCCCTCGACTTCCTGAGGCTCATCCTCGACGCCGAGGCGACGGCCGTAACGGCGATGTTCGACACCGGAGCTGAGGACCCATCCGTGGAGATGCTGGCTCTCCTCCTCCTTCGCTTCAGCAACGGCACTCTCGTCTACTGCAACTGCAACGAGAGCCTCCTTCATCCCACCAACGAGATCACGATCCACGGATCGAAGGGACGCATCGTCGGATCAGGGCTGACACGCTCCCGGAACGACGGGGACCTGACCCTGTTGATCGGCGAGATCGAGACGGTCACCCACTATCCGGCACCCGACGCTCATCGGAGATGTCTTGCCGCCTTCACCCGCGCCGCCCTCGACCACAGCGAGCCCGACCCCTCCGGCATCGATGGGCTGAGGAGCGTCGAGCTGTGCGAGGCCATCGCTCGGTCCGTGCGAGAAGGCCGGGAGGTGGTTGTCGACCGAGCAATCGTCGCTGGTCCAGGCACCGGGCCTGTGGCATGAGCGAGATCGACGTCGGCGAACTGGTCACCATCGACCAGGTGATGGCCCGGGCCGAGGAGATGCTGGATCCGGGACCACACGGCTGGGCGGAGGCAGGAGCAGGTGAAGAGATCACCCTCACCCGTAACCGGGTGGCCCTGAACGGGCTGGCTCTCGTTCCCAGGATGGGGCGAGACGTGTCCGCGGTCGACACCCGGACCACCTTCGCCGACGTGCCACTCGCCATGCCCGTGCTGCTGGCTCCCATCGGGGCATTGGCCCTCTACGACCCGGCGGATGCCCTCGCGGCGGCGGAAGCAGCCGCGGCGAAATCCATCTCCGCCTTCTGCTCGCTTATCACCACCGCCCGGTGGGAGGAGGTGGCGGGCACCAGCCCGGAGCGTCACTTCTTCCAGCTCTACGCCCTGGGTGACCGGGAATGGATGAAGGCGATACTGTCGGACGTCGCCGGGATGGGCTTCGCCGGCCTGTGCATCACTATGGACGCTCCGGTCATAGGGCGGAGGGACCGCAGCCTCGTCGACGGGTTCACGTGGGGTACCCCACCCGAGGGAACGGTCGATCTGGGCCGTTGGGACGGCGCCTATCGGGCACGATTCGACTGGTCGGAGCTCGAGTGGGTGTGCCACCAAACCGACATGCCGGTGATCGTCAAGGGAGTGATGACCCCCAACGACGCCATTCGTGCCACCGAGTGCGGTGCCCGGGCCGTCTACGTGTCCAACCACGGGGGACGAATGGTCGATCACGGGATCAGCACGATCGAGGTGCTCCAGGAGATCGTCGAGGCCGTACCCGACGCCGTCGACGTCGCCGTCGACAGTGGATTCACGCGGGGCGCCGAAGTATGCAAGGCGATCGCGCTGGGAGCCAAGGCAGTGGGGCTCGGACGCCTGCAATGCTGGGCCCTCGCCGTGGGGAGCACGGCCGGTCTCGTTCGCGTCCTCGAGATCCTCGCCGAGGAGCTCCGCGTGACCATGGCGAACCTCGGGTGCCGGGATGTGAACGAAGTGACCGCAGACCTGGTCCGATGGTCGATCCCGGTGTCACCACCGCCGATGCCTAGGCACTCAGGTCGTCGTCGAGTCCGAAACGAACCGCCAGTTCCCGGAGCTGGGTGAGGAGTGCCTCGGGTACGGGGATGCCGTGATCGAGCTGCTCTGTCCTCCGACGGCCGGCGTCCTCGCCGGGGATACGCACCGCTCCCGGAGGGCCTGCGGCCCGCATGTCGCGGAGGTGGCCGTCGACGGCGTCCTTGTACTCTTCGAGGTCGCGGAATAGGTCGGGACGCATCACGAATATCGCCTGGCCCGTGTTGGCCGGTACATCCGGCACGGCCCGGTGATCTATGACCTCGGAGGCGAAGGCGGCCCCGTTGAGCGTCCCCGCCAACAAGCCGAGAGCCATGTTCAACCCTGATCCCTTGTAGCCGCCGATGGGCAGTAGGAAACCCTCATCGGCCCGGTGCGGATCAGTGATCGGATTCCCCTCGGTGTCGACCACCCAGCCCTCCGGCATCGCTTCACCTCTCTGGGCGAGCACCTTTATCGTGCCATGAGACGTCACGGTCGTAGCGATGTCGAGCTGAAGACCGGGCTCGTGACCGGCCGGAATGGCGATGGAGATGGGGTTGGTTCCCAACAGTCGCTCCTGGCCGCCCCACGGCGGCATCACGTTGGCGCTGGCCACTGCCGTGTAGAGGGCTATCAGGTCGTGTCGCACGGCCATGTCCGTGTAGACGCCGGCAGCTCCAGCGTGGTTCGAGTGGACCGTTCCCACCCAGGCCATCCCGGTCGTCTTCGCCTTCTCGACGGCGGTGTCCACGGCCAGTGTCATCACCACCTGGCCCAGCCCGTTGTCGCCGTCCACCAGCGCAGCGACGGGCGTCGACCGCCGGACCTCGATGGCCGGCCGGAGGTTGATCCCTCCCCGTTCGATGCGGGTCACGTACTGGGGGACCCTGATCAAGCCGTGGCCGGTGCGTCCCCGGAGGTCGCCTTCGAGAAGACGCGAGGCGGTGGTGTCGGCGTGTTCGGCTTCCACGTCGATACGCATGAACAGGTCGACGACGAAGCGGTGGAGGCGGGAGTGCTCGAATCTCACCGCTGGAACTGCTCGACGGTCTCGCCCGTGTCGGCGAAGGTGCGGGTCACCTCGGTGCTCCCATAGACCCACAGGATCCGCATCCGCGTGCTCCCGGTGTTGATGAAGCGGTGGAGCTCCCCAGGAGCGATCAGGGTCGTGTCGTAGGGACGGGCCGGCACCTCCTCGCCGTTGAGCACGGCCCGGCCCTCGCCTTCGAGGACGGTCACTTGTTCGATGGTGTTGTGACTGTGCAGGCGGATGCTGGTTCCCGGGGGAAAGGTGGTCACGCCCATGCTGAAACCCTGGCCGTCGAGCAGCTCCGGTGTGAGCCTGACGCTCTCGATCCCGTCCCCTCGCGCCACCGGGACGGCCTCGTCGAATCGGATCAGCTGCGCCATCGTTCACCTCTCATGCCATGAACCTACCGCCGTTGACCGAGACGGTCTGCCCGGTCATGAATCCGGCCGCATCCGACGCCAGGAAAGCGATCCACGCGGCCACCTCCTCGGGTGTCTGATACCTCCCCAGTGGTATGGACTCGGCCGTCTCCCTCATCTCGTGCTCGTCGCGAAGACGCGTGATCCGTTCGGTCGCCACCGCCGACGGGGCGATGGCATTGACGGTGATCCCCTCCTCCGCCAGCTCCGCCGCCAGCATACGTGTGAGGGAGTGAACACCGGCCTTGGCCGCCGCGTAGGGCGGCGAGGTCTGCCAGCCGACGGTCTGACCGGCCAGGGATCCGACGTTGATGATCCGGCCCCGATCCGATCTGCGCAGCAGAGGAAGCACCGCCTTCGTGACGATGAAGACAGACCCGAGGTTGAGGGCCAGCGTCCGATCCCATTCTCCGAGCGTCACCTCTTCGATGCTGCGCCGGGTAGGGAACCCTCCGGCATTGTTCACCAGCACGTCGACGCGGCCCGCCTCCCTTCCGATCCTGTCGGCCGCGAAGGTCACGTCGTCCATGGACGTAACGTCGCATCGGATGAACCGAGAGCGATCTGACCCCGCCGCGTTCGCCTCGCCTCGCTCCGTGTCGATGTCGAGGAGATAGACCACATCTCCTTCGCCGGCGAGGGTTCCGGCCACCGCAGCCCCGATTCCCCAGGCCGCTCCCGTCACCACCGCGACCCGCTCCCCATCGCCGCTCACGATCTCACCAGGTCGAGCAGGTCGCCGGGCACCAACGTCGCCGCCAGTTCGATTGCCGGTGCCGATGCCGTCACGAACGCCTCACGGGCTTCGGGCTCGAGATCGACGAACTCGATTCCATGTCCCTCCAGACGTATGCGCAGATCTTGCTCCAGAGCAGCAGCCCGCACCCTCTGCGCATCCACGGCAGACCGCGCAGCCTCCCTCACCATCGCCTCCAGATCGGACGGCAGCGACTCCACCATCGACCGGTTCGCCCACAGGCCCCTGGCTCCGTAGAGGTGACCGGTCATCGTCACGTATGGATGGACGGCGTCCACGCCGTAGGCGACGGTGTTGGCGAGGGGGTTCTCCTGGGCGTCGACCTGCAGGCCCGAGATCAAGCGAATCGCCTCGCTCAGCTCCACGGCCACCGGCGTGGCACCCCAGGCAGTGATCAGCGCTTCGTGGATGGCATTGGGCTGCATCCTCACCGTCATCCCGTGGCAGTCCTCCGGCGAGCGGACCCTTCGCAGCCGATTGGTGAAGTGGCGGAAGCCGTTGTCCCAAAAGCCCAGGACCTCGAAGGGGGTGGCCGCTCGCACCGCCTCGGACAGCCGTTCCCCCAGCGGTCCGTCCAGCGCCCGGTGAGCGTGCGCGAGGTCCTCGAAGAGGAACGGCGTCTCGAGCACGTCGAGAGCCGGAACCCGCTCGCCGAGATAGCTGGAGGAGAAATAGCACAGGAACATCTCGCCCGCCTCGACCAGGTCGAACAGGTCGGTGTTGGGACGTCCCTCGTCCATGATGTTCCAGGTGACCCGCACCTGGACCTCGCCTCCCGACCAGGTCTCGATCAGATCGCCAAACGTCGCCAGCCCGTGCCCATGGGCACTCTGACGGGGGCCGTAGCCGCCGATCCACAGCTCTGTTGCTGACATCAGTCCGGTGAGAACCTCGAGTTGGGACGATCCATTCTGGATCGTATAGGATGCAGAATCAATCGTCGAATGGGCGGAAGGAGATGTTATGACCCAGGAACCTTGGAAGAGTGACCTGTGGTTCTCGAGCCCGTGGAACTATCTCCCGGAGGTCACCAGGGACTTCGCCTTCCCGGACCAGGTGCAGATCCACGACGTGACCCTGCGCGATGGCGAGCAGCAAGCGGGAGTGGAGTTCACCGCCGATGACAAGGTGAGGATCGGCGAGGCCCTGGCGGAGTCGGGAATACATCGGATCGAAGCCGGTCTGCCGGCGGTGTCCCCGGCCGACAAGGAGGCCATCGAGC
>CAZTXD010000128.1:0-10603 GCA_964617995.1 uncultured Acidimicrobiaceae bacterium
TTTTCGCGCATCGAAGGCGCGCTATCGCGCGCATTCGATGCGCGAAAACGGGCGGGGAGGCCGCACGTGACATCGATGGTCGCCGACCCCAAGAACATGGAGCTGGTGCGTCTGGCCACGACCGGCTCGGTGGACGACGGCAAGTCGACCCTGATCGGTCGGCTGCTGTTCGACACCAAGCAGATCTTCCAGGACCAGATGGAGGCGATCGAGGACGCCTCCCGCCGGCGCGGCACCGACTATGTCGACCTGGCGCTTCTCACCGACGGCCTGCGAGCCGAGCGTGAGCAGGGCATCACCATCGACGTCGCTTATCGCTATTTCGCCACGCCCAAGCGAAAGTTCGTCCTCGCTGACACCCCCGGCCACATCCAGTACACCCGCAACATGGTGACCGGTGCCTCCACCGCCGACATAGCCCTGATTCTCGTCGACGCCCGTCACGGTGTCATCGAGCAGACCCGCCGCCACTCCTTCCTGGCGTCGCTCCTCCAGGTTCCACACCTGGTGCTGTGCGTAAACAAGATGGACCTGGTCGACTGGTCACAGGACCGCTACGAGGAGATAGTCGACGACTTCCGCCAGTTCGCCTCCCGTCTGACCATCCACGACCTTCGCTTCGTCCCCGTGTCGGCCCTCGAAGGCGACAACATCGTCGACGAGTCCGAACGGATGCCCTGGTACAACGGGCCGTCGGTTCTCCATCTCCTCGAGGAGATCCATATCGGTTCCGACCGCAACATGATCGACTGCCGTTTCCCGGTCCAGTACGTGATCCGACCCCACACCCTGGAGAACCAGGACTACCGGGGCTACGCCGGCATGATCGCCGGTGGCGTGTGGAAGCCGGGCGACGACGTCGTGGTCCTGCCGTCGGGGTTCGAGTCCACCATCGCCTCGATCGACACCCACGACGGTCCGGTGGCGGAGGCGGTGCCCCCCATGTCGGTGACGATCCGTCTCGCCGACGACATCGACGTGTCCCGGGGAGACATGATCTGCCGGCCCAACAACCGCCCTCACTCCGGTCAGGACATCGACGCCATGGTCTGCTGGATGTCCGAGACGCCGACGCTGCGTCCGGGGATGAAGCTGGCCGTCAAGCACACCACCCGCTGGGCGCGGGCGATCGTCAAGGACCTCCAGTATCGGCTCGACATCAACTCCCTGCACCGCGACGAGGACGCCGCCGGGCTCGACCTCAACGAGATCGGGCGCATCAGCCTGCGGACCACCCATCAGCTCTTCTTCGACGAGTACCGGCGCAACCGGGAGACCGGTTCGCTGATCCTCGTCGACGAGGCCTCCAACAACACCGTCGGGGCGGGAATGATCATCGGCCCTTCCGGGTCATGAGCGACAACCTCACCTGGCATTCGGGAACGGTGCCGGCAGCCGACCGCCACCGCGTCACGGGAGGGCCCGGTGCGACGGTGTGGCTGACGGGGCTGTCCGGCTCGGGCAAGTCGACCATCGCCGCCCGGCTGGAACAGGAGCTGGTGGCGTCGGGCCGAGCCGCCTATCGCCTCGACGGCGACAACGTCCGCCACGGCCTCAACGGGGACCTGGGATTCACGGCGGAGGACCGCAGCGAGAACATCCGGCGCATCGGCGAGGTGGCCCGCCTCTTCGCCGATGCCGGGGTGGTGGCGCTGGTGCCCGTCATCAGCCCGTACCGGGCCGATCGCCAGCGTGCCCGTCGGATCCACGCCGAAGCAGGCTTGGCCTTCGTGGAGGTCTTCGTCGACACGCCCCTCGAGGTGTGCGAGGCACGCGACCCGAAGGGTCTCTACGCCAAGGCCCGGGCAGGGGAGATCACCGGGTTCACCGGCGTCGACGACCCCTACGAGCCGCCGCTCGATCCGGAACTGGTGATCGACACGACCGAGGTCTTCGTCGACGAGGCGGTGACGAAGGTCAGGGCCCTCCTCCCGCCTGCACGTTTTCTGTGAACGGAAACTTGGCTGAGAGCCAAGTTTCCGTTCACAGAACAGCCGACGGACGGTAGGTCGTCCGAGCTCAGTCCTCCGTCAGCAGTTGGTGCCCTGCGGGGCAGCCTGGCTGTTGACGGCACCGGGGAAGTCGGCCACACCGAATGGGCTGGCGGTGACCATGATCGGGGCCGCCGGACGCCCGTTGTCGATGGCATGGCGGGATCCGATCGCTCCGGCGGCGACCCCGTCAGGCGCACACCCCGCCTCGGCTACCAGGTGCACGTCGGCGACCGCTGGGGCGGCGGCCATCATCAGACCCAGCACCAGGACGACCACCAGCACGATATGCCTTCTCATCCGTTTTCTCCTCTCGTCGGGCATCCCCTCAGTACCTGTACGGAGGTGTGGGCTGATCAGTTCCCGGGACCACGGAGATCAGCCGAAGAACATCCCCGTGATGAAGGTGGCGACCACGAGGAACAACCCGCCGACGAGAGCCAGGAAGAGACGGTCGATCCTCTGATTCATGGCGGCCAACCCGCCGTGAAGCTCGTCCCGAAGACCCCTCAGTTCCGAGCGGAAGTCCTCCATCTCCGAGCGGAGCAGCTGGACCTCGCCCGTCAGGCGCGTCTCAGAGGCCAGGAGGTCGGACCTCGTGGCCGGGTTCTCCGCTTCAGTGGGAAGGTACGACATCAGCGTGTCGGCGTTGGTGTCACCTATGACCCGACGCAACTCATTGTAGAGAGCGTTGTGGGCCGCCTGAGAGATCGGCATGGCGTCACCCAACCTAAGACACCGCCACCATGGCTTCAAGGGGGTCGCGCCGGTTCTCATCCGGGAGTGTCGTCGCTCTCCACGTGGGTACCCTGGGCTGCCATGAGCTCACACTCCTCCACCGAAGACCTCGTTGTCGCCGTCATCAAGGGACTGGCGATGGACGCCGTCCAGAAGGCCAAGTCGGGGCATCCGGGAATGCCGATGGGCATGTCCGACATCGCCGTCACCCTGTGGGGCCACTATCTCGTGGTCGACCCCGACCATCCCACCTGGGAGGACCGCGACCGCCTCGTCGTCTCCAACGGCCACGGCTCGATGCTCCTCTACTCGCTGCTGCACCTCTCCGGCTTCCCCATGCCGATGGACCAGCTCCGGGAGTTCCGCCAGTTCGGGTCCCACACCGCCGGCCACCCGGAGATCGACCAGGAGCTGGGCATCGAGATGACCACCGGCCCGCTCGGTCAGGGCTTCGGAACGGGCGTGGGCATGGCCATCGCCGAGGCCCATCTACGGGCCCGGGTCGGCCCCGAACTGGTCGACCATCGCACCTATGGCTTCGTCTCCGACGGGGACCTGATGGAGGGCATCTCGGCCGAGTCGTCCTCACTGGCCGGGCATCTGGGCCTGGGGCGCCTCCTCTACTACTACGACGACAACGACATCTCCATCGACGGCGACACCGACATCACCTTCAGCGAGGATGTGGCGAAGCGGTTCGAGGCGGTCGGCTGGCATGTCATCGACATCGATGGCCACGACCGCCTGGCGGTGGCGGAGGCGACCGAGGCGGCCCAGGCGATCGAGGACCAGCCGTCGCTCCTCATCTGCCACACCCACATCGGCCATTCGGCGCCCAACGCCCAGGACACCGCCAAGGCCCACGGGAACCCTCTCGGAGAGGACGAGGTGAGAGCCACCAAGGAGCTGATCGGCCTCCCCCCCGACGAGCATTTCCACGTTCCCGACGAGGCGTACGAGTTCTTCACCCGAGCGATGCGGCGGGGCCGCGATGCCCACCGGGCATGGGAGGAGCGCCGCTCGGGAGCAGACGGCGAGTCCGTCAAGCTCTGGAATGCGCTCTACGACAGCTCCCCGGTGACGCTGGAGGGGCCGCGTTACGAGGTGGGCGAAGCGGTGGCCACCCGCAACGTCAACAAGGACCTCTTCGGGGAGATCTCCGACAAGGTCCCGGGATTCGTGGGAGGGGCGGCCGACCTGGTGGAGTCGACCAAGACCGAGATAGACCTCGAGCATGCGGTGACGGCGTCTCATCCCGGCGGCCGCGACATCCGCTTCGGCGTTCGCGAGCACGCCATGGGGACCATCACCAACGGGATCGCCGTGCATGGTGGGCTGCGTCCGTACGGGGCGACCTTCTTCGTGTTCAGCGACTACATGCGCCCGGCGGTGCGCATCTCGGCGCTGATGTCTGCCCCTTCGATCTGGGTGTGGACCCACGACTCGATCTTCCTGGGTGAGGACGGCCCGACCCATCAGCCCATCGAGCACCTGGCTTCGCTGCGGGCCATGCCCCACATGTGGGTGATCCGCCCCGCCGACGCCACCGAGACGGTGGAGGCGTGGGAGGTGGCTCTCAACCGACACGACGGGCCGGTGGCCCTCCTCCAGACCCGCCAGGGAGTCCCGGTGCTGGATCGCCCCCGGGGAGGCGTCGACCGGGGCGGGTATGTGCTGCGGCCCGGCGACGACGTGGTCGTGGTCGCCACCGGCAGCGAGGTCCACGTCGCCCTGGGTGCCGCCGACCTGATGGCAGACCAGGGGATCTCGGCGCGGGTGGTGAGCATGCCGTGCTGGGAGCTGTTCTTCGCCCAGGACGACGGCTATCGGAACGAGGTCCTGGGAGAGGGGATCCCCCGGGTGTCGGTGGAGGCGGCGGCCACGCTGGGATGGGAGAGGGTCGTCGGCGCCGACGGGCTGATGATCGGTGTCGACCACTTCGGAGCGTCGGCCCCCTGGCAACGCATTGCCGAGGAGTGGGGCTTCACCGCCGAGTCGGTCGCCTCCCGCATCGCCACCTGGCTCCACCACCGCTGACCCGTCCCGGTCGGGGTCATCCGACGTGGCCTACCCACCCACCTCAGTCTGGTCCGAGATCGCGCGCGCGGAGAGTGGTCAATCGAGTCCGCGGTCAGCGTCCTCCAGAAGCTACCGCCTGTCGCCAGAGCAGGTCACACTCGAATCCTCTGGGATGATGCCTCTCCACGGACTCGTACACTCTCAGGTTGCGCCAGCAGTCGCCCCGCGATAAGGGACTTGAGTCGAGCCCCGGTCAGGATAGAGCGTAAGTGATCGCTCGATCACGGGACATCTCCCGTCCCTGGTCGAATAGCTCCTGTGCGCGGTCTTCTCCTAACGCAGCCTGGGCGTTCTCGAGCTTCTCCATCCGTTCTTCGGCAACTCCAAGCCCGATTCCGCTCTCATCCTCCATAGCTCTCATGGCGCCGGCCAGAACGAGCGCCCTCTCGAAGTCTCCTTGGAGGATCGCGAGTTCGACGTAGTCACGTAGGTGGAGCACCACCCCCGAGATGTCGCCGGCGGCATCGAAGAGACCGATCCCGGCGTCGAGATGAGATCGAGCTGACTCGAAGTCATCGAGGTATAGCAACGACCAACCCAGCATGCGATGCACCCAGCCCAGCATGAAGGTGTCGTCGAGGGTCTCATAGATCGCCAGAGCCCTTTCATAGGCGACCACCGCTTCTTCGTCTCGCCCTAAGGCATGCGCCACCGTGCCCCACGCCCAGTTGCTCCGAGCCACTCCCTCCTTGTCGTCGAGACGCTCGAAGATTTCCCGGGCCTGGTTTGCATAACGAAGGGCGGTCTCGGGCTCAGGCATGTCACCGTATGCATATGCGGTGATGGCGTTGTATAGGGCGTCGGCGACGTCACCATCGCTTCCATGAGACCTGGCGATGTCCAGGGCTTCCTCGTAGTGCGCCCTCGCCTCCGCCATGTCGGCCTTCCAATAGGCGATACCTCCCGCGGCTTCGAGGGTTCGGGCCCGGGTCAGGGGGTCTTGACCATCGATCGCCAGGACCTCTGAGGCCCACCGGAGTCCTTCCTCCGGATCGCCCCGCATGTGCCAATAACGCCAGAGTCCGGCCAAGAGATTCGATGCAAGTTTCGGCTCATCGTTTTCGATTGCCCAGCTCAGAGCGGCACGTGAGTTGCCGAGGTCGTTGTCGAGGCGTCGCAGCCAGATATCTGCGTCGGGTTGGGTGAGCTGTGGACCGGCCTCTTCGGCCTGCCGGACATACCACTCGCAGTGGCCTGCTGCGGTCCCAACGAGTTCGCCGGTTTCATTCAGTCTCTCCCGGGCGTAAGCCCGCATCGTCTCGAGAAGACGAAAACGTGGCTCTTCCAAATCCGGCGTGGCGAGGATCATCGACTTCCACACCAGTGAGCCGAGAATCTCCTGAACCTGTTCAATGTCGATCTCAGAGTCGGAGGACACGGCTTCTGCAGCTTTGAGCGAGAAGCTGCCGGCGAACACTCCGAGCCGGTTGTACACAGCGGCCTCGCGCTCGGAGAGCAGGTCGTATGACCAGTCGAGTGCCGTTCGCAGGGTCGATTTTGGGGGTGCATTTGCTCGGCGGCTTCCAAGAAGTCGGAAACGCTGATCCAGGCGAGTGCCTACTTCTTCGGGTGTGAGATGGGCTAGTTGGACGGCGGCGAGCTCGATGGCGAGAGGGAGGCCGTCGAGTCGTCGACAGATCTGGGTCACAGCATCCTGGTGGCGCTCGACCAGCTCAAGATCGGATCTGACCGCCTCGGCTCGTTCGACCAGTAAGCGCACGGACTCGACTTCGCCGGGCGGTTTCGATCCCCCGTTGGGTAGTTCGAGAGGGGGCACCACGAGCAGGGACTCGGCGGGTGTGGCAAAGCCCTGGCGGCTCGTCGCCAGGATTCTGATGTCCGGACACTCTGCGAGGACTCGGTCTACCAGTGCGGCGGCACCACCGACCACGTGCTCACAGTTGTCCAGCACGACCAGGGCATCACGCTGGGAGAGGTAGCTGACTACCTGGTCTTCAGAGGAGCCGGGCGAACCTGCTGTTCCACCAAGCCCAATCGACGTCGCCACCGTGGCTGCCACGAACTTTGGATCGTTCAGCGGTATGAGGTCCACGAACACGGCCCCGTTCCGGAAATCCGGTGCGAGGCGGTTCCCTGTCTCGATGGCCAGGCGTGTCTTTCCCGAACCCGCCACACCTGACAAGGTCACCAGCCGGTTCACCGACAATCGTTTCACGATCTCGTCGAGCAGGCTCCGCCGACCGATCAGCGATGTCGACGGGACGGGAAATCCTCTCAGTGCAGCTGCGGGGGCGAACTGAACCAGGTCGCGCCGGGTGGCAGCGTCCAGTTTCCGGAGCAAGGAGGAGACGTGGCTCTCCACCGTGCGCACCGAGATGTACAGGCGCTCGCCGATTTCACCGTTGGAGAGTCGTTCCCCGAGGAGGGCCAGCACCTCCCGCTCTCTCACCGTCACGCCTGCCTGGTCGAGACGGTCCATGGTCTCAAAACCCTAGTGCATGGTTTCCACGGATGACATGAGGGGAGCACCCGATAGGGGGGATACAGATGAGCAAGACCAGTGCCGCACAAATGGTGGGGGAGGCGAGGACGCGGATAGAGAATCTCGACCCTCTGGAGGTGCAGGCCGCCCTCGACGGCGACACTCTGGTCGTCGATGTCCGCGAGGAGCATGAGCGCATCGACGGGGAGGTTCAAGGTGACTGATTAGCCTGCTGTTTGCGGTGGAGAACGACAGGTGGATGAGCACGAGGCCGCATTGACTCGGGCGCAGCGGGCTCACGAGACCCGAGATTGGTTAACTGTGGCCGCCCTTTTCGAGAGCGCCCCGACCGAACAGCTCTCGGCGGACGACTTGTCGGCTTACTTTGAGGCCCTGTGTTGGCTCGGCCGTTCCGATGACGTGGTACGGGTGGGTGCCGACGCGTACGGAGCCCTCATGGCTGACTCCCGACCCGACGAGGCGGTGAGGATTGCCTTGCTTGTGGTCGCGACTCTCTTGGTGCGCGGCGACGAGCCGCAGGCTTTGGGCTGGGTCGGCCGGGTCGGCCGTGTATTGGAGGAGATCCCCGAGGACGCGGTGCACGGACACTTCCTTTTCCTAACCGGAGTGCTGGTGAACCTTCATGGCCGAGGTGAACCGGCGGCGGCGGTGGAGGCGGCCCGTCGGATTCGGGACATGGGCCGTCGATTCGACGACCCCGACCTGGTGGCCGGGGCCCTTTATGGCGAGGGCCATGGTTTGATCAAGTTGGGTGAGGTCGATGACGGCCTGGCGCGTCTTGATGAGGCGATGGTCGGCGTCCTGGACGGTCGGGTTGGCTTATGGTTCTCGGGCTCCCTCTACTGTCATACCATCGAGGCATGTCACGAGGTGGCCGACGTGCGCCGGATGACCCGGTGGACCGAGCTGACCGAGCGATGGTTGGCCTCGCAGTCGGTGGCGTTTTGGGTTGACGGGATCTGCCGGGTCTACCGGGCGGAGCTGCAGCTCATGCGCGGAGCCTGGGATGAAGCCGAACGTGGTGCGCAGCGGGTCGCGGTGGAGTTCGACCGCAACCAGGTTTCCTACGCTGCGGAGGCCTGGTATATCGTCGGCGAGGTGCGTCGGTTGCGTGGCGACCCGACCGCAGCCGACGCTTACGACGAGGCGCACGCCCGGGGGCGCGACCCGCAACCCGGCCGGGCGCTCCTCTTGCTCCAACAGGGCGACGCCGCGGGTGCGGCGACGTCGATGCGGTCAGCCGTGGCGGCGGCGGGCAGCGACCCGCTGCGACGAGCCCCGATCTGCGCGGCAGCGGTCGCCATCGCCATCGCCGCGGAACGACTGGAAGATGCAGCAGACGCCGAGTCCGAGCTGGCGGCGACAGCAGAGAGGTATGCCACCTCCGGGCTGGAAGCGATGGCAGCCACCGCACGCGGCGGGCTGCTGCTGGCCGAAGGCCATACCGAAGAGGCCCTCCCGGTGCTGCGCGACGCCTATCGGCGTTGGCTCGAACTGGGCGCAGAACATGACGCCGCCAACACGAGTCTGCGTCTTGCCGACGCCTACCGGGCACTCGGCGACGAAGTGTCCGCTACCGCAGAACTGGCACGGGCGGAGGAGACCTTTGAGCGACTGGGTGCTCACAAGACGATGCAGGAGGCGCCCAGCGGGCTCACCGGACGCGAATGCGAGGTGCTTGCGCTGGTGGCGGACGGACGTTCCAACCGGGACATCGGCGAGGAGCTCTACATCAGCGACCGCACCGTGGCCCGCCACCTGACCAACATCTTCGGAAAGATCGGGGTCACCAACCGCACCGAAGCCACTCGTTACGCGGTCGACCACGGGATCGCTACCTCCCGTTGAGATAGGCGACTACGCAATACCACGTAGTCCCGGTGGCAGGAAACTGGCCAGCTTGACCGATGCGGACCACACCGCCCGCCCCTTACCTTCTCCATGGAAGCACCGAACCACATTCGGGGAGCGATGGAGGAGCGATTGTGACAGTAAATGATGATCAAACGACTAGCGACCCGGACTCCGACAAGGATGGGTTCGACCGTTTAGAAGTCCTTCCGGTCGGTGGAAGCGAACTCACCTACCGGGTGGACGGCGACGGTCCGCCGGTTCTGCTTATCCATGGTGGTTTCGGAGTGTTGGAGGTATGGGGTGACGTTCAGGATGCCCTCGCCACCACCCACCGGGTCATCAGCTACGACCGCCGTGGGCATGGCCGGTCTCCCAACGGTACGTCGGACATGCGGGTTCACGCCCGGGACGCGGCGGCGCTCATCAGCCACGTCGCCGGAGAACCGGCGATTGTCGTGGGTTGGAGTGGCGGGGCAGCCGTTGCGATGGAGCTGATTCGAACCCACCCCGAACAGGTCAGAGCCGCCGTTCTCATTGAACCGGGATTCCATCTACCCCGCAATCAACCCCTCGGCGCCCTTCATCTGCTCCTCAAAATCAAACGTGACTCGATACGGGGCCGCAAGCGGGCCGCCGCGAAGACCATGGCGGGCTTCGCTTTCGCCCGACGCAGCGGAGGCAACGGCTGGGACGAGCTCGGCGACCACCAGCGCGAATGGTTCATCGGCGATGCAGAGGGTTTGTGCACCGAGTTCAAGTTGTTGGAACGGTTCGACAGCACCATGAACCACATCACCGCGAAAGAGGTCTCTGGCTGGTCGGTCCCGATGACATACCTCCTCGGCGAGGACACTGCCCTTCCCTTCGAGGTCGCGCACGGCGTCCTCACCAAGACTGCAACCCAGATCCACACGGTCCGGGTACCGGACGCCTGTCACCTGATACCTCTGCAACAGCCAGAGGCCGTCATCGAAGCAGTCCGCTCGGCCGTCCCCGGGTGAGTCAAACAGTCAACGGCCAGACATCGGACGCCGCAAGGTTGGCGCCGGTGGGGAACATCTCGAGGGCGCCGAACACCCCGGATGAGAAACGCCCGACGCGCTCAGCCGGCGCGAGTGCCAAGTGCTGGCCCTGGTGGCCGAGGGACACTCCAACCGGCACGTCGGCGAGGAGCTTCATATCAGCCACCGCACCGTGGCCCGCCACCTCACCAACATCTTCCACAGGATCAAGGTCACCCACCGCACGGAAGCCGCGCTCTACGCGGCGGAACACGGAATCATGACCTCCGACCCGACACCAACGTGATTCGCTCGTGAGATCCAGGACGTTTCCGATACTCACGGCGGAAAACGCGCGTCGGCCAATCGACGGAAGCGATCAAGAACACCCGCTCTGGATCCGGCTGTTCCGAGCCGCACGCCGATGTGCCAGCCTGTTCTCGCGCACCCATTGAAATGTGCGTTACCGCCCAGAA
>CAZTXD010000129.1:0-10430 GCA_964617995.1 uncultured Acidimicrobiaceae bacterium
CATCAGCTACACCCGAGCGAGTTGCCGCAGTTGAGGCACTTGTAGCACGAGCCATTGCGGACGGTGATGTGTCCGCACGTGTCACACAGCGGGGCGTCACCCATCATCTCGCCCAGGGCCGACTGCATGCTGGCGGTGCCGGCGTCGACGGCGGTCATCACGGTCGCCTGCTGCGGCTGGGGGACCGACTCGCTGGTCGCAGCAGAGTCGGCGAAGCGAGCCGCAGCCGTCACCGCGTCAACGTCGGAGTCGGCCATGGCGTCGTCCAGCTCCATCTGGTAGCCGGCCTCGGCCGCCACACCCGTCTTCGGCTCGGGCAGCTCCATGTCGCGGTTGGGTGGCACCTGGGCCAGCTCATCGCGCTGGAGGTACTCCACGCCCAGACTCCGGAACACGTAGTCGATGATCGAGTTGGCCATCTTGATGTTGGGATGGCCCTCGACCATTCCCCGGGGCTCGAAGGTCTGGAACGTGAACGTGTCCACGAACTCCTCCAGTGGAACCCCGTACTGGAGGCCCTTGCTCACGGCGATGGCGAAACAGGACAGGATCCCCTTGAGGGTGGCGCCCTCCTTGGCCAGGTCGATGAAGATCTCGCCCAGGGTGCCGTCGTCATACTCTCCGGTGCGCAGGAACACCTTGTGCCCGCCCACTCGCGCCTCCTGGTTGTACCCGGAGCGGCGCGCCGGGAGCAGGAAGCGAGGCGGCTTCATCCCCGAGGCGTATGCCTGGGTGGGGGAGAGGCCGGCGGGGATGTTGCCCCAGTGGATCTTCGACTCCGCATCCATGGCCCGGGTGATGTCGTCGTCCTCCTCGTCGGAGACACCGTCGTCGGACTTGGAGTTGAGTGGTTGAGCCGCCTTGGACCCGTCGCGGTAGAGGGCCATCGCCTTCAGGCCCAGCTCCCAGGACATGTGGTAAGCCTCCTCGATGTCCTCGGGGGTCACCTCGGCGGGCATGTTGATCGTCTTGGAGATCGCGCCGGATATGAAGGGCTGGGCGGCGGCCATCATCTTTATGTGGCCGGTGTAGTGGATGAACCGCTGGCCGTTGCGACCGTTCTTGTTGGCCGTGTCGAACACCGACAGGTGCTCGTCCCGCAGATGCGGAGCGCCCTCGATTGCCTGACGGCCGCAGATGTGGTCGTTGGCTTCCTGGATCTCCTTGCGGGAGAAGCCGAGAGCGGCCAGCAGATCGAACTCCCACGACGTGTACTCGTCGGGGGTGAGCCCGAGGCGCAGCAGCGCCTCCTCGCCCACCGTGAAAACGTTGAAGGCGTGGCGAAGCTCGAACACCGACGGCAGGGCCTTCTGGAACCGATCGATCTCGTCGGGGGTGAAGCCCTTCTCCTCCAGGGACACCCGGTTGACACGGGGTGCGTCTGCCAGCGACGAGGTGCCCACGATGTAGGTGACGATGTCTGTGATCTCGTCCTCGTTGTAGCCCAGGTGGCGGAGCGCCGGAGCAACCGACTGGTTTGCGATCTTGAAGTAGCCACCGCCGGCCAGCTTCTTGAACTTCACCAGGGAAAAGTCGGGTTCCACCCCGGTGGTGTCACAATCCATTTGGAGCCCGATGGTTCCCGTAGGTGCGATGCACGACACCTGTGCATTGCGGTAGCCATGTTCCTCCCCCAATCGAAGAGCGAGGTCCCACGACTCTCTAGCCGCTTCCAAGAGATACGGCGGAGCGAAAGCCGGGTCGATGCCCACGACCGTGTGTGACACGTCCTCGTAGTCGGGATCGTTGTATGAGGCGCGACGGTGATTGCGGATCACCCGAAGCATCGCTTCGGTATTTTCGCTGTATTCAGGGAAAGGCCCCACAGCCTGGGCCAACTCGGCGCTCGTCGCATACGCATGACCGGTGAGGATCGCGGTCAAAGCCCCGGCGACGGCACGACCTTCGTCTGAGTCATAGGCGATGCCCTGACGCATCAGCAAGGAGCCGAGATTGGCATAGCCCAGACCCAGCGTCCGGTAGTCATAGGAGCCCTTGGCGATCTCCTGGGAGGGGAAGTGGGCCATCGCAACGGAGATCTCCAGAACGATGGTCCACAAGCGGATGGCATGCTGGTATCTCTCGATGTCGAAGACGCCTGTTGTGTCGTCGTAGAACCTCACCAGGTTCACCGATGCCAGGTTGCAGGCCGTGTCGTCGAGGAACATGTACTCGGAGCATGGGTTGGACGCGTTTATCCGTCCACCGGCCGGAGATGTGTGCCATTCGTTGATCGTGGTGTCGAACTGGAGCCCTGGATCTGCGCAGGCCCAGGCTGCCTGGGCGATGCGACGCCAGAGGTCCCGCGCCTTAGCCGTCTTGCGAACATTGCCGGTGGTGCGCTCTTTCAATTCCCAGTTGCCGTCGGTCAGGACCGCCTGAATGAAGTCATTCGAGACGCGTACGGAGTTGTTGGAGTTCTGTCCAGACACAGTGGCGTAGGCTTCGCCGTTGAAGTCGGCCGGGAAGCCACCGTGCTGGATGAGGAGGCGGGCTTTTTCCTCTTCGACCTTTTTCCAGTCGATGAACGCTTCGATGTCGGGGTGGTCGACATCGAGGATGACCATCTTGGCGGCCCGCCGGGTGGTGCCCCCCGACTTGATGGCGCCGGCAGCTCTGTCGCCGATCTTGAGGAAGCTCATCACACCGGAAGACTTACCCCCGCCGGATAACACCTCGTTTTCCGCTCGGATGTTCGAGAAGTTCGACCCGGTGTTGTGAATTGCCACAAGCCCTGCCTCACCCGCGAGGTAATTGGAATGATTGGCGACCGTCAGGTCATAGAAGTCGGGATCGTCCTCACACGCCTCCACCGATGTCACGAAGGCCAGGGAGCGAGCGATGCGGGCAACTTTTTCGACTTCGGCATCCGTCCGGTCCAGTACGGAGACGGCGCGATCGAGCTTGGTGGGGTTGATCAGTCCGTCATAGTGAAGCCGACCGAGGTGGAAATTCTCGCCACCGATCGGCACCTTGAGCCATTCACCGGCGGGTCGCTCGCCGAAGATCTTGACGGCTAGACGGTCGGACATAGGCATGCAGAACTTCCGTTCATGAGTAACGGTCTCGTTCAGTAGCGCGGCACGACGATCCGGATGGGTGAGGTGCCTCGCCAGTTCCAGTCGGCGGGAGAGAGCGGTCGACTTTCTGATCACTGTGGCGATCGATACGCTTCCCGAAGAGTTCACGCCGCCGCCGAGTCCGAGGAACGATGCGAGCACGGCGACGTCTTCCACGAAAGAATGGCTGGCGCTCGTGTATGTGGCTCGCCCGTCGGATACTGTTCCATCGGAGTCGATCAGGCCCGCGAGGAACGCCAGAGCCATATCGCGACCGGCGAGCCCGATGAAAGACGGCATCTTCAGCGTGTACCGCTTCTCACCAGGTTCGAAGAGTCGGGCGAAGAACCCCGTCACCTTGCGACCGGTGTAAGTGACATGCTGTCCGTTCGAGACCCGACCGTCCTGCTGTATCGACGATTCCTCATCAAAGACCCGCTTGACGATGGAGATCACCCTCTCCAAGTTCTCGGTCGTCTCGTCGTGGAAGCGCAGTCGGAGCCGCTCATAGTCGTATGACGAGCCGTATACGTTGGTCGTAGTGGTACGTGCTCGACCCAGGCTGCCATCTCCCATGAAGTAGCCGACCAGCCACGCGAGATCCTGATCGAAAAGGACGCTCCGCTCTTCCTTCTTCCGGTAGTAGGTGGTCTGGTAGTAGACGACGATCGGCTCTGCGCTCAAGTGATCGGCTGCCGTTTCGTTGGGGCCCAGCACCGCATCGCCGCGTCCGAGCTCGTCGGCGCGCCGCTCGACCACTCGTTCGCCGTCCCACACGAGAAAGGGGTGCCACGCGGATACGACCGCACGCGCGCCGGTGTCGAATTTGACGGTCACTTTGTCGTCATGGTCTACCTCGTACTCCCAGACCAACTCGACCTTGTCGTAGACGTATTCGCCCGAGGTCTCGTCGACCGACAGTGTGAATAGATCGACATCTCCAACATCGATGTACCGGCCTCTGCCATCGAAATTCCGTACAGCCCGTCCCTCAGACCGGAATCGCTCGAAGAGATCGCGGATCGGAACGAAACCCTCACCCATCACAAACACACGTGAGTCTCCCGCCGTGCATCCGGATCCGAACTTGAACAGTCGGGCCTCTCGCACCCACAGATCCATGATCCCGGAGGGATTCACCAGGTCGTCGTTCACACGCTGGATAAAACATGCGTGCGGGGCGGGGCGCGAGTACGAGTCGGGAGACGAGACCAGCTCTTCGGAGTCCGGGTCGACGTACCAGAAGCCCTGGGCGGGACCGGTGATGCCGTAGGCGTGGTTGAGGCCGGTGTTGAACCACTGGGGGCTGTTGGGGGCCGCCATCTGGTTGGCGAGCATGTACCTGAGCTCGTCCTCGAAGGCGTCGGCGTCGGAATCGGAGGCGAAATAGCCACCCTTCTCGCCCCAGTGGCGCCACGTCGTGGCGAGACGGTCGAAGACCTGGCGGGCAGAACGCTCGGGACCGGTCACCACCTGGCCGCTGTCGTCACGGATCGGTTCCCCGTCGTCGCCCACCTGGGGGACACCGGCCTTGCGGAAGTACTTGGAGACCATGATGTCGGCTGCCACCTGGGACCAGGAGGCGGGGATCTCGGCATCGGTCATCTCGAAGACGATCGAGCCATCGGGGTTGGTTATGCGGCTGTCCCGGTGGGACCACTCGATCTGGTCGTAGGGGTCCTTCCCCTCCTCGGTGAAACGCCGTTCGATGCGCAGTCCCTTGCTCATTTGGGGTCAGTCCTTCCTTTTCCAGCGACCCGGCTCTGTTCCCCCGACCCACTAGATGTTGTGGTCGCGTGTCCCGCAGACACCACATCTTGGGGTTCGGAATACATCAATGTAATTACAGTCGTGTCGTCCGTCAACTGATTCCGGAAGATTTTCTCGCGATCGCTCCCGGGACGCGACGCCCGGCCGCAGAGGGGGAAGTCCCGCCGGGCGAGAAGCCCGGCGCGGGGAAGGAGAGACAAGATATCGGGCCGCGGTCGGGTCGGGAAAATCAGACGGCGGTGGCCGTCACGACCGCCATCTCCTTGCGCCCGGCGCGGAGGGTGGCCGTCTCGACCCCGTCGAAACCGACCGCCCCCATCAGCTCGATGAGCGAGTCGATCCCGGAGGGGTCGAGGCCGTGCATCCCGGGCTTGTCGGTGGCTCGCTCGGCGATGTGGAGGACGCCGCCGGGGTGGAGCACCCGCTTGGCCTCCGACAGGCCGGCCTCCTGGTCGGGCCAGTGATGAAAGGCGGCGATCGACCAGACCACCGTGAACGAGTCGTCCTCGAAGGGGAGTGCCTCCGCACCTGCCACCTCCACCCGGGCAGAGGGAACCCGGGCCGCCGCCAACCGGGCGAAACGCTCGGTGGGGTCGACCCCGGTCACCGACCCCTCGGTGGCCAGCCGGGAGGCATGCTCGAGGGCGGCACCGGGGCCACAGCCGACGTCGAGGACTCTGTCATCGGGTCGGATTCCAGCATGCTCGACGATCACCCGGTTCGACTTGGGATTCCGATACAAGAGGGCGTAGATCCGGGCCCAGAACCCACCGAAGGCTCCCGTGGAAACCATGTCTGCTGCCTCCTTTAGGGGAGCGGCAACTGTAGAGCCACAGAGGAAGGGTCTTGACGGATGTAACTCAACGCGCGTAGAATTCATCGAGCGTTGATATATGGAGGCTCAGTGCTGGCGATGGTTACGAAGGAGGTGCGACAGGTTCGCCGTGACCGTCGCACCCTGGCGATGATGATCGTGATGCCGGTGATGCTGCTGGTGGTGTTCGGATACGCCGCCAGCTTCGACGTCTCCCGGATCGAGGTGTCGGTGTCGGGGCCGGGGGCGGGGCTGGTGACCGAGATGCTCGTCGAGCCGTTCGAGCTGGTGGAAACCGCCGGGGCCGATCCGGTGGAGGCCCTGCGGAGGAACGAGGCAGACGTGGCCATCGTCACCCGGCCCGGTTCGGCCACCGCCTACATCGACGGCGCCGAGCTGTTCACGGCCCGAGCGGCTCTCCAGGCCCTGACCGAGGCGGCATCCCGGGGGGCGCTGCTGACGACCGAGGTGCTGTTCAACCCCGAACTGGAGACATCGGCAGTGCTCGTGCCGGGCCTGGCCGGCCTCATCCTCATCTTCATCGGGTCGTTGGTGACCAGCCTCGGCGTCGTGCGGGAGCGCCAGACCGGCACGCTCGAGCAGCTGGCGGTGATGCCGCTGGGAGCCCGGGATGTCTTCCTGGGCAAGATCGCCCCGTACTTCCTGGTCGCCGCCGTCGACCTGGTGCTGGTGCTGGGGGTGGGAGCGGTCCTCTTCGACGTCCCGTTCGTCGGCTCAGCCTGGCTGATGGCCCTGGGATCGGTGCTGTTCCTGTTCGTGACGCTGGGAGTGGGCGTGCTCATCTCCATGGTCTCGGAGAATCAGGGTCAGGCCATCCAGCTCGCCATCATGACCCTGCTTCCCCAGGTTCTCCTGTCAGGGATCATCTTCCCGCTGGAGTCGATGGCGCCGGGGGTGCGATGGATCGGCTACCTCCTTCCCCTCACCTACTTCAACCAGCTCGCCCGCGGCGTCATGCTCAAGGGCGCACCGCTGGAGGCGGTGCTGTTCCCTATCGCCCTCCTCGCCGTGCTCGGGGTGGTCGTCTTCGGTCTGGCCGTGTTCCGATTCCGCTCCGAGCTGGGAACCGCCGGGGAGGCGTCGTGACCGACCATGCCTTCGGCTTGTTCGATGTGAGCGTCAGCTTCGGGCCTATCCGGGCCCTCGACTCGGTGGACGTGACGGTGGCTCCCGGGACCGTCACCGCTCTCATCGGCGGCGATGGTGCCGGCAAGACCACCGCCGTCAGATCGCTGGTCGGCCTCATCGAGGTCGGCTCGGGCCGGGTGCGTCGGCCCCACCGCGCCGCTATCGGCTACCAGCCGGAGGGAGCGGGGACATGGGCGGACCTCACCGTCACCGAGAATCTCGATTTCGTCGCACGTGCCCACGGCCACCACGATCACGAACGGAGACGCCGACTGCTGGAAGTCACCGGTCTGGACGCCGCCCAAACGCGGCTCGCCGGGAACCTGTCGGGTGGGATGCGCCAGAAGCTGGCCGTCGCCATGGCCATGCTCGCCGAGCCCGAGTTGGTGGTCCTCGACGAGCCCACCACCGGGCTGGATCCTGTCAGCAGGGCCGAGCTGTGGCGCCTCCTGCTGCGATCCGCCGGCGAGGGAGCGGCGCTGCTCGTCACCACCAGCTACCTCGACGAAGCCGAGCGGGCCGACCATGTGACGGTCCTCGATGAGGGGATGGTGGTCGCGGCGGGATCGGCAGCGGAGATCCGTGCCGGGTTCCCGGGAGTCGTGGCAGTGGGCAGCACTCCTCCCGAATCCGGCCGGGCATGGCGGAGAGGGAGGAGCTGGCGGGTGTGGGCGGCCGACGGGGCGGCGCCGGAGGGAACGGTCGCCACCACCCCCGACCTCGAGGACGTGGTCACGGCGGCAGCGCTCGCCCGCAGGGAGAGGCTCAAATGAGTGCCCGCGCATCCACCCGCGACGTCGAGCGGACGTTCGGGGACTTCGTGGCCGTCGACGGGGTTTCCTTCGAGGTCCACCCCGGCGAGATCGTGGGTCTGTTGGGAGCCAACGGCGCCGGCAAGACCACCCTCATCAGGATGCTGCTCGGCCTGCTGGCTCCGACAGGAGGAGGAGTGGCCCTCTTCGGCACCCGTCCGGGCCGGGCGGTGCGGCGACGCATCGGCTACATGCCCCAGGGCATGGGGCTCTACCAGGATCTGACCGTGGCCGAGAACCTATCCTTCGCTGCTCGTGTGTACGGAGTCGACCCTCCCCCGCTCGGCGATCTGGAGGAATTCGCGGACGTCCTCGTGGCCGATATCCCGCTGGGTCTGCGCCGGAGGGCAGCCTTCCTCAACGCCGTCGGCCACCGACCCGACCTGCTGGTGCTCGACGAGCCGACCTCGGGTGTCGGCCCCCTCGCCCGCGCCGAGCTGTGGGAGACGATCCACGCCGCCACCGAGGAGGGTGCCGCCGTGCTGGTGACCACCCACCACATGGACGAGGCCGAGCAATGCGATCGGCTAGTGGTCATGGCGGGGGGAAAGACCGTGGCAGAAGGAACCGTGGACGGCATCGTCGGCGACCTCACCACCCTCGAGGTCGGTATCGGCGACCCCTCCGCCGCTCTGACCACCCTGGAGGACGCCGGGATCGTGGCCGTTCCCGCCGGCCACCTGCTCCGGCTGCCGGGGGTGGATGCCGGCGAGGCCCGGTCGTTGCTGGGTGACGGGATCACCACCACCCCTCGTCCGGCCACACTGGAGGAGGCGTTCATCGTGTTGTCGGGCGTCGCCCGCTGATGGCCCGGACCGGTCGCCGACCCGGCGGCGAGGACACACGCGGCGCCATCCTGGCGGCGGCGCGCTCGACGTTCGCCAGCCACGGCTTCCACGCCTCCACCATCCGGGGCATAGCCGCCGACGCCGGAGTCGACCCCGCCCTGGTCCACCACTATTTCGGCTCCAAGGAGGACCTCTTCGGCGCGGCGATCCATCTTCCGCTCCGACCGAAGGAAGCCGCCGAGCAGATCCTCACCGGTGGCCTCGACGATGCTGGCGAGCGCCTGGTCCGGCTGTTCCTGGGCGTGTGGGAGAACCCGGCTTCCCGGGACTCGCTGCTGGCGATGCTGCGCGGGGCGTTCACCACCCAGCAGGGAGCCGACACTCTCCGGGAGTTCTTCGAGTCCGTCATGCTGGACCGGGTCGCTCCCAGCCTCGACCTGCCCGACGCCCGTCTCAGGGTGTCGCTGGTCGTCTCGCAGATGGTGGGTGTGGCCATCCTGCGCTACGTGATCGGCTTCGAGGCCCTCCGCGCGGCCTCGGTGGAGGAGCTCGTGGAGCTGATCGCTCCCCGTATCCAGCATTACCTGACCGGCTGACTCCTCCCGCCCTATCGGGTGATCCGGGCCTGGGGGCGGAGCAACAGCACGACGAAGAACACGACGACGGTGACGGCGGCGATGGTGGCGCTGGAAGCGGTCGAGGCATGCCAGGAAACCAACAGCCCCGTCACGACCGATCCACTTCCGAACAGGGCCGCCACCGCCATCATGGCAGGAACCCTCCGGGCGACGAGGGCGGCCGTGGCAGGAGGGGCCACCAGCAGGCCGAACACCAGCAGCGTGCCGACCGTGCGATAGGAGGCCACCACCGCCAGCATGACGAGCGTGAGCATGACGATGTGCGTCAGCCGGGGGCGGAGACCCAGCATCTCCGCCTTCTCATCGTTGAACGACAGCACCAGGAAGGCCCGGTACCAGACCACGGTGGCCACCAGCACGACGACGGCGGTGGCGGTGAGGAGGAAGATGTCGCCGGTGGTGGCGCCGAGGGCGTCTCCGAACAGGATGGCGGTGAGGTTGCCGGAGTAGCTGGTCGTGCGGGAGATGATCACGACGCCCAGGGCGAGCATCCCCACGAAGAGCAACCCGATCCCGGCGTCCTCGTTGAGCCGTGAGTAGCGGTGGACGATGTTGATGCCCGCCACCATGACCAGGGCGGACACGATCGCGCCCACCGTCGCGTCGAATCCCCACAAGACTCCCAGGGCGATCCCGGGCAGGACGCCGTGGGCGAGGGCGTCGCCGATGAAGGCCAGCCCCCGCAGGATCACCCACGTCCCCACCAGGGCGGTGGCGACGGCGGCCAGCAACCCGGCTACCAGGGCCCTTTGCATGAAGGCGTGGGAGAAGGGTTCGACGAGCCAGTCCATGCGCGGCTCAGTCTCCCAGGGCGGCGGCGATGATGGCGGCGTTGGCCCGGATGAGGTCCAGGTAGGTCGTGACCGAGTCGTCCGCCCCCAGCGATTCGGTGTAGAGCTGGTGGACCTCGACGGTTTCCCCCAGCTCGGCGGCGGCCGCCTCGGCGAGAGCGGACGGTGAGCTGGTGTCGGTGAAAACGGCCCGTATGCCTTCCCGCTCCAGCGTATGCACCAGATCGGCCAACTCGGAAGGGCTGGGCTCGGCCAGGGTGCTGCCTCCCGGAATGACCGTGGCAACGACTTCGAAGTCGTAGCGGGCGGCGAAGTATCCGAAGGCGTCGTGGTTGGTGACCAGCTTGCGGCGATCGGGGGGGATCGTATCGAGGGTCTGCTCGATCTCGGTGTGCAGCGTCTCGATCTCGGTCCGGTAGGCGTCGGCTCGTTCCTGCCAGGGACCATCGGCGGCGATCTCGTGGAGGGCGACTGCGATCAGGTCCACGGCGTCGGCCACGCGCAGAGGATCGAGCCAGAAGTGGGGGTCGTCGCCCTCATGGCCGTGATCGTCGTCGGCTTCGTGCTCGGCTTCGTGCTCGGCTTCGTGCTCGGCTTCGTGCTCGGCTT
>CAZTXD010000130.1:0-10326 GCA_964617995.1 uncultured Acidimicrobiaceae bacterium
CGTTTTCGCGCATCGAATGCGCGCTATGGCGCGCATTCGATGCGCGAAAACGGGTGAGGGGGGCTGATGCTGGCTTCAGTGGGACTCGTTGCCCTGCTGGTGGCGCTGTGGGGAGCCGCATCCCTGGCGGTGGGGGGAGCGCTCACGGCGGCGGACCTGCGCCGCGGGGTGGAGGCACAACGGCGTTTGCGCCGCCCGGCCATCATGACCTTGGGTGGGGCGGCCGCCGCCATGGCCGTCCTGGAGGCAGCGCTCGTCTTCGACGACTTCTCCCTCGCCTACGCCGCCAATCACCACGCCCGCGCCACTCCATTCCCCTTCAACGTCGCCAGCGCCTGGGGAGCCCTGGAGGGTTCGATCGTGCTGTGGGGCCTGGTGCTGGCCGGGTTCACCTGGCTGGTGTGGCGCGACCACCACAAGCGCCGGGATTCCCTCTCGGCGGGCGCACTGGCGGTGATGGGCCTGGTGGGCGTGTTCTTCTTCGGCGTGATGCTCACCGTGGCGAACCCGTTCGAAGTGTGCGTGGAGGCGACGGCGGCTCGATGCCTGGCCACCAGCCCGTGGCCATGGGCGGGCATCCAGGCTCCCGCCGACGGCCTCGGACCCAATCCCCTCCTCCAGAACCACATTCTCATGGCGGTTCATCCCCCGATCCTCTACGTAGGGTACGTGGGGCTCACCGTTCCCTTCGCCTACGCCATCTCAGCCCTCGCCCTCACCTCGCCGGGACCGGAGTGGCTCCGCCGCACCCGACGCTGGACGCTGGTGGCGTGGTCGTTCCTGTCGCTCGGCATCCTCCTGGGGGGATGGTGGGCGTACGAGGTCTTCTCGTGGGGTGGCTACTGGGAATGGGACCCGGTCGAGAACGCCTCTCTCATGCCGTGGCTGGTAGCCACCGCCTTCATCCACTCCTCGCTGGTCCAGCAGCGACGGGGAATGCTCCAGGCGTGGAACTTCGTCCTCGTGATCTCCGCCTTCGCACTCACCATCCTGGGCACGTTCCTGACCAGATCGGGGACCATCACCTCGGTCCACTCCTTCACCCAGTCGGCGATAGGACCCGTCCTCCTCGCCTTCCTCGTGGTCGTTTTGGGCGGCTCGTTCGCGCTGTTCGCCACCCGTTCCCATCTGGTGGCCTCCGCTCCCCGGCTCGACTCGTTCTCGTCTAGGGAAGGCACGTTCCTCGCCAACAACCTGCTGCTGACGGTGTTCGCCCTGGTGGTTCTGGTGGGGACGGTCTACCCGCTGCTGCTCGAAGCGTTCACCGGGACCCAGGTGGGAGTGGGCAAACCGTTCTACAACGCCCTGGCGGTTCCCCTGTCCTTCGCCCTGCTGCTCCTGATGGGGCTGGGTCCCATCACTCCCTGGAGGTACGCCTCCGGCCATCTGGTCTGGAAGCGGATCCGGGGGCCGCTCCAGGTCGCTCTGGGGGTAGGGATCCTGGCTGCGGTCGTCGCCAGCCGGATCGGATGGGTGGTGCTGGCGGTGGTGGCGGCCACTTTCGTGATCGGGGTGATCGTCCGTCATCTCCTCGAGATGGCCGCTCGCCGTACCCGAGCAACGGGAAGGTCGCTGGGAGCAGAGATACGCCATGTGGTCACCTCCGATCAGACCTTCTGGTCGGGACAGCTCTCCCACATCGGGGTGGCGATGGTGGCCCTGGGCCTGGCCTTCTCGGCCAACCTCGCCGACCACGCCACCCTCGACCTGGAACCAGGAGACACGGCCCAGTTCTCCGGGTACGAGCTCACCTACCGATCACCCTTCCAGCGCTCCGACCCGTCCAAGCGGGTGGTGGGAGCGACCATCGACGTGACCCGGGACGGCAGGCCGATAGCCGAAGCACAGCCGCGGGCCAACTACTTCGGAGCCGACCCCACCGGTGTCCCCACCCCCGCCGTCATCTCCCGTCCCGGCGGGGATCTGTATCTCACCCTCATCGGCATCGACTCGGTGGGGATCCGTCTCCAGGCCGACACGTCACCTCTGATCTGGCTGCTGTGGGCGGGGGGTCTGGTGGTCGCCGCCGGAGGGTTCTGGTCGATGACGGTCCGGCGGGCGGTGCCCTCCCGAACTCGAACGCGCCGTCCGGAGGCGGCGCGTGTCTGACGTCCCGATGGCGAGCCGGCCACGCTCATCCGCCCGCACCTTCCCGTGGGCGGTCGCGAGCGTCGCGGCTCTCGCCGTGATCCTGGTGACGCTGGTGGCCACGCACCGCCGCTCCGTCGACGAGGCGGCCGAGATCGGGACGCTCATCCGCTGTCCCGTCTGCCAGGGGGTGCCCATCGCCGACTCGCCCTCCCCAATGGCCCGGGACATGATGGCCGTGCTGCGCGAGACCCTGGAGGCCGGCGCCACCCGGCAGGAGGCCATCGACACGGTGATGGGGGCCTATCCGGGTTCGCTGTTCCTGGAGCCGTCGGTGACGGGCTCGACCCTGGCGCTGTGGCTCGTTCCGGCGCTGGCCCTGCTGGGCGGAGCCGGACTGGCGCTCACCGTGCAGCGCAGCCGGGCCGGCTCCGATGAGGCGAGAGAATGCTCCGAGCTCGATCAGCGGCTGGATCACATTCGAGGGGACCTCGACGACCTGGCGCTCCAGGAAGCAGCCGGGGAGATCGAGCCGGAGGCGGCCGCCCACCTCAAGGCGGCGTACGAAGCGGAGCTGGCGGAGGCGGAAGCGGCCCGGGCCGAAGCCGCCGAGCCTGAATCGCCTCTTCCTGGCTCCCGGCGTCGTGTCGCCGCCGGAGCGGGGATCGTGGTGGCCAGCCTGGCGCTGGTCGTGGTGGCGGCCGGAGCCTTCCTGGTGGACCGTCCCGACGCCGCCTCGGGGCTGGCCGGAAACCTGGCCGAGGACCCAGACGACTTCTCCAATGAGACACTGGCGGCCGTCATCGCCGCCAGCGCCGACCATCCTCAGATCGACGGGATGCGCCTGGCGCTGGGCGAACGTTACTTCGAGGCGGGTGATTACTCCTCCGCCTTCCCCTATTTCCTCGATGTGGCTTCCAGCGAGCACGCCAGCCCCATCGAGGCGGCGACCGCCCTGACCCGGCTCGGCTGGATGGCCTTCGACGGCAACGACGAGACCGACACGGCCCTCGGGCTGCTGGCCGAGGCGTCGCGGCTGGCACCGGGTGAGCCTTTTCCCCACTACCTGGAGGGGGTGGTGGTGTGGTGCGGGCGCGAGGACACCGCCGGGGCCGCCGCCATCTTCGAAGAGGTGCTCGCCACCGGAGTGGACGACCCGGACGTCCGCTCCCGGGTGGAGCGCGACCTGGCCGCATCCGAGGCCGGCGAGCCATGCCCGAGATGAGGAGAGGGGAGGGTGGCGGGGCCGCCATGAAGGTGGCCGCCTGGGCAGTGGTGGCGTTGTCGTTGGTGACGGCGGTCGCCCTCGCCAGTCGCTTCGGGAGCGATCCGGGACTGTCGGAGTCTCCCCTGCTGGGCCGCCCGGCTCCCGACTTCACCCTTCCCCGGCTGGTCGGGAACGGGGAGGTGACCCTGAGCGACATGCAGGGCCAGATAGTCGTCGTGAACTTCTTCGCGTCCTGGTGCCTCGAGTGCCGTCTCGAGCATGATGCCCTGGTCGCCGTGTCGGATGCCTTCGCCGGCGGGAAGGTGCAGTTCGTGGGGGTGTCCTACCAGGACGACCCGGTCGACTCGTTGACGTTCCTGGACGAGGAGGGACTGAGCGCCTCCACCGAGTACCTGGTGGACGAGGGCAGCCGCGCCGCCATCGCCTACGGCGTGTTCGGCATCCCCGAGACCTTCTTCATCGACCCCGATGGCACCGTGGTGGGGCGAATCATCGGTCCCACCGACGCGCTCGTCCTCGGTTCGACCATCGACACCATCCGGGCCGGGGAGGATCCCGGGCAACGGGTGCTGGGGAACACGAGGTCCGCCCCCGGGGACAGCTGATCTGTCAGAATCTCCCGGCATGGCAGACCCCGAGGGCCCCGGACCGCTGATCGATCGCATCAGGCGCTGGATACAGGATCACGCCCTGGCTGTGGCCGGCGGCGGGGCCGTGGCCGCGGTGGCGGCCGTCACCATGGCCATCGCACTGGCCTCGGGCGGGCCGGAGGACCCCGCGTCCCCCTCCGCCACCACCGCCCAGCCGGATCCGGGCTCGCCGGCCTCCGACGTGAGCGGACCCACCGGCACGGCCACCACCCTCCCGGCCGGGGAGGCGGCGTCGCTGATCGGCGTCAAGATCGACAACGCCGAGCCGGCCCGACCCCATATCGGCCTCGACGCCGCCCGGGTGGTCATCGAGACCCCGGTGGAGGGTGGGGTGACGCGCTTTCTCGCCTTCTTTCCTCCCGGGGACACGCTCGTCGGCCCCGTTCGCTCGGCCCGACCGGTGGATGTGGACCTGGTGGGGCTCATGTCCGACACGCTCGTCTCCACCGGGGGCCGCCCGTTCGTGCTCGGCGAGTTGACCGGCAACGGGGTCGTCCTCGTAGGTCACGACCCGCTGGACTCTCCCTTCCAGGCTCTGGAGCGGCCCTCTCCTCACAATCTCTTCATCTCCTTGAACGAGGTAACTCCCGGAGCGGAGGTGCGCTCGGGGATCCCCTTCGGCGATCTCCCCGCCACCGGTGAGCCGGTCGATGTCCTGGAGGTGCCCTACCCGACGCCGGTGACGTGGACCCATACCGACGGTGGGTACGCCCGAGCCGAAGGCGGAGAGGGGATATCGGTGCTTCCTTCCTTCGATGCCGAGCCGCAACCCTTCGTCGTGGACACCGTGGTCGTGATGGCGGTCAACGAGCGCTCCGCCGGGTATCAGGACGCCAACGACGTGGAGGTGTCCACCTTCGATGTGATCGGCTCCGAGCGTCTCTGGGTCTATCACCAGGGGACGTCGGTCGCCGGCACCTGGTCGCGGGCGTCACTGACCGACGGCTACGCCTTCCGGAGCGCCGAAGGGGACCTGTTCGAGCTGCCGCAGGGACGCACGTTCATCCATCTGCTGCCGCGCCACCTCCTGGACGGCTGAGGGCTCTATCGGCTGCGCTGGTCGATCAGCTCCACGTCCACTTCCGAGAAGGTGGCGGTGTCCAGCGCCGCCGATCCGGTGTCGAGGAGGAAGCGGTCGAAGAAGCCGGTGACGAAACGACGGTTGATGAGTTGCATCCGTTCGCCGTCTATCGGCCCGCGGAGCCCGATACGTGAGGCGATGGGCGACACGAGGTACCCGCCGACGAAATCGGAGCTGTCGGCTCCGAAGACATCCACCCAATAGGTCAGGGTGTCGGAGCGGGCGACGATCCCCCTGAGCACGGCGTCGTTGTGGGTTCCGCGCCACGGATCCGACCGCATCATGAGCATCGGCCTGGTCGCCGTCGTGGCCAGGATGGGCGCGGGAAGGTCCTCCACGGCTGCGTCCATGCCGGCCACGGCGTCGCAGCGCTCATCGCTCAGGCAGACCTGGATGGCGGCACCTCCCCCCAGCCCGTGACCCCATAGCCCCACCGCGTTGGTGTCGACCGCCCTCCCCAGCAGTCCGTAGGCGCCTTCGGGGCCCTTTTCCACCTCGTCGAGGACGAGCGAGACGTCGGCCGCGAACGTGGCGATGAGGGAGGCTGTGGCCTCCTGGCGCTCGTCCTCGTCGGCTTCCTCGTCACCGAGGGCGTCCTCTTCGAGGTAGATCGCCTCTCCATCGATGACGGTGGCCACCGCCCCGTAGGTGTGGTCGATGGCGATCACGACGTAGCCCTGGCTGACGAGGTTCTCCACTTGAGCAAGGGCGATGGTGCGGAACCCCTCCCAACCGTGGCTGAAGACGATGAGGGGGAAGCCTCCCTCGTCGACGGGGGCGTCGCGATAGGAATGGGAGTCGGTGTAGCGGGCCGAGTTGAAGAAGAACCCCGGCACTCCCACCCGGGCGGCTAGAGCCGGGGCGACCACCTCGATGTGGGGCTCCCACGGCTCGGGTCGGGCGCCATCGGCCGGCAGGGCCGGATACCACACTTGGGTGTTGATGCGGCGCAGCCCACCGGGACGGGCCCCGTACTCCTCGCGCACCTCCGGGTGCCTCAGCTCCACCGTGGTGGTGCCGATTGCCAACGGACCCGAGGGAACGGGGAGCTGGGGTACCGGAAAGACCAGGGCAGGAGCGAGCGCCAGCCCCAGCCCGATCGGACCGAACACCGCTCGTCCTGCCCGGCGGAACCACGGGAGGTGCCTCTCCAGGGTGATGAAGTCCCCGACGGCGAGGCCCAGCGTCACCAGATAGAGGGGCAGCAGCGGCCAGCGGTAGCCCTCCACCTGCCACTGCACGACCAGCATGCCGGGCAGGACGGCGGCGAGGATCCCCCGCCGGGGCCTGACACCGAACAGGGCCGGCCACAGGATGGCGGTGACGCACGCTATGGAGAGGTAGATCTCGAACGGTCTCAACGACGGGCGATTGTGGCAGGGTCGAACCCGAAGGGAAGCTCCAGACGGCTGGACGACATCAGCTCGGCGTCCGCCAGCAAGGCGGCGGTGGGCCCGTCGGCGGTGACGCGCCCCCCGTCGAGCACCACCGATCGCCCGCACAGCTCCAGCGCGAAGGGCAGGTCGTGGGTGACGATGACAACCGTGGTGTCGAGGCCCGTGAGGAGATCCGCCAGCTCCCGGCGCCCGGTGGGGTCGAGATTCGAGGTGGGCTCATCCAGCACCAGCACCTCGGGCTCCATGGCCAGCACCGTGGCGATGGCCGCCCGCCGGGCCTCCCCTCCGGACAGGTGATGGGGTGCCCGGTTCGCCACCTCGCCCAGTCCCACCGCCGCGAGCGCGGCCTCGCTGCGGAGAGCCACGTCGTCGGGGCCGAGTCCCAGGTTGGCGGGTCCGAAGGCGACGTCGCGGGCGACGGTGGGCATGAAGAGCTGGTCGTCGGGGTCCTGGAAGACGATGCCTATCCGCCGGCGGACCTCGGCGAGGGTATCGGGAGAGAGCACGACGTCTCCGACGGTGACCGTGCCCCGCTGGGGCCGGAGGATGCCTATGAGCGACAGGAGCAGCGTGGTCTTGCCGGCACCGTTGGGGCCCAGCAGGGCGACCCGTTCCCCTGGCGTCACCGCCAGGTCGACGCCGGTGAGGGCTTCGGTGCCGTCCGGGTAGGCGAACACCAGATCGGAGACCGCCAGCGCCAGTGTCATGTCGCCACCAGCGCGGCGATGGCGACCGCCCACGCCGCCCCCAGCCACATCGCCACCGTCAGCCAAGTGGAAGGAGTGGCCACCGCCGACACGTCGGGGATGGTCCCGTCGTACCCACGGGCCAGCATCGCCTGGTGAATCCGCTCGCCCCGCTCGTAGGAACGCACGAACATCGTCCCCGACACCGTAGCCAGCGTGGAAGCCTCCCCCAGGCGCCGCCGACCGCCCAGGCGGGCCGCGATCGCCGTCCTCACCCGCCCGACGTCGCCCACGACCACCTCGATGTAGCGGACCATGAATCCGGCGATGGCCGTGAGGAGGCGAGGAGCGCGCAGTCGCTCGAACCCGGCCAGGATGTCGGCGACCTCGGTGGTGGCCGACAGGACCACCGACGCCCCCACGCACAGCGTGGCCTTGGCCACGACATTCCAGGCCCCCCACAGTCCGGCCACGGACAGGGCCCAGGGACCCACCTCGATCCGGGGCCCGGTGCTCATGAAGGGCATCGCCAGGGCGAACACGACGAAAGGGATCTCGATCGAGAGCCGACGGAAGAAGAACCCGGCGGGAAGTCCCGCCGAGCCTACGGCGACGAACAGGACGGCGGCGTGGATCCCGAACGCCCACACCGCCTGGGTGGGAGTGACGACCACGGCGGCGACGAAGACGAAGAGGGCGGCGATCTTCACATTGGGCGCCAGCCGATGGACCAGGCTGTGGCCGTGATAGTGGAGGGCGTGGGCGTGGGCGCCGCTCACGGCGCCTGGGTTCGGCGTCGACCGGCCGCCACCACCGCGTACCCGATGGCGAAGGCGGCGGCGGTGCCCACCAGCCCCGCCACGATGGTGCTCACCGACTCGGAGTCGATGCCGGCGACCTGATAGTCGGCCAGCGGCCCGTCGATCGGATGCTCCTGGGCCGCCGCCGCGAACCCGGTCTCGGCGGCGACGCTCTCGAGGCCGTCGGGGTCGGAGGAGGCGAGGGGAGCGACAAAGACGACCAGGGCAACGGCGACGAGGAGCCCGGTCATGGTGAAGGTCGTGACCGCTCTTCCGGTGGGCTGGGTCTCGCTGCCCTGCAGAGTCACGTCGGACAGGCCCTCCACGAGATCGGGGCGGGCGGCGAGTACCGCTCCCAGGGCGGTGGCGGTCATCAGTCCCTCGCCGATGCCGATGAGGGTGTGGACACCGGTCATGGCCGCCAGCACCGTGCCGAGGGGCGCTCCCCCGACACCACCGAGAGAATATTCGGCCACGAAGGCGAACGAGCCGGCCAGCACCGATACCAGGGAGGCCGTCATCGCCGCTGCCATCACGGCGACACGGGTCTTGGCGAGCGCCTTCACCAGGCCCCGGAACACCGGCCACGCCACCAGGGCGGTGACGATGGCGATATTGAGGACGTTGACGCCCAGGGCGCTTATCCCTCCGTCGGCGAAGAAGAGGGCCTGCACCACCACCACCACCGACACCACGGCCGCTCCCATCCACGGACCGAGGAGGATGGCGGCGAGAGCACCACCCATCAGGTGGCCCGACACACCCGGGAGGACCGGGAAGTTGAGCATCTGGAGGGCGAACACGAGCGCCGCGGTGACCCCGGCGAGGGGGATGTGGCGATCGGCCAGGGCCCTACCCGCCCGCCGCAACGAGTACCCGAGACCCCCGGCCGCCAGGGCACCCGTTCCCACCGAGGTGGCGGCGTTGATGAATCCGTCGGGAACATGCATACCGGTGGCCTCCTTGTTGCAAAGCTATTGCAACAAGCTTAGCGCCCGGATCAGCCGGCGGCGACCAACGATTCCAGGGCCTGGCGCATCTCCGCCTCGGGACGAGCCCCCAGCCAATCGTCGGCGATGATCCCGGTCTCGGTGATGAGCACGGTGGCGGGCTGATAGGGGATCCCGTAGGCGCCGAATATCGCCTCGTCCTCGTCGAGACCCCAGGCGATCTCGCCCGACGGCATCAACTCGGCCGCCCGCTCGGCCGTGTCCTCCAGGGTGCCCTTCCAGGCGGGAGCGACGAAGGCGACCCTGTCCGCGTACTCCACCGCCAGTCTGTCCACGACGGGCAACTCCCGTCGACAGGTCAGTCACCACTCGGCCCAGAACACCATGAAGACCGGTCGGGTCTCCTCCTCCAGCGAGAACGTGCCTCCGTCGCCGAGATCCAGCGTGAACTGGGGAGCGGCGACCGCCTCGCCGTCGCCGGTGCTCGTCCCCGCCCCGGTGCCGCATCCGGCCCCGAGCATGACGGCGACGAGGAGTATCAGGGGGCGTCGCATGTGTTCCGACTCTACCGGCCGCCCGTTCTCAGTCGGGATGGTGGCGACAGCGAGACACGATCGCGAAGTGGACCGTGTCGGGCCGGTAACCGTGCCGGTTCAGGAGCGCCGCCAGGGGCTCGAGATCCTCCATCGGGAGGTCCACCGTCCTGCCGCAGACGTCGCAAACGAGATGGTGGTGGTGCTGCTCTTCGCTGAGGTGGACGACACTGGCTCCCGGGCCGAGATGGACGTGGTGGGCGACCCCCGCCTCCTGTAAGGCGTCGATGGTTCGATACACGGTCGACAGGTCGATGGGGGCAGCCAGGACGGACTGGGCCGCGGCCTGGACGTCGGCCGCCGACAGGTGGGCATTGGCGGGGTCGGCCAGGACGGTGCAGATCGCCCGGCGGGGGGCGGTAACCCGCATTCCCGCTTCCCGCAGGGCCCGGATGAGTGAGTCGCTGGTTGCCACAGGCAGCGAGGGTACCCCGCTACTGTGGCGACTTCCTGATCGGGAGGTAGGAGTTGAAACGCATACTCGGCGTCGCTGCCACCGCGGCCGGTGTGTGGGTGGCGGTCCGGATCGTCGACGGGCTCGACTTCGACGGAAACTGGTGGGCCCTCGCCGGGGTCGCCGTCCTGATCGCCCTGGCCAACATGACCGTCAAGCCGGTCTTGAAGGTCCTCAGCTTCCCGGTGGTGCTGCTGACCCTGGGGCTGTTCCTCCTGGTCATCAACGCCGTCGTCCTCCAGATAGTGGTGTGGCTCTCGGCGCCGGAGCGCCTCGACCTGGGCCTGACCTCGACCGGGTTCTTGTGGGCCACCTTCCTGGGGGCCCTCGTCATCTCGATAGTGCGCGGAGCCTTCGACCTGCTGCTGCCGGACTGACCTCACCGCCCCTTCTCTGGTT
>CAZTXD010000131.1:0-10319 GCA_964617995.1 uncultured Acidimicrobiaceae bacterium
CGTTTTCGCGCATCGAAGGCGCGCTATCGCGCGCATTCGATGCGCGAAAACGGGTTGGGTCGGAATGTCGTGGAGGGGGACAGTGTTGCAATCCCGTCTGAGGAAGGACCAGATGGACATCGAACGAGCTGTTGGCTTCGCCTCTGATCACACCCGGGGAGTGCTGATCACCCTCAAGCGCGATGGCCGGCCGCATGCATCCAACATCCTCTACGCCACGTTCGAGGGAGCCGTGCACGTGTCGGTCACCGAGACACGGGCGAAGACGGCCAACCTGCGTCGTGATCCCCGAGCTTCGCTCCACGTCACCTCCGACGACTTCCGCCACTGGCTGGTGCTGGAGGGGACCGCCCGCCTGTCGGCGACGACCGTCTCTCCCGGTGACGACGCCTCAGCCTTGCTGAGGCGCGTATACGAGTCGATCGCCGGACCACATCCCGACTGGGAAGAATACGACCAGGCCATGATCGACGATCGACGGCTGGTCGCCTCGATCGTCGTCGAGGGTGCCTACGGGCAGGTGCCCGGGTGACGGCGGGATCGATCATCAGGAGGCTCCGGCTCGCCGGCTGACCTCTGATTGAGAGAGAGCCTCTCTTTCAGTTCCTACCCTGTCGGGGATGCGTTCGCCCCACCAGGTCCGCCTGCTCCTTCTGAGCGTTGCCCTGGTGAGCGTGTCCACATTGCCTGTGTTCCTCCTCGGAGCCGCCTTCTTTCGGATCGGCCCCGAGCTGGGCATCGGTCCGGTGGCTCTCGGCGCCCTCACCGCCGCCTATTTCCTGACCTCATCGGTGACCTCTCCCCGGCTGGGACGGTGGGTGCAACGGGTCGGCTGGCGACGGGCGATGCGCATCAATGTCGCCGCCACCGCCGCCCTGGTCGCTCTCATCGCCCCTTTCGCCCACAGCGTCTGGAGCCTGGGAGGGCTGCTCGTCGCCACGGCCGCCATGTACGGGAGCTCCAACCCGGCCGCCAACCAGGCACTCGCCCTGCACACCGATCCGAAACGCACTGCCACCGTATTCGGGCTCAAGCATGCCGGGATCCCGTTCGCCACCCTCCTGGCCGGACTGGCGGTACCTGCTGTGGTGGTTCGGGCCGGTTGGCGTCCTGCCTACATGGCAGCCGCGGTGGCGGCTCTGGGTGTGTGGATGCTCATCCCCCGTGCGGATCGGGACGCTCCCGGGATCGCGGCCGGACCCGACGGACCGGTCGGCACCCGTCTCTCCCGGGCAGAGTTGCGCCGGCTGGCGGTGGTGGCGGCGCTGGGAGCGGTAGCGGCCGTGGCCCTGGCGACGTTCATGGTCTCGGCGGCCCTGGATCGGGGTCTGGCTCCCTCTGCCGCCGGCTGGCTCCAGTTCGTCGGTGCCGGCGCCTCCATCCTCGCCCGGATCGTTGCGGGCGTCGTCGTGGACCGCCGGGGCGGTGTCTTCACAGGCCTGGTCTCGCTCCTGGCGTTGGGGGCGGCCGTCTTCATGCTGTTGGCGTGGGCCGAAGGAAGCCTGTTCATCGCCGGTGTGGTGGCTGCATACGCCACGGGCTGGGGATGGCCGGGATTGATGACGGCCTCCGTGGTGGGAGCCGACCGCTCCGCGGCTGCCGCCACCTCCTCGATCA
Source organism: uncultured Acidimicrobiaceae bacterium (assembly GCA_964617995.1). Lineage (GTDB taxonomy): Bacteria > Actinomycetota > Acidimicrobiia > Spongiisociales > ZC4RG35 > CAZTXD01. Next base: position 1,618 of record CAZTXD010000131.1, read on the forward strand.
CCCAGGCCGGGGTCTTCGTGGGGGCGGGGGCCGGTCCTCTGGTTTTGGGGTTCGTCGTCGATCGTTGGGCGTTTCAGCCGATGTGGCTGCTCGTATCCGGGCTCCTCCTGGTGGCGGCAGCCCTCGGGTGGTCGGTGATGGCTCCCCGTCGTGTGAAGACGCGGTCGGCGTAGTGGCTGATACCACGACTCTGCGCGGTGTGATCGCTCCGGCCCGCCGGTCTGTGATCGTGGCGTCGCTCTCCACGTCCGTCGCCACGGTTCTCACGGCGGTACTCGTCCTGCTGGCAGGCCGGGCGCTGGCCGACGTATCCCCCCTCTCCCCGACGATGGTGACCACGATGACCGCCGTGGTCTTCGCCAGGGCCGTCTTGGCGGGTCTGGGCCCGTCGGCCAGAGCAAGCGCGGAGGCCGAGACGCGATCGGCGCTCCAGGCCGGCGTGTACGGGTTCCTCCTGGACGCCGGACCGGCGGCGACCGATCACCGCCAGACCGGTGACCTCGTGTCGGTGGCGACCGATGCCGTCGCCCGGGTTGCGGCGCTCGTCTCGATCTTCGTTCCCCTCGTGGCCAGGGGCGTTGTCGCTCCGATCGTAATCGCCGCCCTCGCCATGGGAATCGACCCCCCCACGGGCGCGGTGATGATCGCCGGTCTCCTGCTGGTCCCGCCGGCGCTCCGCTATCTCGAGAGCTCCTTCCGGATGGCCGGAGCACGGCTACGGACATCGCAGGACACGCTGGCGGCCGACTTCCTCGACTCCCTCCAGGGCCTGGAGACACTCGTGCTGTTCGGGGCCGACGAAAGATGGTCGCAGCGTCTCGCCGGACGCGCCGAGGAGGTCAGGTCCGACACCATGGACGTCCTCGCCGTGGCCCAAAGGAGCTTGATCTTGGTGGATCTCGTCTACTCGCTGGTCTCGGTCGTCGGTGTGACGGCGTTCGTGCTGTGGCGGGCGACCGGGGGTGCCGTGGATGGGGCGGAGGCGCTGACACTCGTGCTGCTGTCGGTGGTGGCGATCTCTGCCCTCGTCGACGTGGTCTCGTTCTTCTACGTGGGAGGTCTGGGATTGGCTGCTCTCGGTCGGATCCGGGAGCTCCTCGCCACGCCGACCGTTACGCCCGGCAGCCGGTATCCCGAGGCGGCTTCGTCGGGAGAGGTCCATGTCAGGGGAGTGACCTACTCCTATCCCCACACCAACCGGCCGGCCGTGTCCGATGTCACGTTGTTCTTCGCTCCCGGCGAGTCGGTGGCCCTGGTGGGAAGGTCCGGTTCGGGCAAGTCGACCCTGGCGGCGATTGTGCGCGGTCTGCGCCGGCCCGATGAGGGGTTAGTGACGGTCGACGGGGTCGACATAGGTGCCGTCGATCGTCGGTGGCTGGCGAGGCGGGTGACATATGTCGGGCAGGACTCACATGTGTTCGGGGTCTCTGTGGCGGACAACCTCAGGATGGCGCGACCGACGGCGACCCTGGCCGAGATGGAACTGGCCTGTCGTCGTGCCCGCGTCCTCGACGTCGTCGATTCGCTGCCCGACGGCTTCGACGCGATCCTCGGAGAGAGAGGCGGTGACCTCAGCGGAGGGGAGGTTCAGCGTCTCGCCCTCGCCCGTGCGTTCCTGGCCGACACCCCGGTGTTGGTGGTGGATGAGGCGACGTCGGGACTCGACCTCGAGACCGAGGCTTTGGTGCACGACGCCATCGAGGAGCTGATGTCCGGCCGGACCACGATCGTCATCGCCCATCGCATCACCACCGCCCGTCGCTGCGACAGGGTGGTGCATCTCGACGAGGGCCGGGTAGTGGCAACGGGTGCTCCCTCGGAGATGGGGGGCTTCTTCCGCCGGATGCGGGAGGGTTCGCCGTGACCAGGGCCCGTGTCTTTCGGCGCCTCGCCGGCGCAATCCGTCCGGTACGGCCGGCGCTGGGCGGGTCGATCGGGGCCAGGTTGGTTCAAATGTCCCTCGACGTGGCTCTGGTGGGAGGTGCCGCGTGGCTGGTTGCCGACATCGCCGACGCGGGCTCAGCGTGGTCGTGGAACCCGGTCGTATTTCTAGCCGCGATGGGGGTGATCAAAGCTCTCGCCCGTTACTGGGAGCAATATCTCGGCCATTACGTGGCGTTCGGGCTGCTCGCCTCGCTACGAGTGCGCTTCTTCGAGGCGATCCGACCGCTGGTACCGGCTGCTCTGGCCGACTCTCGATCGGGGGACCTCGTCGAACGGGTCACAGTCGATGTCGATCAGGTCGAGGTCTTCTATGCCCACACCCTCGCTCCCCTCGTCACCGCAGTGCTCGTGCCGGCGGCGACGGTGGGAGCTGTGGCCGTGCTGGTTCACCCTCTGCCCGCGGCGTGGCTGCTCGCCGCCATGGTCGTTGGCGGTGTCATCGTTCCCGCCGGTGGACTGCGCCTGGGGAGCGATCGGGAGGGCGCTGCCGGGGCTGCCATAGCAAGCGTGGCCGACCATCTCACCGACGGCATCCAGGGATTGGCGGATGTGGTGGGGCTCGGGGCCCGGGACCGCAGGATGTCCGAGCTCACCCAACTGTCGCGGCAGGCGGCGGTGGCCCGGTCGCGAGCAGCTCGCGTCGATGGCCTTCGAACGTTCGCATTCGAGCTGACGGCAGGGGCCGGGTTCGTGGCGGTGCTGTGGAGCAGCCTCGGCCTGATGGCGGCGGGTGACGTCGGGCCGGCACCCGTGGCTGCAGGGATCGCAATCGCCCTGGTCGGGTTCGTCCCTCTCCGTGATCTCCAGCAGGTGAAGCCGGCCGTCGACCGGGCGATGGAGGCGGCCGATCGCATCTATGAGATCGTGGACCGCCGTCCCGTCGTCGACGAACCTGCCGCCTCCCGAGCCGGGGAGTCGCGGCCCGCTCTCGAATTCCGTTCCGTCACCTTCACCTACCCGGATGGGGCAACGGCTCTCTCGGAGGTGGACATCGAGATCCGGCCCGGTCGCAAGATGGCGGTGGTGGGTCCATCCGGGTCGGGCAAGTCGACCCTGGCGGCTCTCGCTGTCCGCTCATGGGATCCCGACCGAGGGTCGGTGCTGATAGGAGGAGTGAGGGCCTCCGACCGGTCTCTCTCCGATGTCCGCCGGAGCGTGGCGGTAGCTTCTCAGAGGCCGCACTTGCTGTCGGGGACCGTGGCCGAGAACCTGCGGATCGGGCGAGCGGACGCCTCCGGCGCCGCCGTGGAGGCTGCTGCCCGGGCGGCGGCACTCCACCACGATGTGAGCAGGCTCACCGATGGGTACGACACACAGGTGGGTGAGTGGGGAGGCCGCCTCAGCGGAGGCCAACGGCAGCGGGTCGCCCTCGCCCGGGCCTTGCTGGCCGACACTCCGATTCTCGTCCTCGATGAGGCGACCTCCGAGCTCGACGTCGACACGGAGGCCGAGGTCATGGCTCGCCTGCGGGATGTGGCCCGCAGCAAGGCGCTGCTCGTGATAGCCCATCGTCTGATCACCGTCACCGACGCCGACGAGATAGTGGTCCTGGACCGGGGTCGGGTGGTCGAGCGCGGCGACCATCAATCGCTGGTCGAGGCCGGGAACCTCTACTCCCGTCTGTGGGCGCGGCAGCTCGACACTCTGCCGTGAGGCGCTCACCGGGTCGGGAACGCAGGCTGCGACAATCATTGTGATGACCGTTCCCGACCTGCTCGCACAGGACCGTTTCGCCTCCCTCCTGGGGGTCCGCCTCGTCGAGCACTCGCCCGACGTGGTGGTGCTGGAGGTCGACGTCGGACCCGACCACATGGACACATCGGGGACGGTTTCAGCCGGGGTCCTGTTCTCTTTGGCCGACTGCGCCATGAGCCTCATCTCCAACGCCACCGGCACTGCCGTGGCCGTCGCCACCCATCTCGTGAGCAGCGTCCCGCCCGCGGCTCCTTCCCACCTCCGGGCAGAGGTCAGGCGCCGCCTGCCGGCGGGATCGCCGGCGTCGACCTGGGACGCCACCGTCTCCGCCGACGGCGAGGTGGCGGCAGTATTCACCGGAACCACCCTCACTCGCCCCTGAAGGAGTGTGGACCTGTGGGGATTCCCTCCACAAGACCACACGGCCGCCCGTCTCAGGGGCCGGGTTGGTCGGGCAACTGACAACTGACAACTGCGAACTGACAACGGCCTCCACAACCCCCTTCAACTCCTAACCATCGTCGCGTACTGTCGACAATCATGGAAGCACCCACCATCGATCAGGTCGTGGAGCTGGCCCTGGCCTACTTCTCCCACGCCGACCAGGACGTCACCGTCGTGGACGAAGGGCTCTCCACCGACGACGGCCGCGTGTTCGGCCTCGAGCCCCTTCGTCGGAGGCTCGCCGGGAGGGACGCCTCGCAATGGGAGGAGGCGGTCCGGGACCATTTCGACCTCCTCCTCGGAGTCGAACCGGTCCTCCCCGACACGTTCGCCGAAGCCGCCCCCAACCTCCGCTCGGCGGTGATCTCTTCGGTGGACATGGGCATGTTCGACGGCGCCATCATGGAGCGCCCCCTCGTCGATGGCCTGGGCGAGCGACTCATGCTGCGGCATGGGGCTCTCGGGATGACGATCACGGCCGAGACGGTGGCGGGATGGGAGGTCGACCCCGATCAGGTCTGGGCGCGAGCCCGTGACGGGGCGCTATTGGACGAGCCGGTGGATCGCGTGACGTTCCACCTCGGTCACGGAGTGAGCTACTGGGCATTACGGGGAGGGCGGTGGACCTCGACCAGGGTGCTGGGACTCGAGGAGTTCCTCGGCGGACGAAAGGAATTCGGCGCCCTGGTGGCCGTTCCGGCTCGTGATGAAGTCCTGGTCCACCAGATCCGTGACGAGCGCTTCACCGACGCCACCATGGCGATGCTAAGTCACGTCGCCACCTCCTACGCCGAGTCACCCCTTCCCGTTGGTTGTGACCTCTACTGGTGGAACGAAGGTCGCCTGGAGCGGATATGCACGCCGGCCGAAGACCGCTATCGCTACATCCGGGTACCGGAGTTCTCGGCGATGCTCTGGCGGCTCGAGCGCGTGACCGAGGCTTCGCGTCAGTCCGGGCCCCCCTCCTCTCGTGGGTGATCGTTGGTCGATTCCCGGTTGCCGCTCTCCGCGCACGCACGATCGAGCACGGATGACCTCTCTGCGACGGATGCCGAAGCCGACTCCCCACTTACACTGCGTTCGGTGATCGACCTCAGATCCGACACGGTGACCACACCTTGCGAACCGATGCGCGAGGCGATGGCCAGAGCGGCAGTGGGTGACGACCAGTTCGGTGAGGACCCGACTGTGAACGCCCTCCAGGAGCGGGTGGCGGCAATGCTGGGGAAGGAGGCGGCTCTGTGGGTGCCGACCGGCACCATGGCCAACCAGGTGGCCCTCCGCGCCATGACCCGGCCCGGCGACGATGTCATCGTGGCGGAAGGCGCCCACGTGGTGTGGTCCGAGACCGGGGCGGGCGGCGCCAATGCCGGGGTCCAGTTCACACAGCTGGGCGGAGACGTGGGCTACTTCGAGGCATCGGAGGTGACGGAGGCGATGAAACCGCGGGACCACATAATCCTCCCCCCGACGACGCTGGTGTCGATAGAGAGCACCCACAACCGTGCCGGCGGGGTGGCCGTGCCTCCCCGGACCATGATCGACGTGTGTGCCGTCGCCGCCGACGCCGGTGTGTCGACCTACCTGGACGGTGCCCGTCTGTGGAACGCATCGGTGGCCACCGGCGAGACCCTCACCGCCCTCGCCGATCCCTTCGACCTGGTCTGGGTTGCATTCTCGAAGGGTCTCGGCGCTCCCGGAGGGTCGATGCTGGCGGGCTCGACCGAGCTGATCACCCGGGCCCGCCGCTATCGGCGCATGCTGGGAGGGGCGATGCGTCAGGTGGGCATATTCGCCGCGGCGGCCGAGCATGCCCTCGACGATCATCTCGAGGACCTGAAGACAGATCACGACAACGCCCGCGCCATCGCCGGCATCCTGGCGACCTCCCCTGCCGTCGACCTCGACCCCGGCAGTGTCGACTCCAACATCCTCATGTTCGGGCTGGCCCGCGGTGCCGACGTCTCCGCCACCGTGGCGAGAGCGGCAGCGGCGGGCGTCGCCGTTTTCGGCTTCGGCAGCCGGATCCGGGCGGTGACCCACCGCGACGTCACCACCGAGCAGTGCCTGGAGGCGGCACGGGTTCTGGTCGAAGCAGCCGAGGCCACGGCCGGCGGCCCCTCGGCAACCGACGGCCGGTAACGCTCAGTCGAAGTCGGTCGGGATCGTCCGGTCGCGGTGGTGGTCGCCCATCCTCCGGATCTGACGCTCGGTGACCCGACCGGTCGACAACGCCGGGAGGTGGTCGACCTCGAACCAGCCCACCTCGGACGTCTCCACCGACGCCTCGGCTCGACCGCCTAGGAGGTCGCACAGGAAGAAGAGTATGTAGGCATGATCGGGAGCAGGCGGGTGCTCGTGGCGGAGCTTGTCGACGACTGCAGCCAGCTTGACCGTAGACACCCGGTAGCCGCTCTCCTCGGTGACCTCACGCTCGACGGAGTCCGCCGGGGACTCGCCCACGTCGATCCATCCCCCGGGCAGCGCCCAGAGGCCGTCGGCCGTCTCCCGCACCAGGAGAACACGGTCTGTCTCGTCGAACACCGCCGCCCGGCAGATGAGGAGGGGAGTGGCATAGCCGCGGTACCCGGCGAAGACCTCATGGACGGGTTCGGGGTCCTCCGGATATGCAGCCATCTCCGCCGCCACACGCTGCACCTCCTCGTACCGTTGACGGTCGAAGGCGCCGTCGGCGAAGGTGAGACCGGTCCGGGCGATGGCCCGCAGCGTCCGGGCCCAATCGAGGAGGGGGCTGTTCGGGGGCACCCGGGCACGCTACCGGCCGCGGCAGGGCGAGCCCATACAATCCCGCCGATGAGCACACTCAACGGGCTACGCGTGATCGTGACGGGAGGTGCGGCGGGCATCGGCCGGGCCGTCGCCGATCACTTCGCGGGGGAGGGTGCCGCAGTGGCCGTTTTCGACGTAGTCACCGACGCCACGGTGGAGGGGGCGCTGTCCATCCACTGCGATGTCGCCGATGACGCCTCCGTCCTGTCGGCAGTGGAACGAGCCGCCGATGAGCTAGGAGGTATCGATGTCGTCGTCAACAACGCCGGGATCGGGGCGGCAGGCGACGTCGCCGCCAACCCCGACTCGGAGTGGCTCCGCCTCTACGACGTGAATGTGGTGGGTATCGCCCGGGTCACGAGGGCTGCCCTCCCGTATCTGCGGCTGTCGCAACATCCGTCCGTGATCAACATGTCGTCGATCGTGGCCATCGCCGGCTTGCCCGACCGGGCCGCCTACTCGGCGACGAAGGGGGCGGTGCAGGCGCTCACCATGGCGATGGCGGCCGACCACGCCGTCGAGGGAATACGGGTCAACTGTGTCAACCCTTCCACGGTCGACACCCCGTGGGTGCGGCGTCTGATCGAAGGTTCGGACGATCCCGATCGCACCCGGGCGTCTCTCGAGAACCGCCAGCCGACCGGGCGCCTGATCGCTCCCGAGGAGGTGGCGGCTGCGGTGGCGTATCTCGCCCGGCCGGGCTCGCCGGGCCTCACCGGCGTCTCCCTCAACGTGGACGGTGGCATGTTCGCCGTCCGGCCCCGACGCTGAAGGACGCTACCCTCCCGATCATGAGTGCCACCTCAGCACTACTGGGCCTGGGTGGTTATGTTCCCGCCCGGATCGTCACCAATGAGGACTGGTCGCGCCTGGTCGGCACCACCGACGAATGGATCCGCACCCGAACGGGAATAGAGCGACGCCGTTTCGCCGCCGACGACGAGTCTACGGCGGACCTGGCCGAGAAGGCGGCCCGGGTGGCCCTGGGAGACGCACGTCTAGAAGGCAGCGACCTCGACGAGATCATCGTCGCCACCGACACCCCCGAGGTGTACACCCCCGACACCGCCGCCTTCCTTCAGACCCGCCTCGGAGCAGGCAACGTCCCCGCATTCGATCTGGGAGGGAGCGGATGCGCCGGATGGATCCAGGCCATCGACGTGGCCCGGGCCCGCATCGCTCTCGACCCGAAGCGCATCCTGGTGGTCGGGGTTGAGCTGATCTCCCGGCTCATCTCGTGGAAAGAGCGCGAGACCTGCGTGCTGTTCGGGGACGCCGCCGGCGCCGTGGTCATGGGCCCGCCCGGAAACGGCCCCGAGCTCCTCGACGTGGTCTCGGGCACCGACGGCTCCAAGGCCGGCATCCTCACGCTCCTGGCCGGCGGCACTCGCATACCCTTCACGCAGGAGACCATCGACTCCGGCGCTTACAGGCACCTGACGATGGACGGACGCGAGGTGTTCCGGGAAGCAGTCAAGCGCATGTCGACGGCTGTTCGGGAGGTGGTCGACAAGATCGGGGGAGCGCTGTCGGACGTGGCTCTGGTGGTGCCACACCAGGCCAATCAGCGCATCATCGACGCCATCACCAAGGTGCTCGGCGTCGAGACCGACCGCGTCTATTCCAATATCGCCAACTACGGCAATACGGGTTCCGCCACCGTTCCCTTCGCTCTCTGGGAAGCCCGTGAAGTGGGTCGTATCCAGCCCGGCGACCTCGTTGTTCTCACCGCCTTCGGGGCCGGCTTCCACTGGGCCGCCGCCGCCATCCGCTTCTGACCGTTTTCGCGCATCGAATGCGCGCCATAGCGCGCATTCGATGCGCGAAAA
>CAZTXD010000132.1:0-10214 GCA_964617995.1 uncultured Acidimicrobiaceae bacterium
TGGGTGCAGATCCGGTCCAGGAACCAGCGGTCGTGGGAGATGACCAGGGCGCAGCCGGGGAAGTCGATCAGGGCCTCCTCCAGCGCCCGCAACGTGTCGACGTCGAGATCGTTGGACGGCTCGTCGAGGAGGATCACGTTCCCTCCTTCGCGGACCATCATGCCGAGATGCACTCGGTTCCGCTCTCCTCCCGACAGTTCTCCCACCTTCTTCTGCTGGTCGGCCCCCCGGAAGTTGAGTGAGGCTACGTACGCCCGGCTGTTGACCTGCCGCCTGCCGATCCTGAGCTGGTCGGCGCCGCCCGAGATCTCCTGGAAGATGGTCTTGTCGGGATCGAGAGCGTCCCGATGCTGGTCGACGTAGGCGAGGTCGACGGTGGGTCCGATCTCGATGGATCCCGAGTCGGGTTTCTCCTCACCCGTGAGCATCCGGAAGAAGGTGGTCTTGCCGGCGCCGTTCGGGCCCACGATCCCCACGATCCCCGCCGGAGGCAGATCGAAGTCGAGCTCCGAGATCAGGGTCCGGCCGTCGTAGCCTTTCGTCACGCCGTCGGCCACTATCACCTTGTCTCCCAGGCGCCGGGTGAAGGGAATGCTCAGGGTGAGCTGCGCCGGAGCCCGCTCTACCTGCTCGGCCTGGGCTACGAGCTGGTCGTATCGGGTGAGCCGCGCCTTTCCTTTGGCCTGACGGGCACGGGGTGACATCCGCACCCACTCCAGCTCACGCTCGATGGTGCGGCGCAAAGCCGATGCTTCCTTCTCCTCCTGGGCCAGTCGAGCCTGTTTCTGCTCCAGCCACGACGAGTAGTTCCCTTCGAAGGGGCGGCCCCGTCCGTGATCCAGCTCGAGGATCCAACCGGCGACGTTGTCGAGGAAGTAGCGGTCATGGGTAACGGCCACCACGGTTCCCCGGTAGTCCCGCAGGAAGCCCTCCAGCCAGGCGACCGACTCGGCGTCGAGGTGGTTGGTGGGCTCGTCGAGCAGGAGCAGATCGGGGTGTGACAGCAGCAGGCGGCAAAGTGCGACCCGTCTCCGCTCACCTCCGGAGAGGGTGGTGACGTCACGTTCTCCGGGAGGAACCCGCAGCGACTGCATCGCCATCTCCACCGTGCGATCCAGATCCCAGGCGTCGGCGGCGGCGATACGGTCTTCCAACTTCTGCTGGCGAGATCCGAGAGCGTCGTAGTCGGCATCGGGCTCGGCCCATCCGGCCAGGACCTCGTGGTACTCGTCGATGAGGGCGCGGACCCCGGCCACGCCGTCCATCACGTTCTCGTGAACCGACCGGGACGGATCGAGGTGTGGCTCCTGCTCCAGGAAGCCCACGGTGTAACCCTCGGTGAGCCGTGCCTCACCGACGAATCCGTCGTCCTGGCCGGCCATGACTCGCAGCAGGCTCGACTTCCCGGCGCCGTTGGGGCCGATCACCCCGATCTTGGCCCCGTGATAGAACGACAGCGAGATGTCCGACAGCACCGTCCGGTCCGGTGGGTGATGACGGGCGAGGCGATAGGTGGAAAAGATGATGTCGGGCACGATCCCGAGGGTATCGTCCTCGTGAGAGCACCCGGTCATGCCGGGGTTGTCCCCTTGCCGGGTCGGGTTATCCTGAAGGCGATGGGTGGGACGCCCCGGTCCATCGCCTCGATGGGCCCCGGGTGGGAGATTCCCCATGAGGGAGGATCGAGCCCATGAACACCCAGATGACCGGATCGGTGCGGATGGCAGGGGACACCGCCCGCGGCGTCATGGTGCAGATCCATCTGGCCGAGGAGACGCTCACCTTGGCGGCCGAGAACGGTATCGAGATCGGCACCTGGTCCCTGGATCACGTCGGCATCTCCTCCAAGCCCGACGGGTTCCATCTCCGGATCGAAGGTGAGGAGGTCATCCTCACGACCGACGACGACGCTCGCTTCGCACTGGCGTTGGGTATCAACGCGCCCACCAACCGTCTCGCCCGCATGATGGCGAAGCTGAGGGACGAAACAGCCGCATCGTCGGTGGTGGTGGACCTCACCGATGGCGCGCCGGCTCCCGGCTCCGCGCCCGAGGTGGAGCCACCATCGACGACCCGTCGCCAGAGCCGTCTCGCCAACGGCCTTCCATATCTAGGCCCCCTGGTGATAGCAGCGGCGGTGGTCGCCTTCCTCGCGTCCATCGTGGCCGCGACCGGTGGCAACGCCATCTCGTTCTCGGCCGGCATCCCCGCCTGGCCGGCGATGATGGCCGCCAGCCTGGTGCTGGCAGCGGGAGGGTTCTCCGCCTTCCAGGATCCCAACCACGGCCGAGCGAGCATCGGAGCAGGAATCGCTCTCGGCTTGATAGTCATCCTGCTCACCGCCGGCCGCCTGGTCGACACGGGATTGGTGGGAGAGGCATTGTTGGCCTTCACCCTGGCCGTGGTGGCCTCGGGCGTGTTGCTGGCAGTCGACACCGCCGGACGCAGCGGCTTCGACTGATCCCGATGTAGGACCTCTCCGTCCTACTCTTGCCTACATGCCGGAGCTTCCCGACATCGTCGTCTACCTGGAGGCGCTCCAGCGGAGGATCCAGGGTCAGGTGCTGGAGGGGGTCCGCATCGCATCACCGTCTGTGTTGCGCACATTCGATCCTCCCTATGACGCCAACGTCGGCCGCGCGGTGGAGGACCTACGAAGAGTGGGGAAGCGCATCGTTCTCGAGTTTCCCGAGGAGATGTTCATCGTCATCCACCTGATGGTGGCGGGACGGCTGCGGTGGGAGGCTCCGGGAGCCGGTGTGCCCAAGAAGGTCGGCCTGGCGGCCTTCGACTTCCCGACAGGATCGCTCGTCCTCACCGAGCAAGGGACGAAGAAGAGGGCCGGCGTCTGGGTGGTGCGAGGGGAAGACACTCTGGCAGAGGAGGATCGGGGCGGAATCGAGCCGCTGGAGATGACGGTGGAGGAGATGGCGACCGTCCTGCGGGCTGAGAATCGCACCCTGAAGCGGGCACTGACCGACGCCCGGGTGTTGTCGGGGATAGGCAATGCCTACTCAGACGAGATCCTGTGGGAGGCGCAGATGTCACCCACGCTTCGCACCGGCGGCATGAGCGATGAGCAGATGGAGCGGCTGCATGCCGCCATCGGCAAATCCCTCACCGAATGGACCGATCGTCTCAGAGAGGAGGTGGGGGAGGGGTGGCCGGAGAAGGTGACCGCCTTCCGTTCCGAGATGGCCGTCCACGGCAAGTTCGGTGAGCCGTGTCCCCGCTGCGGTGCCTCGGTGCGGCGCATCGTCTACGCCGACAACGAGACCAACTATTGCGCGACCTGCCAGACCGGCGGCAAGATACTGGCCGATAGGGCGTTGTCGCGGCTGCTGAAGTGAGTGGTGCTCTCGTCGGCTGTGAACGATCTTCGGTTGTCGGTTCGACCGGCGACTGACACTTGAGAACGGACGACCGCCCCTCTTGCCTGTCGAACGTATGTTCGATTAGGCTGACTCGCCTCATGGAGTCAGCGGAGTCAGTGGCCTATCGCCCACCGGGGGGCCTGTTGTCCCTACAGCCCGGCCGGATCACCGAGGTGAGCGGATTCACCGGGATGGGGATCACCCGTCTGGGGCTGGGACTGCTGGTCGAGCCCTCCCGGCGATCTCTGGTGGTGGCCCTGGATGTGAAGGGCTGGCTGTCTCCGCTGGCAGCATGGGAAGTGGGGGTGGACCCGACCCGTCTCGTCGTGGTGCGTTGCCCCGACAGCGGACGGTGGCCCCAGGTGACGGCCGTCCTCATGGAAGGGGTGAGGGCCATGTACGCCGAGGTGCCTCCCTCGACCCGCTCCCACGATCTGCGCCGACTGGCGGCCCTGGCGCGTGCTCATCGAACCGGGGTGGTGCTCCGCCCTCTGGGGGAGGTTCTGCCACCGGGAGTGGCCCACCTGCGTCTACATGCCAGGGAGGTGAGATGGGAGGGGGCCGAAGAGGGGCACGGTCGGCTGGACCGGCGGTACCTGGTCGTGGAGGCGTCGGGCAGGGGAGTGGGGGGAATGACCCGAAAGATCGAGATGGTGGACGATGGGACGGACGTTATGCGTGTGGTATCCCGACTGGGCGCCGAAAGTGCCGGGGAGCGGCTCGCCGTCGTCGGATGATCGGGCCCGGGAGTTCCGGCTGTTCGAGGTGGTGGCCACCACCATCGAGAGCCTGATTCCCCGGGTCGAGATAGCCGAGCCCGGTCTGGCCTACGTGCCCGTGGCGGGAGCAGTTCGCTACTACGGGGGCGAGGAGGCTCTGGTGGCGAAGGTGGGGGAAGCGATACCCCCCGGTGCCCGGCTGGGGCTGGCCGAGGGCCCCTTCGCCGCTCGTTGCGCCGCCGAGAAGGCCCGGGAGGGCCGCCCTCTGATCGTGGAGGACACCGCCGGGTTCCTGGCCGACCTGGAGATAGAGTCCCTGCAGCCGGCGGAGCTGGCGGAGACCTTCCGCTGGTTGGGTGTGACCACCCTCGGGGCCCTGGCCCGACTTCCCCGGGCGGCGGTGGTCTCCAGGTTCGGCGATCGAGGACTGTCCGCTCATCGTCTCGCCACCGGGGAAGACCGCCTACCCCACCCCCGGCCCATCCCCGCCGACCTCGTCGTGGAATCGAAACATGAGACTCCACTCGTGCAGGTAGACCAGGTGGCGTTCGTGACCCGGAGCCTGGCGGTGGAGATGATCACGAAGCTGGCCGGGATGGCCGCCTACCGGGTCATGGTGGAGGTCGAGGCCGCCGACGGGACCGTGCGACAGCGGATGTGGCGTTCGAGTGAACCGTTCACCGACCAGGCCCTGACCGAGCGGGTCTGGTGGCAGGTGCGAGCATGGATCGACACTCCCGGAGGTGTGCCAGGAGGGGTGGCGCGTATACGCCTCAACCCCTTCGATCTCTCCGATGAGGGTCGGCAGCTGGCGCTGCTCCAGCAGGTCGGAGGGAGCGACGGGGCATGGCAGGAGATCGACGACTCCCGCCATGACGCCGAACGAGCCCTCACCCGGACGCAAGCCCTGGTAGGCCCCGACGCCGTACTCCAGGCGGTGCGTCGGGGCGGCAGGATGCCCACCGACCGTGTCGAGTGGTTTCCATGGGGTGACCGACCTCCCGCACCGGTCGCGGCCGATGAGCCGCCCTGGCCGGGCCATATCCCCGCCCCCGCGCCGGCCCTGGTCGCCTCGGCTCCTCCCCGGCTGGAGGTGGAGTGGGATGATGGCATTCCGGTGCGAGTCCGGCTGGGCACCCGATGGGAACCGGTTCTCACCTGGAGCGGACCGTGGCGGATGACGGGTCGATGGTGGCGGGGGGAAGATCCGGTCGACCGCTATCAGATCGTCACCTCGGTGGGGGCGATCCTGTGCGTCGTACAGGATGATGGTGCGTACCTGGCGGGGGTCTATGACTGAGCCAGGAGTCGCAAACGCTTGTCGATCACCGCATGGGCATCGTCGCGGAGCTGGCTGGTAGCAACCGACGTGAGGCCCTCGGTCTCCAGTGGAGGGTCGATGGCGACCGTGACCGGCCCTCCCCGAACGAGTAACGAGCCCGGCGGCCAGGCTTCCCCGGTGCCCGCGATCGTCACCGGCAGAACGGGGAGCCGGCTGTTGATCGCCATCGTGAACGCCCCCTTCTTGAAGGCCCCGAGTTGCCCACGGCGCGATCTCGTTCCCTCGGGATACACGATCACAGAGCGCCCCGCGTCCACCAGCCGGCGAGCCTGGACATTGATCTGCTCGTGGACGTTCATCCGCGCCGAGCGGTCCACCTCGATGATCCCGATCGCCCGCATCGCCGAGGCGAGGACCGGTACGCGGAACAGCTCCTTCTTGGCCAGGAACCTGATCGGAAGCGGCAAGCCGACGAAACAAACCATGATGTCGAGGTTGGAGACGTGGTTGGCGACGACCACATAGGATCGCCGAGGGTCGACGTTCTCGGTACCGATGACCCTGAGCCGCACCCCGGCGGCACCGAGCCATAGCCGGCTCCAAACGGCGGCTGTTCGTTCGATGATGGCGCTGTGGGGGCGGATCCGGGAGAGAACGATGACCACACCGGAGGCGATCAGGGTCGCTACCAGCCCCACCACCAGGGTCAGGATCGTCCGAGGCAGGGAAAGGAGGGACCGCATCGGCCCGATGCTAGTGAGACGGATCAGGCCGAGGTGACCGGCTCGTCCACGAGAGGTGACAACGCCTCCCAGCAGACATCGGCCCAGATCCGATGGCCGGCTGCGTTCGGATGGAAACGATCGGCCGACCACACTTCCGGGCGGGTACGGAACTGAGAGGCCGCCCATGTCCACTGATCGGCCTTGACCACTCCGTGACGGTCGGCGACCGCCTCGTGGACCCTGTCGGCACGACGCCCCAGACGGGTCACCATTTGCCGCAGCGGTGTGGCCAGCCTGGGGATGGAGCCGAGGTCGCCTACACCGCTCATCACGACTGCCGAACCCGATCGTTTCAGCTCTCCGACCACGAAGTCGAGCTCCCGCATGAGTCGCCGCATCGGCACTCCCCGGATCACGTCGTTGGCGCCGACCGACAGCAGCGTCACATGGGGAGCCAGCTCCAGGGCCCGGGGAAGCTGGTGCGCGGCGACGTCGGCTGAGGTGGCGCCGCCTTCGCCCAGCGAATACAGATCTACCCTGCGGTCGAGACGGATGCTGAGGCGGCGGGCGACAATGCGCGCCCAGATCTCGTCCGGATGCACCACGCCGGGAGCCGTCAGCGTCGAGTCACCGAGGGCGGCCAGGCGCAGGGGGTCTCCGTCGGTGGGGCCGAACGAGCCGGAGGCGGCGAACTCGGGTTGGTCCGGTGCCGGCCAGAGGAGGGCCAGGGCAAGCTCGGCTCCCACAGTCACGACGCCCGCCACAGCCAGTTTCCGCGCCAGGTCGAGAGTCGATCGCATGCCGGGGATATTGCCATACTGGTCTCGATATGGAAGCCGAGCGGGGGCTGAGCGAAACCTAGGCACAATCGGTATTCTGACATCATGTCGGAGCTCAACGACGTCGAGATGGAAGCGTGGCGGGGATTCCTGCGAACCCACCGTGTGGTGATGGCCAAGCTCGACTCGGAGTTGCAGGAGCGACACGACATGCCCCTCATCCGCTACGACGCTCTCGTCCAACTCCATCTTGCGGACGGCCCGCTGCGGATGCATGAGTTCGCCAACCGCCTGCTCCTATCCCGTAGTGCCACCAGCCGGTTCGTGGATCGCCTGGAGCGGGACGGCCTCGTAGAGCGCCGATTGTGCGCCGACGACCGCCGTGGGATGGAGGTCGAGCTCACGACCCGCGGCTACGAGCGGCTGCGGGAAGCGTCACCCACGCATCTCGAGGGCGTCAGACGCCACTTCATGTCTCATCTCGATCCCGAGCAGGTCAAGGGGATGGCAGGCGCCTTCGACGCCGTGTTGGAGGTCGAGGACGACTGAGCCGGTTCAGCCGGCGTCGGCCGCCTCCCGGATACGGGCGGCCAGCCCGAACCGAGGCTTCTCCGCCGATGTCAGGTCGATCTCCAGATCGACGGAGTCCGCGAAACCGGAGGGATCCTCCGGGCTGAACGTGTACTCCTCCTCATCGATGTTCAGGAGGAAACGAAAGATGCTCTCGCGTTGTATGTGCACGTCGCCGGCGTCCCAGGAGCCTATCCGATGGCGATCGGACCACATCCGGATCCGTCCCCCGTCGAGCTGTAGGTTCACGGCCAGGGGAGCATCCCTGGTGCTGCGAGATTGCAACGATCCCTTGAATGTCTGCATGCGTTGTCTCCCTTGCGCCCTCGCTGCCTTGGCCCTTCCTGGGTCTACCGACCCATTCTAGGCGGTCAGGCCTTACCATGGAAGAGATGGATCCCACCGTCCGTCCGAGACGCTTCGTTACCGCCACCTCGTTGTTCGACGGTCACGACGCCTCGATCAACGTCTTCCGGCGCATACTCCAGTCCCGGGGAGTCGAGGTGGTGCACCTGGGACACGACCGTTCCGCCACCGACATCGTGGATGCCGCCACCCAGGAGGACGTACATGCGATAGCGGTGACCTCCTATCAGGGCGGACACATGGAGTTCTTCCGGTATCTCCGTGATCTCCTCGTCGACCGGGGTTCGGGCCATGTCCGTCTCTTCGGCGGCGGTGGCGGCACCATCCTTCCCGCTGAGGGAAAGGAGCTGGAGTCCTACGGGGTGACACGCGTCTACTCCCCCGACGACGGCCGTGAGCTCGGCCTGGTCGGCATGGTGGACGACATGATCTCTCGATGCGACGACGAGCTGGGGGAGCTGGGCGACGAGGCAGGAGAGCTTCTCACCCGTCTGTTCCAGGGAGATACCTCGGCGGTGGCCAGGCTGATCTCGGCGGGAGAGAACTACGGCGACAAGTACGCAGACGTCTTCGAGGCGGTGCGAGAGCGGGCGGCGGGACGACAGGCGCCGGTGCTCGGGTTCTCGGGTACGGGCGGCTCGGGCAAGTCGTCGCTGGTCGACGAGGTCGTACGGCGTTTCCTGGAGGACCACCACGAAAAGAAGGTGGCAGTGCTGTCGATCGATCCGTCGAAGCGGCGAACCGGCGGCGCCCTGCTGGGCGATCGGATCAGGATGAACTCACTTCCTCATCCCCGGGCGTATATGCGATCGATGGCCACGCGGGAGGCGAACCTCTCCCTGTCGGCACACGTCGGTACGGCGATAGACGCGGTGAAGGCAGCGGGGTTCGACCTGGTGATCGTTGAGTCGTCCGGAATCGGCCAGTCCGACACCGGGATCGTGGATGTCGCCGACATCCCCGTGTACGTCATGACTCCCGAGTACGGTGCGGCGACCCAGCTCGAGAAGATAGGGATGCTCGACTACGCCTGGCTGGTGGCGCTCAACAAGGCCGACAAGGCCGGCTGGGAGGATGCCCTGCGCGATGTTCGCAAGCAGGTGCGTCGCAACCGGGTCGCCTTCGAGGCAGAAGACGAGGACCTGGGGGTGTGGCCCACCATCGCTTCCGATTTCAACGACCCGGGTACGAATCGCTTCTACCTGGAGCTCATGCGCATCATCGACACGGAAATGAGCGCCGACATGGCTCCCCGTATCGACCTGGTGACGGAGCCGGGAGCCAAGCACCACATCGTCCCGCCGGATCGGCAAAGGTACCTGTCAGAGATCACAGAGACGATCGCCGCCTACGACGCCCGGGCGAAGGAGGCGGCGGAGGCGGCAGAGAGGGCCTACCGCCTGTCAGGTGCAGCCGACGAGGTCGACGATCCGCGCCTGACGGCTGCCAGTGCCGAGGCGTGGGAGACGATCGACAGCGACTTCCGCGAGGCGCTGGAGGGATGGGATGAGATGTTGGAGCAGTACACGGGCGACGTGCTGGTCTACGAGGTCAGGGGCGAGCAGGTGGAGGCTCCTCTCCGCCATGAGACCCTCAGCGGCACGAAGATCCCGAAGGTGGCGACACCCCGGCTGTCGAGCTGGGGAGACCGCGTGCGGTGGGTCGCCCAGGAGAATCTGCCGGGTCGCTTCCCCTACACGGCGGGCATCTATCCTCTCAAGCGAACGCGGGAGGACCCCACCCGCATGTTCGCCGGAGAAGGCCCACCGGAGAAGACCAACCGGCGCTTTCATTACCTGGCTCACGGGATGCCGGCCAAGCGACTGTCGACGGCGTTCGACTCCGTCACCCTCTACGGCGCCGATCCGGCGGCGCGCCCCGACATCTACGGCAAGGTCGGCAATTCGGGCGTGTCGATCTCGACGCTGGACGACGCCAAGAGGCTCTACTCGGGATTCGACCTGTGCGAGCCGTCGACCTCGGTGTCCATGACCATCAACGGCCCGGCACCGACCATCCTCGGGTTCTTCCTGAACGCGGCGATCGATCAGCAATGCGAGAAGCACATCCGGGCAGCGGGCCTGACCGACGAGGTGGAGGCCGAGATCGCCGCGCTCTATGGAGACGACCCCCGGCCGACCTACGAGGGGGATCTGCCCGATGGTCACGGTGGCCTGGGATTGATGCTGCTGGGAGTGACCGGCGACCAGGTTCTCGCTGCCGACACCTATGAGCGGATCAAGGCCGAAACGCTCCACACCGTACGCGGGACCGTGCAGGCCGACATCCTCAAAGAGGACCAGGCGCAGAACACCTGCATCTTCTCCACGGAGTTCTCGTTGCGGATGATGGGTGACGTGCAGCAATGGTTCATCGACAACCAGGTGAGGAACTTCTAC
>CAZTXD010000133.1:0-10144 GCA_964617995.1 uncultured Acidimicrobiaceae bacterium
GGCAAGACGAACCTGGACGAGTTCGCCATGGGCTCCTCCACCGAGAATTCCGCCTACGGGCCGACCCGGAATCCATGGGACCCCGAGCGGGTGCCGGGAGGCTCCTCGGGAGGCTCGGCGGCAGCAGTGGCGGCCGGTTCGGCTCTGGGCTCGTTCGGCTCCGACACCGGCGGATCCATCCGTCAGCCCGCCTCCCTGTGCGGTGTGGTGGGGGTCAAGCCCACCTACGGACGGGTCAGCCGCTACGGCCTGATCGCCTTTGCCTCCTCCTTCGATCAGATCGGCCCCATGGCTCGCACCGTCGAGGACGCGGCCCTGCTGCTCGAGGCCGTGTGGGGTTACGACAGCCGCGATTCGACGTCTCTCCACGTCGACTACCCGGACCTGCGCTCCACGCCGGAAAGAGGTGTGCGGGGCCTCCGGGTGGGGGTGGTGAGCGAGTTCGGAGGCGAGGGGTACGAAAGCGCAATCGAGGACGCCGTAGCCACGACCGTGAAAGCGCTGGGTGACGCCGGGGCCGACGTCATCGAGATGTCCGTGCCCACCGCCGAGGTGGCTCTGTCCGCCTACTACCTGATCGCTCCGGCCGAGGCTTCCGCCAACCTGGCCCGCTACGACGGTGTCAGATACGGCAACCGGGTCCCTGGGAGCACCACCGAGGAGATGATGGCCCGTACCCGGGCGGCGGGCTTCGGCCCGGAGGTCATTCGCCGCGTCCTCCTCGGTACCTATTCGCTGTCGGCCGGATACTACGACGCCTTCTACGGCCAGGCCCAGCGGGTGCGTACACGGCTCCTGTCGGAGCTGCAAGCCGCCTACGAGAACGTCGATGTTCTCGTGTCTCCCACCAGCCCGACGGTTGCCTTCGAGTTGGGAGCGAAGACGGCGGATCCGCTGGCCATGTACCTGTCGGATGTTTGCACCGTCCCCTCCAACCTGAGCGGACACCCTGCCATCTCGGTGCCGGTCGGCCTGGATGACGACGGTCTGCCCATCGGGTTTCAGGTGATGGCCCCCGCACTGGGCGAGGAGGTGATGTTCACCGTGGCCGCAGAGGTCGAGCGCATCGCCGGGTTCTCGGTGAGCCCGGTACTGAGTGTGGCTCAATGAGCGGGTGGGAGCCGGTGATCGGCATCGAGGTCCATGTCGAGCTCAGGACCGGATCGAAGATGTTCTGTGGGTGCGCGGTGGGATTCGGCGAGGAGCCCAACACCAGCATCTGCCCCGTATGCCTGGGGCTGCCGGGGGCCCTTCCGGTCACGAATTCGAGGGCGATCGAATGGATTACGGCCATAGGGCTCGCCCTGGGCTGTTCCATCAGCCCGACCTCCCAGTTCCACCGCAAGAACTACTTCTACGCCGACCTACCCAAGAACTACCAGATCTCCCAGTACGACCTGCCGGTCTGTCACGACGGGTCACTGGAAGTGGATGTCGACGGTGAGACGGTGAAGGTGGGTATCGAACGAGCGCACATGGAAGAGGACACCGGCAAATCCCGCCACGAAGGCGACGGGGGGCGTATCCACGGTGCCGCCGCCACCCTCCTCGATTTCAATCGTGCCGGGGTGCCTCTGGTCGAGATCGTCTCCCGTCCCGACATACGATCGGCGGCCCAGGCCCGGGCTTACGCCCAGGAATTGAGGGCCGTCATCTCCGAGCTGGGAGTCTCCGACGCCCGGATGGAAGAGGGGTCGATCCGATTCGACGCCAACGTGTCGGTGCGGACCGAGGGCTCCGACGGCCTGGGCACGAAGGTCGAGGTCAAGAACATGAATTCGTTCCGGTCGCTGGAACGGGCGGTCGAATACGAGATCGAGCGGCAGATAGGTGTGCTGGAGGGAGGTGGTGCCCTGGTGCAGGAGACACGGCACTGGGACGAGGAGGCGGGCGTGACCAAGACCATGCGCGTGAAGGAAGGATCCAGCGACTACCGCTACTTCGCCGAGCCTGATCTGCTGCCGCTGGTGCTGGATGACGAGTGGGTGGAGACCATATCTGCGGGGATTCCGGAGCTGCCGGTCGACCGGCGCGACCGCTATCGCCGGGACGGGCTCGAAGCGCAGACGGCGACGGTGCTGACCACGGCCGAGTCCGACATCCGCCTTCTCTACGACGAGGCAGTGGCGGCGGGTGCACAGCCGTCGGCAGTCGCCAACTGGGTCACGGGGGAAGTCACCGCCGCGTTGCGCCGCCTCGGCACCGATGTGGCAGGGTCGGGCCTCGACGGCTCCACGGTTGCGGAGCTCGTCGGCCTGGTGAGCGAGGGTGCGGTGTCCTCCTCGGCGGCCAAGGAGGTGCTGGCCGGCGTGCTGGCGGGCGAAGGATCCCCGCGCCGGGTGGCCGAGAGCCGCGATCTCCTCCAGATCTCCGATGCCGGAGCGATCGAAGCGATCGTCGACAGGGTGCTCGCCGCCAACGAGGATGCGGTCGGGCGTTACCGCTCCGGGGAGACCAAGGTGGTGGGATTCCTGACGGGGGCGGTGATGCGGGAGTCGGGCGGCAAGGCTGATCCCCGACTCGCCAACGAGCTGATACGGCAACGACTCGGGGAGTGATCTTGGGTCGTTTTCTGGACTTCGAGGGGGTGGATGCTGTCCTGTTCGACTGTGACGGAGTCCTGGTGGACTCCGAACCTGCCTCCGAGTGGGCCTGGCGGTCGACACTGCGACGCTACGGGCTGGAGATGGGTGAGTTCGGCAGCTGGGTGGGAACGACCGACGAAGCGATCGCGGTTCGCTTCGCCCCCGACTCGGGCGTCTCTCCGGTCCGACTGCTCGATGAGGCCGCCTCCTTGCTCCAGACGCAGCTGGAGGAAGAGCCACTGGGTCTCTTCGAGGATGCAGCCGACGCCCTGGACAGGGCTATCGGAGCGAACCTCCTCAAGGCAGTCGTAAGCAACAGCGAACGCTGGAGACTGGAGGTGATCCTGTCCTCGGCCGGCCTCACGGGGGTCTTCGGGGTCAGCGTCACCAGTGACGACGTCCCGCATCCCAAGCCCCACCCCGACATGTACCTGAAGGCAGCGGCCTTGCTCGGCGTCGAGCCACCACGGTGTCTGGTCATCGAGGACAGTCCCACCGGGGTAGCGGCCGCCCGGGCGGCGGGAATGAGGGTTGTAGCCGTGGACCGCGGCGTCTTCGACCCTCCGGCCCTGGAGGCCGCCACGCGGGTGGTGTCGTCGCTCTTCGATACGCCTTCCCTCTCCTGACCGCCCATGAGCACCCGCCTTCCTCGTCGTTTCCCCTCTTTCTGACTAGGTTCTAGTCCTGTGCGACACACCAAGATCGTGGCCACTCTGGGTCCCTCGGTGTCGACCTACGAGGCGATCAGGGATCTCGTCGAAGCGGGCATGGACGTCGCCCGCCTCAACTTCTCCCACGGTGACCACGAGCTCCATCGCCAGTGGTACTCGTGGGTGAGGCAGGCCGCCGAAGACGCGGGCCGTAACGTCGCCGTCCTCCAGGACATCCAGGGTCCCAAGCTCCGGGTCGGCACCTTCCCCGGCGGAGCGGTCACCCTCGAGTCGGGAGCCACTGTGACCCTCACCACCGACGACGTTCTCGGCTCGGAGTCATTGATACCCGTGGACTACGAGTATCTGTCCGAGGACCTCGACAAGGGGGATACGGTCCTTCTCGCCGACGGTCTCATCGTCCTCACCGTCACGTCCGTCGACCCTCCCGGGGTCAGCGCGATCGTGGAGACGGGCGGGGTGCTGGGCGACCACAAAGGCTGTGCCTTCCCCGAGACGGATCTGCGGGTGCCGAGCGTGACCACCAAGGACCGCGCCGACCTGGATCTGGGTCGGCTGTTGGGAGTGGATTACGTAGCCGCCTCGTTCGTGCGCACCGGAGAAGACGTCCGGTCCGTGCAGGACCTGGCGGGCGACGCCCCCGTCATAGCAAAGGTCGAGTTGGCGATCGCCTACGACAACCTCGACGACATCCTCTCCGAAGCGGCGGGAGTGATGGTGGCCCGGGGGGACCTGGGAGTACAGCTCCCTCTCGAGCGCATTCCTCTCGTACAGGCCGACATCCTGGCCAGAACCAACGCCGCCGGCAGGATATCCATCACCGCCACCGAGATGCTCGAGTCCATGACACATGCTCCCCGACCGACCCGGGCGGAAGTCACCGACGTCGCCACCGCCGTCATGTCGGGCACGGATGCGGTGATGCTCTCGGCGGAGACAGCCATGGGGCGCTATCCGTCCCAGACCGTCGCCACGATGGCCCGGATATGCGCTGCGGCCGAGTCGGCACCGGTGACGACCGATCATGGCGTGCCCTTCGTCGGTGCCGTCAACAGGGTGGCTTCGGCGGTGGCGCAAGCCGCCACGGAAGCAGCTTCCAACCTGGGAATCGGGACCATCGTCGCCTTCACCGAGTCGGGCAGCACGGCCCGCCTGATATCGAAGTACCGGCCGCAGGCGTCGATAGTCGCTTTCACTCCCCTGGAGGAGACACGTCGGCGCATGGCTCTCTACTGGGGAGTCTCGGCCTACCCATTCCAGCGGCGCGAGTACACCGACCATGAGATCGCGGCGGCCGAGAAGTTCCTCGAACGCGAGGAGCTGTGCCACCGGGGAGACCTGGTGGTGATGGTCGCCGGTATCCCCCCCAATCAGCGTTCGGCCACCAATTTGATGAAGATACACCTGGTGGGCGAGCGCGCCGGCGGAGTCCTGTCCCAGCGGAGCGGCCGACGTTCCCCCGAGATAGGCGGGCTCGGAGTCTGATCGGGGTCCACGAGCCGGAAGTCGGTTGGTCTTCCGTAACGGTGATGGAGGGATGGGAAGCGCGTCGTTGGCCGGGGTGGGAGCCCGGGTCCCTAGACTGCCGGCGCATGGGTCAGACGATCGAGATCAACGGCTCACGAAGCATCGGCGATGTACTCGTGATCGACACCAACCGCAGCCTGGCGGGACAGGACGGCGAGGCGTACACCCCGGGTTACACGACGACCTCCACCACGTTCCCGGCCCGTCTCGCCGAGCGGCTCTTCGAAGCAGACGCCGACATCGACCGGGTGCATGTGATGTCCAACGCCGTGAGCGTCACCCGCTCAGGTGGCTGGACACCGGAAGCCGAGTCGTCGATCCATGACGTGGTGACCAGGTTCTTCCGCTTCTACCCCGACTGACCGGACACGTCGGTGGCGGCTCGCGCCGTCGAAGGCGATCACGGCTCCGACGTGGTCGTGGTAGGCGCCTCGGTGGTGGTGGTCGTCTCGGGAGGTTCGGTGGTAGTCGTGGTCGACTGCGTGGTGGTCGTGGGGCATGTCTCCTCGGCGCCGGGGACCCGGCAAGGATGCACCTCGATTATCTCCTGGCGTGGCAGGTAGCGCACCGCCCAGGTCTCGGTCGTCGTCTCGTCCCCCACCGTCATGGTGCGGGTGACGGTGACCGTCCAACCCTCGGTTGCCCGCTGCACTACCCGTGTCTCATCGATGTCCAGTTCGGGATCTCCCCGGTAGAGCGGATCGGGCGGCTCCCGGAAGTCGTGACGTTCGGACCTGTCGCCCCGAACCTGGCGCGCCCCGGCGCCTCCCTCGGCCACGACGCCGACCGAGAGCCGACCCCCGGCCTGTTCCCCCGAGAGGATGCGCCCGTCGTTGTTCCCGTAGAACTTGACCGTGATCGAGGTGTCGGTGTACTCGGTCTTTATGAGGATCCCCGAGTCGTCGTCGTTGCGAAACACCAGGTCGGGAAGAGGCCAGGAGATCGTTGCCTCGATCCCTTCCGGATAACGCTCGAAGTAGAAGGAGTGGGGCCGGTGCTCCACATCCTCGTATCCTCCCCAGAAGACGGCGTTGTAGAAGGTGGTGGCGAACTGGCTGACGCCTCCCCCCACGGTGTCCACTATCTCACCCCCGACGATCGTGCCCGCCGGTAGGTATCCGTCCTCCTCGGTGCGCCGACCGACGTGGTCGTTGAGGGAGAACGTCTCGCCGGAGGCGACGATGGCGCCGTCGACCTGGTCGGCGATCAGATGGATGTTGGTTACCCGGGCCGCACAGCACTCGTGATGGGTCGTGAACTGGGCCACGAGATGGCGAATGTCCAGGGATTCCAGGCGGGCGGTGGTGACCTCCGGCTCGGCTCCTTCCCGAAGCGGTAGCTCGGCCCGACGAAGCGACGTCCGGGACGCTGCAGCGAGGATATCGGCGGTCTCCTCGCCGTCGAGGAGTGTCCCGTTGCGTCCCTCGATGATCGACACCTCGTACCCGGAGATCTCGAAGCGGGCATCCACGGGCGCCGACTCGAACTCGGGGCGCACCTCGGCGAGCCGGGTATCGACCACGGCGATGTCGAAGCCGAGTTCGATGCGGGCCGGGTCATCGTGCGTTGTGGACACGAAGGCAAGCCGGAGGTCGGCGACGGTGAAGGTGAGAGCGGTGCCGTCCTCTGCGGTCAGGACCACCGGGGCGGAGAGCATGAGCTGGGCTTCGGCCTGGGCCCGATCGACGTCGTCGGGACTGAGGGAGGGTTGTTCGTTCCTCACGGGGAGATCGACCGGCTGTCGGTCCAAGTCGAGGAAGACGTTCATGAGTCGGTGGCCTGCCTCGGCGCGGTCGATGCGCCTTCCGGCTCTCGGATATCGTGCCACCGGCACCCCGTCCTCCAACTCGACGGCACCCTGGAACGGGGGTTCCCCGATGACCGTCAGGTCGAAGCCGTTCAGGACCTCCTCGAGCGCCGCCGGGTCGACAGAGCCGATAGGGGCGATATGCGTCGTGGAGGTGAGATGGGTGAGCCACCAGAAGAAGTCTGAGACCGGGTTGCCGCTGCGTCCCACGGCCATGGCATCGTCGACTATTGACGCATCGGAGAGCTCGAACCCCGTCTGGGCGGGCAGGATGTCCACGAGTTGACCCTCGATGCGGGCACGAGCCGGAAGCGTGGCCAGGCGCTCCTCCAGATCCGCCAGGGCGGCGAGGACCTCGTCGGGCCTCATCCCCCCCAGTTCGACGTCGAGGACGTTCACCGATCCGAGCACCTCTCCCCGCGCCGCCAGCCGGGTCACGCCGTAGATGCCGATCATCAGCGCCACCAGACCGGCGACTCCGAAGACGATCGCCCGGCTGTTGGTCTGGAGGCTTTGAGCTGGTGGCATGATGCTGTCGCTGGCGGTGGATGATCACACAGGAAGGGAGGTGGACATCGAGGCACAGCCCCGACACCGTCACATGGATGGCCCCCCGGTAAGGGGAGAATTCTAGGGCGCGGCGATCGTAGTGCTAATCATCGTCCGGGCCGCCGGCGCTGCGTCCGACGACGAACCAGACGGCGTGGACAGGTTCGTCGCCCCGATTGAAGAGGCGGTGGGGCTCGGTCGAGTCGAAGGAGATGGAGTCGCCCGGGTCGAGATGGTATTCGTCGAAGCCGATCTGGACTCCCAGCGCGCCCGAGATCACATAACCGTACTCGCGCCCGTTGTGCCGCATGAGGGACTCATCGGGCGTCGATGCCCCCCCGACCGCGTAGATCGCATGGAGGAAGTCGACGCCGTCTTCGCGTTCGCTCGTGAGTTGCTCCCAGCGGACGCCGGAGTCGAGCTCGATGGCTTCTCTCTCGTGGGGATGAACGAGCGGTCCCGCTGATTGGTGCCCCTCCCGGTCGGGCTCTCTGCGCTCGTAGAGGTCGCCTCGTATCAGCCGATCGAGCGACAGATCGAGCTCGGTGACGATGGCGTACAGAGTACCGACCGACGGCTTGGAGGATCCCGCCTCCAGCTGTGATATGAGGCTGGCGGACACTCCGAGCCGGCGAGCCAGCTCGCGTTGGCTCAGTCCCGCCTTGACGCGTTCCTCACGAAGCCGACTGCCGAACCCATCGAGCACCTCGCTCATAGCCGTCTCCCTGCCATCGGATCAGGATAGGCCCCGGCTCAGTGGATCGATCCACCTGCTGGAGACGTCAGTCGAGTGAGGATGGATGACGCTCGGATCCCGCTCCCCGCGGTGGACGAACTCCGCGCAGCTCCCAGTCGCCACCCATGGCCGTAGACACCACCTCCTCCGACTCGGTGGGCTGGGCCCCGATGTCGGATCGCACTCCGGCCGGCCCTTCCACCACCCGATTGACGAGGGAGCCGAGGCCGTCCACCTCCACCGTCACCACGTCACCCGGCTCCACGGGACGGGAACCTGCCGGCGTCCCCGAGAGGACGAGGTCACCGGGAAGGAGGGTGATCGTTCTCGCCAGGTCGGCGACCAGATAGGCCATGTCCCAGGCCATGTTGGTCGTGGTGTCCTCCTGGCGCACCACACCGTTGACCAGGGTGCGTATCGATCGATCCGTGAAGTCCCAGCCGGAGACAACGCCCGGCCCCACCGGGCACAGCGTGTCAGAGCCCTTGACCCGCAGCATCGAACCGGCATCGGTGTCGCGGAAGTCGTGGAGGCCGAAGTCGTTTGCGATCGTGAAGCCCGCGACATGGGCGATGGCCTCTTCGGGAGAGACACCTCTCGTCTCACGCCCGATGACGATGGCGATCTCCCCTTCGTAGTTGAGGAACTTGCAGCCCCGGGGTCGCACCACCTCTCCGCCGTGGGAGTTGAGGGATGTCGTGGGCTTGTGAAAATAGGTGGGAGCCGGCGGCAACCGGGTCATGAACTCCTCGACTCGACTGAGGTAGGTGAGGTGTGTCGCGATGATCTTGGTGGGCTGGACGGGAGGTAGGTGAACGGCCGCCTCCAGAGCGACCCGCCGGCCGTCGGCGGCCACCAATTCGTCACCGTCCCGGACCACGCTCGTAGGGGTCCCCCCGAGCAGAATCCGTCGATACTCGACCACACCGGCAGTGTAAGACGGAGCTACGTCGTCGTCGGCGACCAGAATCCGTCAGCATCGCGACCCTGGGAGGATCGAGGAAGATGAACGAGAAAGTGAGGATCGGCACCTGCTCGTGGACGGACCCCACCCTCACCGGTACCGACGACTTCTACCCGCGCCGGGACATGACCGCCGAGGAGCGACTGGGGTTCTACGCCGAGAACTTTCCGATCGTCGAGGTGGATTCCACCTACTATGCGCCACCTTCCGAGAAGGTGGCGGGTCTGTGGGTCGAGCGGACCCCTCCGGGCTTCACGTTCGACGTAAAGGCATTCAGGCTCCTCACGCAGCATCCCACCCCGCCCTCCTCCCTGTGGAAGGGGATCCGGGAGAAGGTACCGACCGAGCTGGCCGGCAAGCGCAACGTCTACATGCGCGACCTTCCCCGTGATCTGCAGGCTGAGGCTGTGGAGGCATTCCGGTCGGCACTCATGCCGCTGCACTCCGCCGGGAAGCTCGGTGTGGTCCTTCTCCAGCTCCCGCCATTCGTCTATCCCACCCGGGGCAGCTTCGGCTACCTGAAATGGGTGGCTCTCCACCTGGAGGACTTTCAGCTTGCCGTCGAGTTCCGCAACGGCCGCTGGCTCGACGAAGAGCACATGACCGAAACACTCGACTTCCTGGAACGCCACGGCCTCGCTTACGTGTGCGTCGACGAGCCACAAGGCTTCAAGAGTTCGGTGCCGCCGGTTGTGGCGGTCACGGCACCGGTGGCCGAGGTGAGGTTTCACGGCCGCAACAGCGACAACTGGGAGAAGAAGGGGATCAGCGCCGCCGAGCGATTTCGCTACGACTACTCGCAACAGGAGTTGGAGGAATGGGTGCCCAGGGTGGAGAGCCTCGCCGAAGCAGCCGACTCGGTCCATGCACTGATGAACAACTGCTACGCCGACTATGGCATTCGCTCTGCGCGACTCCTATCGGACCTCTTGGCGGGATCGTGACCACCACGGCCCCCGCCGCAACCACAGCGTGGGCTCTGGTGCGCGCGCACCCGCTGGTTGGATATCACGCCTCGGGGTTCGGTTCCTGTGTGATCGGCAATTCCCACGATGGGTCTCCTCGTAGATAGGTGAGAACCGCCAGAACCCGGCGATGGTCGTCGGCGGCGGGGACGAGTCCCAGCTTGGTCATGATGGCGGCGACATGGGACTCCACCGTCTTCAGGCTGATGAAGAGCTCGTCGCTGATCGCCTGGTTGGAGCGCCCTTCCGCCATGAGGGCCAGGAGCCGCGTTGAAGCGGCGACTCGGATCAGCGATCGAGAGGACGGTCTGAGGCTTCTTTGGACGGTGGCGAACGGTAT
>CAZTXD010000134.1:0-10139 GCA_964617995.1 uncultured Acidimicrobiaceae bacterium
CCCCCCCCCCCCCGAAACACATCCCCCCACCGTGTGCGCGCATCTATTGCGGGCTATCGCGCGATTGGGCGGCGCGAAAACGGGATGAGGGTCGCCTCCTCCCAGCCGCGGACGGAGTTGAGTCGGGCGAGGGCCGTGGCCCGAGCGAGGTCGTCGAGAGTCACGGTGCCCTCGCTGAGCTCTCCAGCGGCCAAGCGAGCGGCGCGCTCGGTGCCCGCGAGCAGCCCGCTCGACACGGGCGGCGTCACCCACTGCCCGTCCAGGCACACCGCGAGGTTGCCGATGGTGGTTTCGGTGAGTTCCCGATCGTCGTTCCACAGGATGACGTCGTCGGCGTCGGGCCAACGGGCAGCCGCCTCGTCGTAGCGGTGGCGGATCGTGGTCTTGTGGTAGAGGAACGGGCTGTGTCGGTCGACGGGTCGGTCGTCCACGGCCAGCCGGACCGGTAGCGAAGGCTCGAGTAGAGGTGACAGCTCGACCGTGACCCATCCGTCGCGTGCGACGAGGATCCGGACCAGTGCAGGCTCGGCCCTTTCCTTCACCGCTCGTGCGATCGCCGCCCGGACCTCGGCGGGGTCGAAAGGGATGTCGAAGTAGGCCGCCGCCGCCGCCGCCCGGTGGAGGTGGCGGTCGAGGTGGCGAGCACCGAGCCGCGGATCCCAGCGGGTCGTCTCCAGGAGGCGCAGCTCCCCGCCGGGCCGCTTCAAGACCTCGGCCTTGAGCAGCGCCTCGGCGTACTCGTCGACCGGCTCAGAGTCGTAGGTGATCCCACCGCCGGTGCCGTAGAAGGCGACGCCCTCGGCCCGGTCGATCACGACCGTCCTGATCCCCACGTTGAAGGCCCATTCGGGTCCTTCCGGTCCCGGGCCTCCGAAGCCGACCGCTCCGCAGTACACACCGCGCGGGTGGGTCTCCAGGTCGGAGATGATCCTCATCGTCGAGACCTTGGGAGCGCCGGTGATCGACGCGGAGGGAAACAGCGCCGAGAAAACGTCTACGAGGTCGGTCCCGGTTCGGGGACGTGCGGTGACGGTGGAGGTGAGCTGCCACACCGTGTCGTACTTCTCGGTCGTGAATATGGCAGGGACGCGAACAGACCCGACCCGGGCGATCCTCCCCAGGTCGTTGCGAACCATGTCGACGATCATCAGGTTCTCGGCCCGGTTCTTCTCGGAGGTCCGCAACCAGGCGCTCATCTCCTCGTCGTGTTCCGGATCGACGCCGCGGGGGGCGGTGCCCTTCATCGGCCGGCACCTGATAACGCCGTTCCTCCACTCGAAGAACAGTTCAGGAGAGGCCGAGACCACCGCCCACCTGCCCGCGTCGATGAAGGCGCCGTATCCACACGACTGGGCGCGCACGAGTCGGTGGTAGAGCGAGGCGGGATCGCCCCCGAAGCGCGACCGCAGCAGGAACGTGTGGTTGACCTGGTAGGTGTCACCGAGGCGGATCCGGCGTCGGATCTCGTCCACGGCTCGGTGGTGATGGGTGGGGGAGGTGAGCGGCTCCCAGTCGTCGAGGTGATGCGTCCCCGGTGTGGTCTCTTCCACG
Organism: uncultured Acidimicrobiaceae bacterium; assembly: GCA_964617995.1. Lineage (GTDB taxonomy): Bacteria > Actinomycetota > Acidimicrobiia > Spongiisociales > ZC4RG35 > CAZTXD01. The sequence continues at coordinate 1,552 of CAZTXD010000134.1, forward strand.
GCCGAGCGGCGGCTCGAGACGGCCATCCACACCAGAGGGAGATGGGCGAAGGCCGTGGATGAGGCGGTGCGCACATCGAGGGCGTGGTCGAAGGCGGGGGCGGCTTCGTAGGAGACCCAACCCCCGACCCACTTGCCGGAGGCCACTGCCTCTTCCGCTGTCCTCAGGGCCGGCTCGACCTCTCCGAGTGTCTCCGCCACCACGACATCCTCGATCGGTCCCAGGGCGAATCCCCTACGGGTGGCCGGTCTGAGGTCGTCGAACCGGGCCGGCGAGCTCACGGCGCCTCGACGCCGCCTTCGGAGCGGCGACGCTCGACGAAGTCACCCAGCTCTGCTGCGATCGCTTCGTCGAGGGGAGGGGGGCGGTACCCATCGAGGACCCGCCGCACCACCTCGGCGGCTCTCTGCTCGGTGGTCATCGCACCTGCCAGTGCCCACGCCTCGTTGTTCTGCCAATCGGATACCAGCGGGGTGTAGAAGGCGTTCTCGTAGCGCTGCAGGGTGTGAGGGGAGCCGAAGAAGTGGCCACCGGGACCGACATCGGCGATGGCGTCGACGGCCAGCTCCGCCTCATCGACACGTAGCGGCGTGAGGAACTCGGCCATCATCTGGAGGATCTCGACGTCGATGACCAGCTTCTCGAACGACGCCACCAGACCCCCCTCCATCCAGCCGGCCCCGTGTATCACCAGGTTGGCTCCGCCCAGGACCGCTCCCCACGTGGACATCTCCGACTCATAGGCCGCCTGGGCGTCGACCGCATTGGCTGCGGTGGCGTTGGACGACCGGTAAGGCAAACCGTATCGCCTGGCGAGCTGTCCCCCGGCCATCGCCGCTCGGGTGTACTCGGGCGTGCCGAACGCCGGACTTCCCGTTCGCATGTCCACGTTGGAGGTGAAGCCGCCGTACATGACCGGGGCTCCCGGGTTGACTGTCTGGGTGAGGGTGATGCCCGCCAGCGCCTCGGCATTTTGGAGGGCAAGGGCGCCGGCCAGGGAGGCCGGGGCCATCGCCCCCGACAGCGTGAAGGGGGTGACCACCACCATCTGGTTCATACGGGACATCTCGACGAGTCCCTCGATCATCGGGCCGTCGAGGCGGAGGGGAGACGACGTGTTGACGACCGTGAACAAGGACGGCTCGGTCGCCAGTTGCTCAGGGGTGATGCCGCGAGCGATCCGGATGATCTCGAGGGCGTCGAGGATGCGCTGGCGTCCCAATGAATAGGCGTGGAACACCTTGTCGGTGAGAGTCACGAAGTCGGCCAGTGCGTCGAGGTGGCGCGTGTTGGGCGGCAGGTCTATGGGCTCGGTGGGATACCCGCCGAAGGCGTGGATGATATTGAACGATTGTCCCAGCTTGAGTAGATCCTGATAGTCACGATGGTTGCCGGAGCGGCGTCCCCCCAGCAGGTCGGAGACATTGGGAGCCGACGCCACCTCGCTGAAGATGACGTGCCGTCCACCGACCCGGAGGTCGTGGTCGGGGTTGCGGGCGTGGAGGGAGAACTCGGAGGGTGCGGATGCAACGGCCTCGTCGATCATGTCCGGGTCGAACCGGACGCGCTCATCCTCGACCCGGGCACCCGCCCGACCGAGGAGAGCGTGAGCTTCGGGATGGAGGAAGTCGATCCCCGTCTGTGAGAGGATCCGCATGGACGCTCCATGGATCGCCTCGATCTGTTCGGGGTCGAGTACCTCAATGTGGCCGTAGCCGTTGGTCACCTGTCTCCAGGGAAGCTGGGAGAGACCGGTGGATCGGGTCTGGCGGCGTTCACGTCGACGGGAGCGGTCACGTCCCACTATTCACCCTGTCCGCTCACATTCGGGCCCGGGCCAAGACCTCGTCGATGGGAGTGGTGGCCTCCGGTTCCGGCTCCTGAACGTACTCGTAGCCGAAACGTCCCTTGATGCACAGGTTGCCGCGGGTGACCGAATGGTCGTGGGGAGAGGTGACCTTGACGATCCGGTCGTCCTGAACGTGGAGATCGAGGTTGCATCCCACCCCACAGTAGGAGCAGATCGTGCGAGTGACGCTCTGAGTTTCCGGTGCCCACATGTCGGCCTTTCTCAGCTCGTACTCGGAGCGGAACATCAACGCGTCGGTGGGGCACACGGCGATGCAGTTTCCGCAGAAGACACAGGCCGAATCGCCGAGGGGAGTGTCGAGCTCGGTGGAGATCCGGGCATCGAAGCCACGGCCCGCCACGGCTATGGCGTAGGTGTTCTGGGCCTCGACTCCGCATGCCTGCACGCACTTGTAGCACAGGATGCATCGGGAGTAGTCACGAACGTAGAGGGGGTTGTCGACCTTCACCGGCTGATCCACGGTTTCGGCATGAGCAGGGTCCGGGGGAGGGTGGTGGCCGGGGTGACGGCGGTCCCGGTCGCTCACGGGTGGGGCGGGCGGTCCGAATCGATCCGGGTCGCATCCGTAGCCGGCCATCCAGTTCTGGATTGCCGGGTCGACGAGCGAGAGGTCGACAGACGAGCCCAGGAACTCGAATACCAGCTTGCGCGAGTGCCGGACCCGGTCGCTGTCGGTGTCGACGACCATTCCCTCTTCGACGGGGCGTGAGCACGACGGCACCAGTGTCCGGCTTCCCTCTACCTCCACGACGCATACCCGGCACACGTTCACAGGTGTCAGCGTCGCCGCCCAACACATGGTCGGCTGGTCCCGGCCGACGCTCCGACAGGCCTCGAGGATGGTGGTCCCTTCCGGCACCTTCACCGGCGAACCATCGATCGTGAGGCCGACTTCCGAATTCACAGGATCCCCAGGTTGATCGCGGATCTCACCACCGACGCCGCCGTGTGCCCGAGGCCGCAGATGGAGGCGTCCTTCATCGCCCGGTCGATCTCGTCCACGAGTTCACGATCGAACGAGCCGTCGGCCCGGGCTACCTGCTCCTCCACCCGCGCAGTGCCCACCCGGCAGGGGACACATTGGCCGCAGCTCTCATCCCGGAAGAACTGGGCGATGCGGCGGACGACCTCGCGCATGTCGGTGTCGTGGGCGAAGGCCATGATCACCCCGGAGCCCAGGGTCACCCCCGCCGCCCGACTGTCCTCGAACGTCAGCGGCATGTCCCAATGGTCGGGGCCGATGAGGGAACCGGCGGCGCCACCCAGGAGGACGTAGGGAGTGCCCTCGAGGCTGCCCCCGGCGCCCTCCAGTGCCTCGCCCAGCGTGATGCCCGACTCCCACTCGTAGACACCGGGAGAGGACAGGTTCCCCGACAAGCAGAAGAGCCGGGTTCCCGGAGAGTCCTTGGTGCCGGTGGAGGCATACACATCTCCACCTTCGAGGACGATGCGGGGCACGTTGATGAGGGTCTCGACGTTGTTGATCACGGTCGGCCGACCGAAGAGGCCGGCAACGGTGGGGAAAGGGGGCTTCTGGCGGGGCTCACCCCGGTAGCCCTCTATCGAGTTGAAGAGTGCCGTCTCCTCCCCGCAGATGTAAGCACCCTGCCCACGGCGCAGCTCGATGTCGAAGGTGAGGCCCGAGCCCATCACCGACTCACCCAACAGGCCCGCTTCCCGAGCCTGGGCCATGGCCCGACCCAGGCGTCCGGTGGCGGTGGGGTATTCGCCCCGGATGTACACGTAGCCGCGAGCCGCTCCTACGGACACTCCGGCGATGGTGAGGGATTCGACGAGTGCGAAAGGGTCTCCCTCCATGACGACCCGGTCCTTGAAAGTGCCGGGCTCCGACTCGTCGGCGTTGCAGATCACATAGCGGGGGCCCTCCTCATCGCGCGCCCCTCGCCACTTGATGCCCGTCGGGAATGCGGCACCGCCCCGACCTCTCAGATTGGAGGCTGTCAGCTCGGCGATCACCGCATCACCCCCCATCTCCAGGGCGCGTTCCAGGGCCGCGTACCCCCCCAGCCGGCGGTAGTCGTCGAGAGACCCGGGATCCGCCTCGCCCACCCGACGGAGAAGAGGGCCGGCGACCACATGTGGGGGTGCCTCGGGAGCGATGACTCCGGTGAGAGCTTCCCTCACGTCGTCGACGGTGGCGGAGGTGAGCGTTGCATCGTCTGAGCCGGCCCGCTGCACATAGGCGGCCGGCCGCCGGTCGCACTGACCCAGACAGGGGCTGGGCGCTACGTCGTCCCTGTCGCCGAGTGAGTCACGGAGTTCCGGACCGCACGCGATGTCGTCGCAGACATGGATGACCGTCTCGGGGCGCTCCTCGGTGGAGATGAGGGCATAGAAGCTGGCAACCGAGTAGACCTCCGCGGGAGGGACCTGGAGGCGCCGTGCGATCTCATCGATGGCTCCCGGGCTGACCCATCCCACCGCCGATTGGACGGCTTCGATGGCCGGCAGCAGATGGTGTCGCAGTCCTCTCACATTGAGGACGACCCGCCCCGGCACCTGATCATGGAGGGCGGCGGGGACGGCAGCGGCGACGGCTGTCTTCTCTGCCTCTGTGGCCTCGGCTCCGATGTACTTCAGGTCCATGGGGGAAGCAGCTGCCTTTGTGGCTCGTATGGGGGCATCGTCATGGGGTACTCGGTCATCGGTTCTCGGTTTTCAGTTGGTGTCGACCGAGAACCGAAAACTGATGACTGAGAACCTCTCGACGATCGGCGCGTGACGTCACGAGATTCGCTCCAGGCGGACTGCGGTGGCTTTGAACTCGGCCGTACCGGACTTCTCGTCCCAGGCCTCGATCGTGAGCCTGTTCACGTCGACCTCATCGGGATAGTGGATGGCCATGAAGGTGAGGCCGGGCCTCAGCTCCGGGTCTATGCGCATCGGGGCCTCGATCGAACCCCGCCGGGAGGCCACCCTCACCGTTTCCCCCGAGGCCAGGGAGAGGCGTTCGGCGTCCTCGGGGGAGACGTCGATCGTGGCGCCGATACGGCGCGGGGCATCGAATCCACCCGATTGGACGCCGGTGTTGAAGCCGTCGAGATGGCGGCCCGTCGTCATGCGGAGGGGGTATTCGTCGGTGAGAGTGTCGACCGGAGGAAGCCACTCGGCCGGGATGAAGGGAGCGGGATCGTCGACGGTGTCCTCCCACAGGCGCTCGTGGAGGAACAGGCTGCCCGGGTGATCCTCGTCCCAGCACGGCCACTGGATACCCCCGAGCTCTTCGAGGCGGCGATAGCTCATTCCGGCGTGAGCGGGAGACAAAGAGCGCAGTTCGTCCCACAGCTCCTCGGCGGACGGGTTACCCCAGTCGACTCCCATCTCGGCGGCCAGCAGGGAGAGGATCTCGATGTCGGTCCTGGCATCGCCGGGAGGCATCAACGCCGGCCTAACGCGCTGCACGCGTCGCTCCGATGAGGTCACAGTCCCTTCTCCCTCGGCCCAGTCGGCGGCGGCGGGCAGGACCACATCGGCCATCTCGGCGGTGGCGGTGAGGAAGATGTCCTGGACCACCAGGAAATCCAGGTTCCGCAAGGCGTCGATGGCGTGGGCGACGTCGGCCTCCGACTGGGCGGGGTTCTCTCCTATCACGTACAACCCCCGGAGTTTCCCCGCCTCCATCGCCTCGAACATCTGGGTGAGGTGCCATCCTCGCTTGGGAGGCACCTCGGCTCCCCAGGCGCCTTCGAACCTCGCCCTGTCCCCGTCGTCCTCGACGTCGTGGAACCCGGGGAGCTTGTTGGGGAGGGCGCCCATGTCGCCGCCTCCCTGGACGTTGTTCTGCCCTCGGATCGGGACCAGCCCCGACCCGTAGCGGCCCACATGTCCGGTGAGCAGGGCGAGGCTGATCAGCGACAGCACGTTGTCGGTGGCGGTGTGGTGCTCGGTGATCCCGAGCGTCCAGCAGATCTGGGCGGTGGGCGCCTTGGCGTAGCTGACCGCGATCTCTCTGATCACCTCACCGGGGATTCCCGTGATCTCCTCGGCTCGTTCGAGGTCGTAGGCGGCGACCGTCTCGGCGTAGGCATCGAAGCCGGTGGTGGCGCGGGATATGAAGGCCGCGTCGTGGAGTCCCTCGTCGATGATGACCTTGGCCATGGCATTGGCCAGAGCTATGTCGGATCCCACGTCGATGCCCAGCCATGTGTCGGCCCATTGAGCCGACTCGCTCCGCCGGGGGTCCACCGCATACAGGCGCGCCCCATTGTGGATCCCCTGGAGGAGATGATGGAAGAAGATGGGATGAGCGTTACGAGCGTTGGAGCCCCACAGGATGATCAGATCCGTGTTCTCGATCTCCTCGTAGGAGCTGGTACCGCCTCCCGCTCCGAGCACTGCCACCAGACCGGTGACGCTGGGAGCGTGTCAAGTGCGGTTGCAGGAGTCGATGTTGTTGCTGCCCAGCACGACCCGGGCGAACTTCTGGGCGAGATAGTTCGTCTCGTTCGTGGCTTTGGAGCAGCTGAACAGCCCGAGCGCGGTGCCTCCGCGGGCGGCGGCGACATCACCCAGGCCGGCGGCGGCGATGGCGAGGGCCTCCTCCCAGGACGCCGGCTGGAGCTTTCCCTGGCGGCGTACCATCGGGGTCGTGAGGCGGGGTCGACGCCGATCTGTTCGCATCTTCACGGTCATCACCTCCTTCCCTTCCCATCATGGCATCTTCGTGCCAGCGGCGAGAGCGGATGAGAGCCGCCGGGTGACACAGAATTCGTTCCCGTCCGGGTCGGCCATCACCGTGAGGGAGTAGGCAGGATCTTCCACGTCGCTGATTCGGGATCCGCCCAGAGCCTCGACTCGCTCTATGAGGGCCTGTGGATCCGGTGACGACACGTCCAGGTGGGCGCGGTTCTTGGTGGACTTCGCTTCCGGGACTCGTTGCAGGATGAGTCTGATGCCGGGCGCAACGTCCTCGAGCCAGACGTAGGTGTCGTAGGAATCGATCACCTCGAGTCCCAGGACAGCGCCCCAAAAAGCCGCCGCCCGATCGAGATCGGCGACGTCGAGTGTGATTCCGCGGACGACGCCGATAGGGGAGGGCATCACAGATGCGGGATCAACCCGCTCAGTCTCTCGGCCACGTCGACGAGGCTTCGGCCGGTGGACTCGGCCGTGCCCGGCGCCGGGAAGCGATAGGCGGGGCCGTGGACATGGATGGCTCCCACCAGACGACCCCGCGTGTCGCGCAGCGCGGTGGCGACGGAGTTGAGGCCCTCGGTGAGCTCCTCGAATGCCCAGACGAAGCCCTCCTCGTGGACGGCCTTGAGCCGCTTGAGCAACTCCTCGGGCTCGGTGAGGGTGGCATCGGTGTAGGCATTGAGAGGGCGCTCCAAAAAGCGCGCCAGGCGTTCGTCGGGCCACGAGGCCAGCATCACCTGCCCGGAAGGGGTGGCGTGCATGGAGATGCGGGCTCCGGTCCAGTCGCGGACCTGGATGTCGTTGTCGGAGCTCACCTGGTCGATGTAGTGCGCCCGATGACCGTCGGGGACCGACAGGCCGGCGTCTTCACCCGTCATCTCCGCCAGCAGGCGCAGGTGGGGCCTGACGATCGACACGAGGTTGGCTGTGGGGCTGGCCACTCCCGCCAGTGCCACGATCTCGGGCCCGATCCGGTAGCGACCGTCGTCGTCGATGCGCTCGACCGCTCCTAGTTCCTCCAACGTCCGGGTGAGCCGGGCTACGGTGCTCTTGGGGAGGCTCGAACGCTCGGCCAACTCGGTTATGCCCAGATCGCCCGTGCTCAGTGCATCGAGGATGCGGAAGGCCCGGGCAACGGACTGTACGCTCGCCATGAGACCGTAGGTTACTCCGCGGAATCGTTCCGCAATACGGAACCGATGGGATGGACCCTTCCACCACGAAACAGCTGCTCCGGCGGGAGATCACAGATCGGCCCCCGGCTCCGCCCGAGACCCGTGCCCGCGTCGTCGAGAACGTGAGGCGGTGGCTGGTCAGGCGCCAACCGAGAGTGGTCGTGGGGTTCCTCGCCATGGGCGACGAGATCGACATGTCGCCTCTGGTGCCCTCCCTTCCCGGGGTTCGCTTCGCCCTCACCCGCACGGCGCCGGGCATGACACTCACGGTTCACGACTACAACGCTCCCCGTGAGCGGCACCGATTCGGTTTCTATCAGCCGACGGGGGACAGTCCCATAATCGCCCGACAGGATGTCGACGTTGTGCTGGTGCCCGGTCTGGCGTTCTCGCGCGACGGAAGGCGTCTGGGCCGGGGAGCAGGCTATTACGACCGGTTCCTGGTGGGACTGGAAGCCGACACCATCGCCCTCACCACCGAGGATCGCATCGTGGCAGACCTGCCTATCGAAGCCCACGACGTGCTCGTCGGGTGGATCGCCACCGAGCGGGGCGTGGCTCGAGCCAGGTGAATGGGCCGGGCGGCCCATCCAGATCGGACCCCCAGGATCTAGCGTTCACAGCACGGTCCATGGGGCCGGTGGGAGTGGGCCCTTTCGGGCCTGAAGGGCTGGGTCATCTTCTGTCCGTCCCGCTTTCTGGGCGGACGATCTCAGGCCGTGCCCTCGCCGGCCAACCATGTGCCCGGGAGAGCTTCTCCGCGGCCTGGACTCGGTGCTGCGGAGAAGGGCGACGATGCCTCTGTCGCACGTCGCCTGCTTGCCGGCTGCAGGGGCGGCAATACGCCGCCCCTGTGGCTGTGTTGATTTGTGGGGGGTACTGCCCCC
>CAZTXD010000135.1:0-9923 GCA_964617995.1 uncultured Acidimicrobiaceae bacterium
TGAACCCCACGTTCGTGGTGGCGGACGAGCCCACCTCGATGCTCGACGTCAGCATTCGCATCTCGATCATGGAGCTGATGACCAACCTGGGCCGGGAGCTGGGCGTCTCCTATCTCTACATAACCCATGACCTGGCTGTTGCTCGCTACATGTGCGACCGCATCGCGGTCATGTACCTCGGAAAGATCGTGGAGATGGGGCCCACCGAGGAGGTCCTGGCCCGACCGAAACACCCCTACACGAAGGCCCTCCTCTCGGCCGTGCCGGTGCCCGATCCGTCGTATCGACGGACACCGGTGGAGATCAAGGGAGGCATCTCCAAGGCGATCAACCCGTCCCCCGAGTGCCGTTTCATCGAACGGTGTCCCTTCGCAGCCGACGTCTGCCGGGAGAACCCGCATCCTCCCCTGGAGGAGCGGGGTGAGGATCACCTGGTGGCGTGCTACCGGGTGGACGAGATCTCCTGAATCGGCGGTGAACAGTCGGGAACCGCGAGGTCCCCGCTGGCGTCTCCTAACGGGTTCGCCCAGCCGACCACAGCCGCGGAGGGACATTGATCACGCCAGAACTCGAGCCGTCCTCTCGCCGGTGACCACCGACGAAGCCGTCGCTACGGTCCCGGCGAGATCCCGCCTGCCCTGGTTCGTGGGCTTCCTGGCCCGTCGAGCCCTGTGGGGGGTCATCACCCTCTTCATCTTCCTCACCGTCCTGTTCTTCTTCATGCAGGTGTGGGTGCCCTACAATTGGGCGACCCAGTTCGGCCTCGGTGGTCCGGCGGCCGTCGCCGCCGCAGAGGAGAGCGCGGGGCTCGATCGTCCCCTGATGGAACGCTACGTGGGCTTCCTGGGCGGCATCGTCCGGGGGGATCTGGGACAGTCGTTCAACGGCGGTGACGTCGCCGAGCTCATCCGAACCTCGCTCCCGGTCACGCTCATGGTGTTCATCGTGGGGACCCTGATCGGCTGGGTCGTGGGAGAGCTCCTGGGACGGGTCGGGGCCTGGAGAGGGCGGAGGGGATCGGGCTCGCTCCTGTCGCTCGTGGGCGTGCTGTCGGCGACGCTGTTCCCCCCCTTCCTCGTGTTCGTGCTGGTGCGCTGGCTTCGTTTCCCACTCCTCGACCTGCGAGAGGCCATGGGACTGCCCGTCGACAGCCTGGAGATCTGGCGGGGGGCCGTCATGGGTCAGGAGGGCGTGCCCACGCCCAACGACGTGCGCTGGCTGGTGGCACTCACGCTGACGGCGGCAGTCGTGGTTGCCCTGGGCGTCCGCTGGTATGCGCGGCGGCGACGCATCCCGTTGATCGCGGGCCTGGCATTTCCCGTGACGCTCACGGCGGCGGCCGTGGGCCTGGCCCTTTCGGAGGTGGGTGTGCAGGCCCTCGACCTGCTCTACCGGGTGGACATGAGCACCACCACCGGTCGTGGCACACCGGCACTCGCCCTGGTGGGGGTGATCCTGATCTCGTTTGGTCAGGTCATGTTCATGATGCGTGTGGGAATAGAGGACGAGCGCTCCGAGGACTACGTTCTCACCGCCCGGGCGAAGGGAATGCGGGAACGGTTCGTCCGGGATCGTCACGTGGCCCGCAACGCTCTGGCTCCCACACTGGCGGGGTCGTTTCTCGCTTTCCCCACGGTGCTGGCGGGCATGTTCATCGTGGAGGTGGAGCTGCAGATGCAGGGACTCTCCACGCTGCTCTTCGACGCCATCGAGTTCCAGGACATCCCCGTCATCATGGGCGTGATGGTCGTGTTGGGGGTGGTGGGGGTGGGGTTTCGTCTCGTGACCGATGTCAGCATCGCCGCGCTCGACCCCCGCCAGAGAAGGGGTGACGTTTGACCACTGTGATGGACGTCGACATGGATGCGCGCCCTCAGTGGAAGGTCGTCCTCACCAACCCCAAGATCGTGGCGGGTCTGGTGATCCTCACCGTCTTCGTGCTTGCGCTGTTCGCTCAACCACTCCTCCATGCCACCCTGTGGTCCGGGCAGAGCAACGTCTACGACCCCCAGTTCGGCTTCGACCGGGAGATAACCCACCCGTCGGCTCCCTCGGGTCGGCACTGGCTCGGCACCAGCTCGTTGGGGAGGGATGTCTTCTCGATGCTCACCTACGCCGCCGGGCCGACGTTCCTCGTGGCAATGTCGGCCGGGGTGGCGATAGTGGTCGTGTCGCTGGTGGGTGGGTCGGTTGCCGCCTATCGGGGAGGATGGGTGGACGGCCTCGTCAGCCACTTGAGCGACGCCATGGTCCTGCTGCCGGCGATGCTGGCGGTGTTCATACTCGGCATCGGGCGCCCCAACGAGGAGTTCGGCGCCCTACACGTGGGGCTCAGCTTCGGGATCATCTACGGGATGGGACCGGCGATGGCCACGGTCAGGGCGGCCGCCCTCACGGTCATGGCGAAGCCCTTCGTCGAGGCCGCGCGGGTGGCCGGCGGCGGGGGCTTGTGGATGGTGAGCCGTCACATCCTCCCTCACCTCGTCCAGCACGCCGCCGTCCAGGCGATGATCGGCATAACAGGGGCGGTGACAGCCGAGGGTTTCCTCAGCTTCCGGAGCGCCGTGGGCGATGACGTCGGCTTCGGGATGATGGTCTACGACGGCATCACCTGGTCGGAGCTCTTCGCAGGCATAGCTCCCATCCCTTGGTGGGTGATGGTCGCCGGGGCGGGAGGGATCACGTTGCTGGCGGCCGCGTTCTATTTGATGGGGGTGGGGATGCGGGAGGCGTTCGATCCGAAGACTCATCGGGTGCGATGACGGTTGTCGGTTGTCATTTTTCGGTTGTCGGTTGTCGGTTCACGGATGATGGCGGCCGGCGGGACAGGCTACGGCGAGTGGCCCGACCATCCCGGGCCCCGCAGCGAGCAGCCGTGCGGTAGTGCCCCTCAGCAGTCAATACAGTCAGTCGTCGGTGGGGAGGGTGAAGCGGTCGGCGAGGATGGTGCCCGACACGGAAATGGTGGTGGCGAAGTCGTCGCTGGTTAGGGAGGGGCACTGGACGCCGATCTCCACCCTCTCGGTGTTCTCGTCGATGACGGCGACGACGTCGTCGGTGACGGTGCACTCATCCGGGTCGGCGTGGAAGGGGGGCATGAAGTCTTCTCCGGGCACGGAGATCCACTGCACCACCGGACGCCCCGAGGGGTCCAGCCACAGGCTGAGGGGTGACCCGAAGCGCACCATCTCGGCAGGGTCCGGCTCATCCATTGCCACCATCGCCGCCCGCGGGCTCCCGGTCGACGACACGTACCAGGCCATCGGAGGGACCGGCACCACGTCCTCGATGTCACCACTGATCTCCAGCGACCCTCCCGTGTCGTCGGAGGGAAGCGGCAGGACCAGCCGGGCGTCGTGGGTCGTCCAGCCCTCGAGGTGGATGGTGTGGTTGCCCTGCACGTCGGTGATGTCACGGCACGACATCCTCAGGCGCACCAGACCCGACTCGAGACTGATGGCCTCCGGCTCGAGAGGGCAATCCGGGGGGTCCAGGAAGATGTTGAGCCCCTCGTAGACCATCTGGGAGACGTAGATCTTCCCGTCATCCTCTGCGATGGTGAGGCGAAGGTCTCCCTGGTCGACCGTCACCGTTCCTTCCCGGTCACCGCTCACGACGATGTTCCGGCCCCACTCCGAGGGCGGGCCGGTTGCGCTCACCAGGGTGGTCGAGGGGGAGGCGCTCACCGTGGCCGGGGGTCCGTCGGGGAGGATCGCCTCCGACAACCCGGCTACCAGGGCGACGACCAGGACGGCGGCACCCGCCAGGACTGCCAGCCCCCTGATCACGGTGGCGTTAACGGTCGGGTGATGATGGTCTGTCGGTGCACAGCCAGGCTACCGGTGATGGATACCGTCACTTCTCCTTCCATGTCGGTCACCGACGGGCACTCGATGTCCAGATGGATGAGTTCGGTGTGGGGAGCGATCATCACGTCGGGCTGCAACGTGACTGAGCAGCCGGCCGGAGAAGGCTGGAAGATCGCCAGCTCATGCTGGATGAGGGTGACGTAGGGCTGATCGTTGTCGTCGAGGGCCAATGTGAGCCCGTGTCCGGCTTCATCGTCGTAGAGGGAGATGGCCGGCATCTCGTCTTCACCGGCGGACGCCTGGTCGTCGTCGGGGTACAGGTACCAGGTGGCGGAGGGGAAGGACATCTCGGCGGAGATGTCACCTTCCAGCACCAGGGCTCCACCCGAGTCGTAACGGCCGTCGGGGTGGGCGAGCCGCAGCGGGAGATCGAGCGTGCCTTCCAGGGTGAGTGCGGCCGAGCCTTGCACATCGGCGACGTCGGGGCAGGCGACGTGCAGACGGGCTATCCCGGAGCGGTCGTTCTCCTCCTCGACAGTGAAGGAACAGTCCTCGGGGTCGAGGAACAGGTTGAGGCCCTCGTAGCTCGCTTGATCGATGAACAACCCGGAGTCGGGGTCCATGTCGAAGATGAGCGTGTTGCCGTCGGTATCGCCGACCTCGAAGCGCCCGGAGGTCTGAAAACGGTTGGCGATTTGAAGCTGGGCTGCGTCGCGATTCACCACGAAGCGGCCCGGTCGGTCACCGGTGACCTCCAGGTTCCCTCCCACCCCTGTGGGCGGGTCGGGCGACAGGGTGTCGCGGGGTGCGTTGGTGTCGCTTGCCTCCACCGAAACGCTCCCGCCCACCGGCTCATCCCCTACCTCCGGGGACGATCCGTCGGGAAGCACGAGTGTGGCCAGCCCGGCTGTTGCCGCCACTACCAGGGCGGCCCCTGTCGCCAGCACGGCGAGACCTCGCAGCATGACCGCATACCCTATCGGGGACCGATTCCAATCCTGGCCTGCCCTCTCCCGGCTAACGTCCGGGCCGTGTCTGGCCCGCTGACCGACCTTCGAGTGGTGGAGCTGGGCGGGATCGGGCCGGTGCCTCACGCCGGGATGATCCTGGCCGACCTCGGCGCCGAGGTCACCCGGATCGTGCGGCCGGGTCGGCCGGGCGATCCCCACGACATCCTCGCCAGGGGCAAGCGATCCATCGCCATCGACCTGAAACACCCCGAGGGAGCGGCGCTCGCCCTGGCACTGGTCGAGCGGGCGGATGTGCTAATCGAGGGATTCCGCCCCGGGGTGGCCGAACGCCTGGGGCTGGGACCGCCACGATGTCATGAGGTCAATCCCCGGCTGGTGTACGGGCGGATGACGGGATGGGGCCAGAGCGGCCCCCTGGCGGATGCGGCCGGCCATGACATCGACTACATCGCCGTGACGGGCACCCTGGCCGCCATAGGCACGCCGAAGCGCCCGGTGCCGCCCCTGAACTTGGTGGGCGATTTCGGCGGGGGATCCATGCTGGTGGTGGTGGGTGTGCTGGCGGCGCTTCACAGCGTGGGAAGCGACGGAGCCGGCCAGGTGGTCGACGCTGCCATGGTGGACGGCTCGGCGCTGCTGATGGCGATGCATCACGGAGCCCTCGCCGGAGGATGGTGGAGGGGAGTGAGAGGCGACGACCTATTCGACGGGTCGGCGCCGTTCTACACCACCTACGCCACCTCCGACGGCGAGTGGATGGCCGTTGGGGCCCTCGAACCACAGTTCTACGCCCGGCTCGTGGAAGGCCTCGGGCTCGAAGTCGACGATCTCCCCCAACAGATGGACCGGGCTGCCTGGCCGGAGATGCGCCGCCTGTTCGCCGAGGAGTTCGCCCAACACACCCGGGAGGAGTGGGAGGCGATCTTCTCCCAGATCGACGCCTGCGTGACCGGCGTCTACACGATGACCGAGGCAGCCAACCATCCCCACCTGCGGAGCCGGGGGACGTTCGTGGTGAGCGGGGGAGTGGTCCAACCCGCTCCGGCACCCCGGTTCAGCGCTACTCCTCCTGATCCGCCGGGTTCCGTGCCTCGCCCCGGTCAGCACACAGCGGAGATCCTGGCCGACCTCGGCCTCGATGCGGTGGAGATCTCTAGACTCATAGGCATCGGGACAGTTTCGACAGAGGAGTAGATCCAGATGACCGACGACGCCATGGTGCGCCGGGAGGCGACAGAGATAGACGCCGTGATCGCCGGTCAGACGATCGTCGATGTGTTCAACCGGAACGCAGATAAGCATGCCGATCGGCCGGCGATCCACTGGCGGGCAGGTGACGACTGGGAGAGCCTGACCTGGTCGGAGTATCGCACCCGGGTGCGGGAGCTCGCCGCCGGGCTCCAGACCCTGGGGGTGGGTCCAGGGAGCTTCACCGCCATCCAGGCCGGGAATCGCCCCGAGCACGTGATGGCCGACCTGGCTGCCATCCACCTCGGAGCAACCGGGGTGACCGTCTACTCCACGCTCGCCGCCAAGCAGGTCGCCTACATCGCCCGTGACTGTGGCGCCACGGTGGCGATCCTCGAAGACCTGACGTTCATGAAGCGCTGGGAGGAGATCCGGCCGGAGTTGGACGGCCTCCGCTATGTCATCCTGATGGAGGGAGCGGAGAACTACGCCGGGTCGGACTGGGTCCTGTCGTGGGACGACGTGCTGGCGCGGGGTCGGGAGAGCCTCACCGCCCACCCCGAGCTCATCGACACCAGCGGCATCCAGCCCGAAGGCATCGCCACCCTCATCTACACGTCGGGCACGACCGGCAATCCCAAGGGGGTCGTCATCACCCACCGCAACGTCATGTGGACCGCCGAGTCCGCCCGACGGGCGTTGGGTGTGATCGACCATCCACGTCTCGTGTCGTACCTGCCCCTGGCTCATATCGCCGAGCGGATCAGCAGCCACTATCTCGGTATCTACCTGGCGGGGGAGGTCTGGTACTGCCCGGACATGACCCAGGTACTGGAGTATGTCCAGCAGGGCAGGCCGACCCTGTTCGTGGGTGTGCCCCGCGTGTGGGAGAAGTTCGCCACCCGTCTCAACACCCGGTTCGAGGAGGCGGAAGGGGTCAAGGGGGCACTGCTCTCGAAAGCGATCTCCCTCGGGACGAAGAAGGTGCAGACGGAGCAGGCGGGCGGATCCCTGGGAGGACTGGACGCCGCCCTGCACGGCCTGCTCGACCGACTCGTCCTCTCCAAGGTGCGCGAGCAGCTGGGGATGGACGCGGTGACGTTCGCCATAACCGCCGCCGCTCCCATCGCCCCGGACCTCATCACGTTCTTCCACTCCCTGGGTATCCCCCTGTTCGAGGTTTATGGCCTGTCCGAGAACACGGGTCCGGCGACCGCGAACGTGCCCGACGCACTCCGTATCGGTTCTGTGGGGATCCCGATCCCGGGGGTAGAGGTGCGGCTGGGGGACGACGACGAGGTCCTGATCCGGGGCGGGATCGTCGCCGCCGGCTACTACAACCTCCCGACCGAGACAGAGGAGACCTTCGGGGCCGATGGCTGGCTGCACACCGGGGACCTGGGTCGCATCGACGACGACGGGTTCCTCCACATCGTTGGCCGTAAGAAGGAGATCCTGATCACCGCCGCCGGCAAGAACGTGGCCCCGGCCAAGCTGGAGACGCTGCTCGGGAACCATCCGCTCGTGTCCAAGGCATGCATGGTGGGGGACGGCCGAAACTATCTGACGATGATCATCGCTCTCGATCCCGATGAGGCGCCGCTGTGGGCCGAGAAGCACCGGTTGACCTACGAAGATCTGGCCAGTTTCTCGCGGGCCACCGAGGTGGTGTCGGAGATGGCCCGGGCCGTCGAGGAGGCCAACGAGCAGGTGGCGCGGGTGGAACAGGTGAAACGACACCTCATCGTGCCGGACGAATGGAGTCCCGAGACCGGGGAGGTGACGCCCTCTCTAAAGCTCAAGCGTCGGGTGGTGCTGGAGCGCTACGCAGACCAAATCGATCAGATGTATGCCGGTTGACGCCGGAGGTGCTCCGGTGGCCTTCGACGGGAGAGTGGCGGTCGTCACCGGGGCAGGGAGCGGTCTCGGTCGTTCGTACGCCCTGGAGCTGGCCCGTCGTGGGGCCAAGGTAGTGGTCAACGACATCGGGGGTTCCGTGGATGGAAGTGGGGAGTCACGGTCTGCCGCCGACGGGGTGGTGGACGAGATCGTCACTGCAGGTGGGGAGGCCGTCGCCAGCTACGACTCGGTGTCCGAACCTGATTCGGGGAGGGCCGTCGTCGACACGGCAGTCGACACCTTCGGCACCGTCGACGTTGTGATCAACAACGCCGGCATCCTACGGGATCGGAGCTTCACGAACATGACCGTCGACGAGCTGCATGCGGTTCTCGATGTTCACCTGCGCGGTGCCTTCTACGTCTCCCTGCCGGCGTTCGCCGTGATGAAGGAGAACGGATACGGCCGGTTCGTGTTCACGTCGTCCAACTCCGGGATCCTGGGGAACTTCGGGCAGGCGAACTACGGGGCGGCCAAGATGGGCCTGGTCGGCCTGTCCAATGTCCTCGCTATCGAGGGGGCCAAGCACGACATCAAGTCGAATGCCATCGCCCCGGTGGCGCGGACGCGCATGACCGAGGAGCTGCTGGGAGCGTTGTCGGAGGCGGTCGATCCGGAACTGGTGACACCGATGGTGGTGTATCTGGCGTCTGAGGCGTGCGGTCCCACCCATGAGGTGTTCTCGGCGGGAGCCGGCCGCTACGCCCGGTTCTTCGTGGGCCTCACCCCGGGCTGGTTCGCCGGCCGGGGCTCCCAGCCTACGGCGGAGGACATTTCGCGGCATCTGGAGGACATCCGTGACACAGAGGGCTTCTCGATCCTGGGCAGCGCCCCCGAGGAGCTGCAGCTCCTCGGGGAGACCGTGGCCGGGGGTGGACGATGACCGACGCCGCCGTCGTGGTGCAGGAGGCGCTGGATCGGCTGCTCGCCGAGCACGATCCCGGCGACACCGCAGACACCGCGTTCTGGGGCGCCCAGTTCGACGCCGGGCTGGCATGGGTTCACTTCCCGAAGGGCCATGGCGGGCTGGGGGTGGCCCCTGGGTATCAGAGCAGGGTGTTCGAGCGTCTCGACGCTGCCGGTGCTTCCCGCTCGAACCTCTCCCGCAACGTGATCGGCTACGGGATGGGAGCTCCCACCGTGCTCACCCACGGAACCGAGGAGCAGAAGTCGCGATGGCTGCGTCCTCTGTTCACGGCCGAGGAGATCTGGTGCCAGCTTTTCAGTGAGCCCTCCGCGGGGTCGGATCTCGCCGGTCTGGCCACCCGGGCCGACCCCGATGGTGATGAGTGGGTAGTGAACGGGCAGAAGGTCTGGACGACGCTGGCGCATATGGCGCGGTGGGGGATGCTGGTGGCGCGGACCGATCCCGAGCTGCCCAAGCACCAGGGCCTCACCTACTTCATCGTCGACATGCATCAGCCCGGGGTGGAGGTCCGTCCCCTACGCCAAATCACCGGCGAGGCGGAGTTCAACGAGGTGTACTTCACCGACGCCCGCGTCGCCGACCGCAACCGGCTCGGCGGGGTGGGCGACGGCTGGAGGGTCTCATTGACCACGCTGATGAACGAGCGGGTCGCCATCGGTGCGGCCACCCCTGGCCGAGGGGAGGGAGCCATCGGGATGGCGGTTGACCTCTGGAGGGAGCGCGGCGATGGAGATCCAGTCACACGGGACCGGCTCATGCGCCTGTGGGTCGAGGCCGAGGTGCTGCGGCTCACGAACGTGCGGGCCGCCCGGTCACGATCCGAGGGGACGCCGGGGCCGGAGGGATCGACCGCCAAACTCCACTGGGCAGACCTGAACAAGCGGATCTACTCGTTCTGTGTCGACCTCCTCGGCGAGGAAGGAATGCTCTATCCGGAGACGTACGTCTACCGGGCTCCCGACGAGTCGGCGATGGGGAGGCGCAGCCCGCAGATGAACTTCCTGCGGGCACGGGCGAACTCGATCGAAGGGGGAACGTCGGAGATCATGAAGAACATCCTCGGCGAGAGGGTCCTGGGTCTGCCCGGCGAGCCACGCATCGACAAGGACCTGCCGTGGCGGGAGGTGC
>CAZTXD010000136.1:0-9917 GCA_964617995.1 uncultured Acidimicrobiaceae bacterium
CAGAGCACCTGCTTTGCAAGCAGGGGGTCAGGGGTTCAAATCCCCTCAGCTCCACAACCTGCTCACAGGCCGGATGGTCGGGGAGAACTCCGGCCTCATCGCCTTGCGGCAGGCGGAAGGTCTCGATAATCTACAACCAGATGGTTGTAGATGAGCTGACCGACGAGACCGTGGATCACCTCTTCCACGCACTGGCCGATGCCACCCGCCGCGACATCCTGCGCCGTTCCGTTCCCGGGGAGCTGTCGGTTTCGCGCCTGGCGGAGGCCTACCCGATGAGCTTCGCTGCGGTGCAGAAGCACGTGGCGGTGCTGGAGAGGGCCGGTCTGGTTTCCAAGGAGCGCCGCGGAAGGGAGCAGCTCGTGCGCACCGACCCCGACGCCGTACGCCGGGCCCGACAGACCCTCGACCAGCTCGAGACGGCCTGGCGGGGACGAGTGGAACGGATGTCTCACCTGCTTGCACGGGCCACCGACACCGTGAACGACTCGGAAGAGAACGACACGAGAGGAGAAAACAAATGAGTGTCACCAGCGTCGACAAGGACTACGACAACCTGACCCTCACCGTGATCGCCGACTTCGACGCCCCCGTGGAGCGGGTGTGGCGGCTGTGGGCCGATCCGCGGCTGCTGGAGCGGTGGTGGGGGCCGCCCAGTCATCCTGCGACCGTCGAGGAGCACGACCTGAACCCCGGTGGTGACGTCACCTACTTCATGACCGGCCCGGAGGGCGACAAGCACCGGGGCTGGTGGCGGGTCACATCGGTCGACCCGCCGAAGTCCCTGGAGTTCACCGACGGCTTCGCCGACGACGACGGCACACCTATCACCGACATGCCCATAGTGACGGTGCAGATGCGACTCACCGAGCACGACGGCGGGACCCGGATGGAGATGCGGTCGGTCTTCGATTCCCGGGAGCAGATGGACCAGATAATCAGCATGGGCGCCGAGGAGGGTATGCGGCAGGCGGTCGGCCAGATGGACGCCCTGCTCGCCGGCTGACCTCGACGCCGGCCAATCCCGGATTGCACATCCGACCGAAAGGACACCACATGAGAAGGCTGATTGTGAGCACGTTCTTGACCCTCGACGGGGTCATGCAGGCCCCGGGCGGGCCGGAAGAGGACGACAGCGGCGGTTTCGCCCACGGGGGCTGGTCGGTGAACTACTGGGACGAGCAGATGGGTCAGGCCATGGGCGAGGCACTGAGCGTGCCGTTCGCCATGGTGCTCGGACGCAAGACCTACGACATCATGGCCGCCCATTGGCCGCACGCCGCCGAGGAAGACGGCGCCAGGACCTTCAACGAAGCCACCAAATACGTCGCATCGCGGAGTCGACCCACCCTGGAGTGGAGCAACTCGGTGCTGATCGAGGGAGACGCCGCCGAAGGGATCGCAGCCCTCAAGGAGGAGGACGGGCCGGAGCTGGTGGTGTCCGGCAGCGGAAACATGATCCAGACGCTCTTGCGCCACGGCCTCGTCGACCAGTTCCGCCTGTGGACGTTCCCCGTCGTCATCGGGTCGGGCAAACGCCTGTTCGCCGACGGCACCATCCCCGCCGGGTTGGAGCTCGTTGACAGCGAGGTCTCCACCACAGGAGTCGTCATGGCCACCTATGAGCCGGCAGGCGAGATCGTCACAGGATCGTTCGCCCTCGAGTGAGGAGTGGCTTTCCGGGGCTCTAAACGACACGCCGTGTCGGTGGTCCCGTGGTGAAGGGCGTTCTCGATCTAGGTCAGCGCCGATAGAGTTGGCCGGAGAGAGGAGCCATCCCATGCCCAACGCCGTCATCGTCGATGCCGTTCGCACCCCGGTCGGCCGCCGCAACGGGGTACTGAAGGATATCCATCCCGTCGACCTCGCTTCGATCCCCTTGCGAGCGTTGATCCAACGCAACGACGTCGCTCCCGAGCTGATCGAGGACGTGATCATGGGCACGGTCATGCAGACGGGGGAGCAGAGCAACAACGTGGGCCGCAACGCCGCCCTGGCCGCCGGCTTCCCCGAGGACGTGGTGGGTGTGACCATCGACCGCCAATGCGGGTCGTCACAGCAGTCGGCACACTTCGCCGCCCAGGGGGTGATGGCGGGGGCATACGACGTGGTGGTCGCCGCCGGCGTCGAGTCGATGACCCGGGTGCCCATGGGCATCACCGCCCAGCAGGGGCCCGGCATGCCCTTCGGGCCGCTGATGCTGGATCGTTACAGCCAGGGGCTCGTCCCCCAAGGCATATCGGCGGAGATGATCGCCGAGAAGTGGAGCCTGTCCCGCCTGGAGCTCGACATGCTGTCGCTCGAGTCCCATCGCCGGGCGGCGACGGCCACCGAGGAGGGCCGCTTCGAAGGCCAGATAGTCCCGGTCGAGGCTCCGAGCGACTCCGGGCCGGTCACCGTGGACCGCGACGAGGGCATCCGCTGGGACACATCTGTCGAGAAGCTGGCCTCGCTCCAACCCGCCTTCAAGGCCGACGGGGTGGTCACGGCCGGGAACTCGTCTCAGATCTCCGACGGCGCCGCCGCCGTTCTCATCATGTCGGAGGAAAGAGCCGACGAGCTGGGCCTGGAGCCGTTGGCGCGCTTCGTGGCCTTCTCGCTCGCCGGGGTCGACCCGGTGACGATGCTGACCGGCCCGATACCCGCCACGTCCAAGGTCCTCGACCGGGCAGGCCTGTCCATCGACGACATCGACCTCTTCGAGATCAACGAGGCGTTCGCCTCCGTGGTGGGAGCATGGCGGATCGAACACGGCGGAAGCGACCCCGAGGCGCTCTGGGCCCGGACCAACGTCAACGGCGGAGCCATCGCTCTGGGTCACCCCCTGGGTGCCTCCGGCGCCCGACTCCTCACCACACTGGTGCACGAGCTCCACAGGACCGGGGGCCGCTACGGACTGCAGAGCATGTGTGAGGGCGGCGGGATGGCCAACGGCACCATCATCGAGCGCATCTGAGAGGGACCTGGCATGGGTGAGATCGGCCTCGGCCAGATCCTCATCGCCGTGGGCATCGGCACCATCATCTGGGTGGGGAGCATGCGCATCCTGCGGATGATCTCCACGCCCCCACCCGAGGTCGACCCCGAGGACATCGTCGAGGTCGAGGACCAGGATTTCCGGTGCTCTGTATGCGGGACGGAGGTGACCTTGCGCGTGGCCAATGTCACCGAGACCTCCCCTCCCAAGCACTGTCGGGAGGAGATGACCCCGGTGTGGCGGCCGGGTCGTCACCCGCGAGACTGAACCACAACCGTGTAGTTCCCCACAGCCTGTGGATAAGTACGAGGAAAACTACAGCCCTGTCATTCACAAGCGAGAGGGCGGAGGTGGAGACGACCCCCCGGAGGGTATACGCTTGAGAAGAAGCCATGCCCGAGTCCAAACGTCGCAAGCCGAGGTCCAGCGGACCCACCCCTCCCAAGAACCCGTCCGCCAAGGTGAAGGAGCCCAGCCCGAAGTGGTACGTGGCGGTGATGGCGGGGCTGATGACATTGGGGGTGCTGCTGGTGCTGGTCCGTTTCGTGTTCCAGACCGATCAGTTGGTGCTGCTCGTCGGTCTGATACTCATCACCGCCGGGTTCGTGATGACCACCAACTACCGGTGAAGGTCCTAGTACTCGACAACTACGACTCGTTCACCCACAACCTCGCCCAGTACCTGGGGGAGTTGGGGGCGGAGCCGGAGGTGGTGCGGGCCGACGCCATCACTCCCGAACAGGCAATGGAGAACGACTACGGGAGGATCGTCATCTCCCCGGGGCCAGGACGTCCGGAGGGGGCAGGGAACTCCATGGAGTTCGTGAGAGCCTACGCCGGCAAGGTCCCGGTGCTGGGAGTGTGTCTGGGTCATCAAGCGATCGTCGCCGCCTTCGGAGGTGAGGTCGACGTCGCCTCCGAACCCCGCCACGGCAAGACCTCCCAGATCCGCCACGACGGCGAAGGGGTGTTCGCCGGTCTCACGGATCCGTTCGAAGCAACTCGCTATCACTCGCTGGTGGTGACGGTGATGCCCGATGGGCTGGAGGAGTGCGCCTGGTCTGAGGACGGTGTGGTCCAGGGTGTGCGCCACCGGACCCTGAACGTCCACGGGGTCCAGTTCCATCCCGAGTCGGTGATGACCGTGGAGGGGAAGGCGCTGTTGGCCAACTTCCTGGGCTGAAGAGTCGGAAGTCGGAAGTCGGAAGTCAGGCGCTGCCGCGTCGGGGACGGGTTCGACCGTGTCCGTGCTGGGGATTCCCGAACAAACCGTCAGTCATCGGGTTCGGTGGTGGTCGTGGTCGGTTCGGTGGTGGTCGTGGTGGTCGTGGTGGTCGTCGTCGTGGTGGTGGTCGGAGGAGTCCGGCCGAGGGTGACGGTGATGGCGTCGCCGGGGAGGGCGGTGGCGCCGGCCGCCGGGAACTGGGCCACTACCCGGCCGTCCAGGTCGGGATCGTTGACGGTCTCGGTGGCGTTGGAGATCGAGATATTCAAGCCGACGGCGTCGAGCTCGGCGCGGGCCTGGTCGGGGGTGAGGCCGAACAGGTCCGGGATGGTCACCGGCTCCGGACCGCGTGATACGACCAGCAGGATCGTCTCTCCGACCTCCACCGTTGAGCCCGCCACCGGATCGGTCTCGATTACCACCCCCTGGGGAACCTCGTTGTCGTATTGCTCAGAGACCGTGAAACGGAGACCCGCGTCCTGGAGACGCTGGCCGGCGTCGCGCTCGGTCAACCCGGAGAGATCTTCGAGTTCGACGGTCTGGGGACCCTCGGAGATGATCAGGTCGATAGGGGATCCACCCCCGGCCCGGACACCAGGAGGCGGGCTCTGATCGACGACGATCCCCGCCGGCTGCTCGTCGGGTCGGGTGGTGATGTTCCCGACCACGAAGCCGGACTGGTCGATCAACTCGCGGGCGGTTGCCTCGTCCTGGCCGATCAGTATCGGCACCTCGAACTCCTCGGGCCCCGAGGAGATGAACAGCTCCACTGTGGAGTCCTCTTCGACCTCCTCCCCGGCGGGGGGGTCGGTTCGGATCGCCCGACCCAGTTCCATCTCGTCGCTCGCCTCCCGGGTGATGGACACGCGCAGGCCTTCCGCTTCCAGGCGGTCGACCGCCTCCTCCTCGGGCAGGTTGGTGACATTCGGGACGATCACCAGGGTCGGCTCTTCTTCTCCGGACAGAGCCTGGAAGAGCACGAAGATGAGGACCGTGAGCAGACCGAGCAGGCCGAAGGCGGTGAGGATGAACGGAAGCTGGGAGGGCGGCTCCTCCTCGAGCTGGCGATAGACCTCGTCGGGCGGGGCGGTGGCGGGCGGCATCGCTGAGGGGATGACCCGGGTCGACGCATCCGGGTCGGCGAAGTTCCCGGCCCCGGCCACCACCGGGGCCGGGGCAGAAGGGGTCTGTCCGCGCAGGACCGCCACCAGGTCGGCTCGCATGTCCTCGGCGCTCTGGTAGCGACCGGACGGATCCTTGCGGAGCGCCCTCATCACCACGGCGTCGAGCTGCGGGGTGACGTCGGGATTGATGGAGGAGGGTGGAACGGCGTCGGTCGAGACGTGCTGGAAGGCTACAGACATGGGGCTGTCGCCCTGGAACGGCGGACGACCGGTGAGCATCTCGTAAAGCACGACGCCCAGCGAATACACATCGGAGCGAGCGTCGGCGGAGGCTCCCTGCGCCTGCTCGGGAGAGAAATAGGTTGCGGTTCCGATAACCGAACCGGTACGGGTCAGTTCCTGGGAGTCGTCCCATGCCCGGGCTATGCCGAAGTCGGTTACCTTCACCGTGCCGTCCGCAGCGAGAAGGATGTTGCCCGGCTTGATGTCGCGATGGACCAGGCCCGCGCGATGAGCGACCGAGAGGGCAGCTCCCACCTCGGCGGCGATCTCGACGGCCCGCCGCGGCAGCAACGCGCCTTCGGAGCGGAGGACGTCGCGCAGCGACCGACCATCCACCAGCTCCATCACGATGAAGTAGGTGTCTCCTGCCTCACCCCAGTCGTAGATCCCCACGATGTTGGGATGGCTCAGGTTGGCGGCGGCCTGCGCCTCACGCCGGAAGCGCTTGACGAAGGCCTCGTCCGACGAGTACTGGGAATGGAGCATCTTGACCGCGACCCGGCGACCCAGGAGCGAGTCCTGAGCCTGATACACGTCGGCCATGCCTCCTCGGGCGATGTGGGAGGCGAGTTGGTACCGGTCGGTGAGGGGGCGGGGAGTTTCCATAGACCTCTAGGGAGCGCGCTGAATGATAGGGATCAGCTTCGACTTTCTAGCCAACCGGCGATGAGGGTCCCCGCCACCGGCGCAGCGACTCTCCCGCCGGTGTCGGACTCGCCCGTGGCCGGCTGAGGCTCGAACATCACCGCGATGGCGATGCTGGGGGCGTCGATGGGGGCGAAGCCGATGAACCACGGATAGGACTGGCCGTCGCGGGCCTGGGCGGTGCCGGTCTTGCCGGCGACCCGCACCCCCGGGACGGTGGCGGCGGTGCCGGTTCCCTCGGTGACGACCCTCTCCATCATCTGGGCGACGATGGTGGCCGTGGCGGGAGCCATCGCCCGGCCCAGTGTGGATGGTTGGGTGTGCTGGACCGTGTTCCCATCGGCGTCGAAGATCTCGTCGATCAGGTAGGGTTCGGGCACCACCCCCTCGTTGGCGATGGCCGCCGCCACCATCGCCATCTGGAGGGGCGTGGCGCGCACGTCTCTCTCCCCGAGACCGCTCTGACCGAGTGCGGCGTCGTCCTCGGCCAGCTCGTCGGTGAGGAAGGACGAGGTGGCCACCTCCCAGGGAAACTCGAGTTCCTGGTTGAAGCCGAGCGCCTCGGCCATGATTCCGATGTCTGAGGCGCCCACCTGGATGGCCAGATTGGCGAACACGGTGTTGCAGGAGCGGACGAAACCCCGCATCAGCGTGACCTCCGTGCCGTCGCCGCACCGACCCCCGCCGAAGTTGGACACCGTGGCCGTCGAGCCGGGAAGCTGGAACTCGGCCGGGTCGTCGAAGGTCGTCTCCGGTCCCGCCACCCCCACATCGACAGCCGCGGCCGTCACGAGGGTCTTGAACGTCGATCCCGGTGGGAAGAGCTCGCGGGTGGCCCTGTCGGCCAGAGGCCTGTCGGGATCGGCCAGGAGCTCCTCCCAGTAGGCGGCGCCGTCGGGACCGTCCAGCGCGGACGGATCGAACGACGGGGTGGAGACCATGGCGAGGATCCCGCCCGTCGACGGGTCCAGGGCCACCACCGCCCCGGAACGGTCGCCCAACGCCTCGTAGGCGAGGCGCTGGAGCCCACTGTCCATGGTGAGGCGCATGCTCCGGGGACTTAGCTCCCGTCCGAGGATCGCCGACACGAGGTCGGAGAAGGTGAGGTCACGGCGACTACGGAGGATGTCGACGAAGGTGCCCTCCAGTCCACCGTCACCGACGATCACCGATGTGTAGCCGACGGTGTGGGCGAACACCGGTCCCTCCGGATACACCCGGTCGAACTGTCTGGGGTCGTCGGGGGAAGGCACCGACTCGGCGAGGATCGTCCCGTCGGCGGCGACGATCACTCCCCTCTCCTTGCCGGCCTGGGAGATCGCCTGACGGGTGTTGCGTGGGTCGCTCCGGTAGTCGTCGGCCCTGACCGCCTGAATCCAGGTGACGGCTCCCACCAGGACCCCGAGGCAGACGAACAGCCCGATGGCGAGTCTCCGGATGGGCCCGTTCACGAGCGCTCCTCGTGGCTGGACCGCTCGAGCAGGGCCAGCAGCAGGAAGTTGCCGACGAGAGCGGAGCCCCCGTAGGACATGAACGGCAGGGTGATGCCCGTCAGGGGCAGTACCCGGACGACACCGCCGATGATGAGGAAGGTCTGGAGTCCGATCACGAAGGTGAGCCCGGCCGCGAGGAGAGATCGGAACCGGTCGCGGGAGCGGAGAGCAATCCCGAATCCGGCTGCCAGGAAGAGAGCGAAGCAGCAGATCACGGCCACGGAGCCCGCCAGGCCGAGCTCCTCGCCCACGGCGGCGAAGATGAAATCGGTGGAGGCGTTGGGGATGAGCGTCGGCCGACCCAACCCGGGTCCAGATCCCGACAGGCTTCCCGTACCCAGGGCGAAGAGACCCTGCGCGACCTGGAATCCCACGTCCTCATAGTCGGCGAACGGGGTCAGCCACGCCTGCACACGCCGCTGCACATGGTCGAATGTCATCCAGGCGGCCACACCTCCGCCGATCGCCATCACCCCGCCCGCCAGCAGGTAGCCGGCCGCCCCGGTGGCCGCGTAGAGGAGGGCGGCGAAGGTGACGAACAGCAGAAGGGAGGCCCCCAGGTCACGCTGATAGACGAGGATCAGCAGGCTCCCGGCCCACACCATGACCAGCGGGACGAGCTGGCGCGGTTCGGGCACCCTGATGAGGCCCAACCGGCGATGGGCACCGGTGAGGGCGGCCTGCCGGTCGGCGAGAAAACCGGCGAGGAACACCACGAAGAGGACCTTGGCGATCTCAGCCGGCTGGAAGTGGAGCTGGGTGAAGTTCAAGTCGAGCACGACCCACAGCCGGCTTCCCCCCTGGCTCAACCCACGTATGGGCAGGGGCCCTGTGACGGGGAGGTTGGGGAGGAGAAGCAGACCGACGGCCGCTATCAACATGAGGTTGCGGAACCGGCGTAGGGTGCTGAGTCCCGACCTGGCGAGCAGCGCCAGCAGGGCCGCCGCTGCTCCCGCTCCGATCAACAGCCACCAGCGCTGGAGTCCCGCCCGGTACGGGGACAGTCGATAGACCTCCATGAAGCCGATGGCCGCCAGCAGGATGATGGGGGGCAGCAGCAGGGGGGTGGCGTCGGGCGCCCATGTGCGGAGCGAGACATGCAGACCACCGAAGGCGATGAGGAAAACGAGGAAGGTGAGCCCGGCCTGCGCCCCCACCCCCTCCCCGGCGGCGAAGTCGACCAGCGCCACCCCGAATGCGGCCAGGGCCGAACCTACGACTATGAGCACCGCTTCAGCTGTGCGAGTCATCTCCGGTCGGAACTCGGAATTCGGAAGCCGGAGGCCGGTGCCTTCGCCGACGGATCGGGAGCCCTCATCTCGTCACTCCGGCGACTCGGTGTCTTCCACGTCCACGACCACCACGGTGATGTTGTCGTGCCCGCCGGCGGCATTGGCCGCTTCGATGAGCCCCCAGGCGGCCTCCTCCACGGATTCGGCCGCGAGCTGATCGGCGATCTCTTTGTCGGCGAGCATGGAATGGACTCCGTCGGAACAGAGGAGAAAACGATCCCCGGGCTGCACGGGTTCCTCGATCTCGTCGACCATGAGGTTCTGGGTCAGGCCGAGGGCGCGGGTGATCATGTTGCGCTGCGGGTGATTCTGGGCTTCTTCGGGGCTGAGCTGACCGGCCGCCACGTATTCGGCGGCAACGGTGTGGTCGATGGTGAGCTGTCGGAGGGAGCTGTCGCGGAGGAGATAGGCGCGGCTGTCTCCCACATGGGCCACGCGGGCCACGCCGGAGTTCCCCAGCTCGAGGACGGTCATGGTGGTGCCCATCCCTGCCAGCTCGGGATTCTCGGCGACCTGTATGAGTAGGGCGTTGTTGGCGCCTAGGACACGCCGGCCGGGTGCCCCCTCGGTGTCGGTGGCGGTCTCGACGGCGATACGGGATGCGACCTCACCGGCGACATGGCCACCCATCCCATCGGCGACTATGAAAAGGGGTGGGTCGGAGCTGCTCCCCGAATCCGGGGGAAAGAGGGAGTCCTCGTTGTTCGATCGCACCAACCCGGTGTGTGTGGCGCTTGCCCATTGATATTTCACCGTATCTCCATGACCGTCTTGCCCACCTGGACGGCGTCTCCTCTCCGTAGCTCTGTCGGAGCGGTCACCCGTCTCCCATTCAAGTATGTGCCGTTCGTGCTGCCCAGGTCATGGAGGGTGAGCCCG
>CAZTXD010000137.1:0-9716 GCA_964617995.1 uncultured Acidimicrobiaceae bacterium
GCCGGGAGGCGTCCCGTCCTTGCCGGGGGCGGTGTCGCCGGGAGGCGTCCCGTCCCGCCCCGGCGGGTCGATGTCCTCAGGTGGGCCCGGTTCGTCGGTCGGCCCTTCCCGTTCGTTGGCCCGGGCTGCATCAGCCACGTTCCCTGCCAGGCGCCGCATCTCGTCCCGGGCCTGAGCGAGGGCATCACGATCGCCTTCCCTGGCGGCGTCGGCTATGCCCTGAGCGCCGTTGATCAGATCCATCACCGCATCGCCGAGGTCGGCGTCGAGGCCTTCGGCCTGCTCGAGGGCGAGGATCGCAGCCGCCACAGCCTGATCGTCGACGGCCTCGTCGACCAGGTCGACGGCCGTAGTGAGATCGGAGCGCTCCACGAGGACGGTGGCTTCGTGGAGACGTTCGTCGGTGCGGTCCCCCCCAAGCCCGACGAGGTCGGCGACCCTCTCGTAGGCCCGGTCCAGCGGGTAGAGGGGATCGCCGGGCACGGCCTGGTCAGCCACCCCGGCGGCAGCGACATTGGCGATGGCGAAGAAACCGGCGGTGGCGGCGGCGATGCGGAGACCGCTTCGCCGGGGACGTCGTTCCGCGCGAGCGATGGCGCGCATCGCCACGACGCGACTCCGCGCAGGAGAGACGGCGTCGGCCAGGCTCTCGCCGTATCGCTTCAAATGGTCGATCGGTCTGCTCATCGTCCATTCCTAGGGCAGGGACTCCCCCGGGGACAGTCTCGGCCCAAGACTCACTGTCGCAGATGAAGTCTCCGCTGCCTACTCGCCGTTACAGGTCTCGTCGCCGGCCCAGCTCTCCCAGTGGATGACGGTCGACCGTGGTCGGCGTCCCAGGTCGAGGGAGGCGGATCTGCGGTCGGGAGCAGGTCTCCCGACCGTGACGACACCGATGGGGGCGTATTCGGCCGGTATCCCCAGCTCTCCCCTCAGGTCGTCGATGGCGTGCACGCCGAGGAAGCCTGCCCCCAGCCCCTCGTCGACGGCTGCCAGCAGCACGGCCATGAGGGAGGCCCCGGCGTCGACCCACCAGTAGGGGACCGGCCAATCGATCTCCGTTCCGTCCGCCCTGAGCTTGTCGTCCATGCGGTAGCGACGGTGATAGGCGTCCTCCGACACGCAGATCACGAGATGGGCGGGCGCTCGGGAGATCCAGGGATCGAAGCCGGCGGCCACGTATTCGCCCTCGCCGGCGGCGGCGGCGATGCTGGCTCGCTTGTCCGGATCGGTCACCACCACCACGGCCTGTCCCTGGCTGAACCCCGCCGAGGGGGCACGCAGGGCGGCGGCGGCGATCCGCTGGAGAGCGTCGTGATCGATCTCTCCGGGGTCGTAGTTGCGGACCATGCGCCGCCGGGCAAGGACGTCCCCGAACTCCATCTACTCCTCCGTTGGTTGTCGGCCGATTCCGTGGCGGACGGCCCGGGTCGTTCCCGTGATCAGACCGGCGACACCGACCACCAGCGTGAGGAAGGTCGTGGCCGACGACAACAGGGCGGCGGCGGTGACGAGGAGCACCATCCCCATAGCCGCCAGCCCGAACAGGAGCGCCTGGGGCCTGCCGGAGGCGTCCACCAGCCGGGAGGGGTCCACCGTCGCCAGCCAGATGAGTGCTGCCACGGCCGCCGCCAGTGTGGCCACCTCCACGGATCCGGGTCCGGCCGCGAAGAAGGTCAGCCACAGCAGGAATGCCACCGCCACCAGCCCGAACGCCAGGTCACGGGTCAGGTCAGGCCTCCTTGATCGCCGAAACCACCTCGGCGAGCCCCTGACGGGCATCGGCGAAGAGCATCAACGTGTTGTCCATGTAGAAGAGCGGGTTGTCGATGCCGGCGAACCCGGGCGACAGGCTCCGCTTCACCACCACCACGGTGGCGGCCCGGTCCACTTCGAGGATCGGCATGCCGGCGATGGGGCTGGCCGGGTCCTCCCTCGCCGAGGGGTTGACCACGTCGTTGGCGCCCACCACCAGGGCGACGTCCGTGCGGGGGAAGTCGTGGTTGATGTCGTCGAGGTCGAAGAGCCGCTCGTAGGCGACGTCGGCCTCGGCCAGCAACACGTTCATGTGTCCCGGCATCCGGCCGGCGACGGGATGGATCGCATACCTCACCTCTACCCCGCGGGCAACGAGGGCCGTCTCCAGCTCGCGGATGGCGTGTTGAGCCTGGGCTACGGCCAGGCCGTATCCCGGCACTACCACCACCGAGCGGGCATAGGCGAGCGTGATGGCCACGTCTTCGGCGCTGGCCCGGGTGGCGAAACGCTCGGGATGGTCGGCGTCGCCCTCGTCGCCGGTCGCTCCGAAGGTGCCGAAGAGCACATCGGCCAGGGTCCTGTTCATCGCCCTGACCATGATGGAGGTGAGTATCAGGCCGGCCGCTCCCACCAGGGCACCGGAGATGATGAGGGCGTTCGACTGGATCACGAACCCCGCGGCCGAGGCGGCCAGGCCCGAGGCCGAGTTGAGGAACGAGATGACCACCGGCATGTCGGCGCCACCTATCGGGAGGACGCGGGTGACGCCGAGCACGGCGGCGAAGCCGGCGGCGGTCCACGCCCATGTCGGGTCTCCTCGCGACGCCACCAGCAGCACCCCCGCTCCCACCGCCACCAGCGCCAGCAGCGGGTCCCCGAGTCGCTGACCGGGGTATCCGACCGAGCTAGGTGGGGCCAGCCCCTGGAGCTTGGCGAAGGCGATGAGGCTTCCGGTCAGGGTCACGGTGCCGATGAGGATCGACAGCGACACCGTCACGAGGGTTCCCGCCTCGGCGACGGGGCCCGTCTCGGCCAGGGCGACCAGGGCCGAGGCGCCGCCTCCAAAGCCGTTGAACATCGCCACGAGTTGGGGCATCGCCGTCATCTCGACCCGGCGGGCGAGGGTCGCTCCGATGCCGGAGCCGACCACGAGACCGGCCAGGATCACCCCGTAGGAGACGATCTGGCGGTCCGCCAGGGTCACCACCACCGCCACCAGCATCCCCAGGGCGGCCAACTGGTTGCCGGATCGGGCGGTGGCAGGGCTCGACAGTCGCCGCAGGCCGACGATGAACAGGGCGGCCGCCACCAGATAGAGATAGCCGGTGAGAGCAGGGCTCAACGCCGATCCCCGGGCCGGCGGAACATCCCCAGCATACGGTCGGTCACCATGAAGCCGCCCACCACGTTGACCGTGGCCATCACCACCGCCAGGAACCCCAGCACCGTGCTGGTTGCGGTGCCGCTGGAGCCGGTGGCTATGAGAGCGCCGATGATGGTGATCCCGGAGATGGCGTTGGAACCGGACATCAGCGGGGTGTGCAGGGTCGGCGGGACCTTGGTTATCACCTCGAATCCGACGAAGGCCGCCAGCACGAAGACGGTGATGGGAATCACGTACGCCTCCATCAGCTTCCCCCTCCCCGGGCCGCCAGGACCCACTCATGGGTTATCTCCCCGTCCCTGGCGGCGATGGACCCCGCCACGATGGCGTCGTCGGTGTCGATCGACAGATGGTTCTCCTCGTCGGTGATCAGTGAGACGAAGTTGGAGACGTTCCGCGCATAGAGCTGGCTGGCGTGGTTGGCACATCGCGACACCAGATCGAGCGGGGCGGCGATGGTCACGCCGTCGACGACGACGATCTCACCCGGCCGGCTCAGCTCGCAATTGCCTCCGGTAGCGGCCGACCCGTCGACCACTACCGATCCCGGGCGCATCGCCCTCACCATCTCCTCCGTCACCAGGAGAGGGGCCTTCTTGCCGGGTATGGCGGCGGTGGTGATCACCACATCGGCAGCGGCTACATGATCGGCCAGCCCCGCCAGCAGGCGCGTCTCCGCATCCTCTTCGAGCTGGCGCGCATATCCCCCTGCGGCGGATGCGTCCTGGACCTCCATGTCCACCGTCACGAAGGTCGCTCCCAGGGACTCGACCTGCTCGGAGGCTGCGGCCCGGACGTCGAATCCGGCCACGACAGCTCCCAGGCGCCGGGTGGTGGCGATCGCCTGCAGCCCGGCGACTCCCGCTCCCAGGACAAGCACCCTCCCCGGACGGAGGGTCCCGGCGGCGGTGGTCAGCATGGGGAGGATGCGATCGCAGAGTGCCGCTCCCTCCAGCGCGGCCTGATAGCCGGCCAGGGTCGCCTGCGATGAGAGGGCGTCGACGGCCTGCGCCCTGGTGGTGCGCGGCACCAGCTCGAAGGCGAGACAGGTGGCTCCGCCGGCCGCCAGCTTCTCGAGTCGCTCCGGAGCGTCGAGCGGCTCCAGCAGGCCGAGCACCGCGGCTGCTCCTCCCGTTCGATCCGGCTCCGGAGGTTCCACACAGACGATCAGGTCGGGCTCGACGTCGGTCTCGACCCCGGCGCCGGAGTCGACGTAGGCGGAGTCGTCGAAGCCCGAGCCTCGTCCGGCGCCCGGTTCGACGGTGATCCGCTGGCCGAGGTCCACCAGTCGGCGCGTGCTGTCGGGGGTCAGGGCCGCTCGTCGCTCTCCGCGGCGTCGGACGGCGAGTGAGTGGATGTGCATCTTCTTCATGGTGGCATAAACGTTGGATAGTCCCGTCTTCAACACAACCGTCGCGTTGTGGCAGACTGCCTAGGCAATGACGTCATTAGCGGGCGAGTCGCACACGCTCCGAGCGGTGTGGACCCGAGGCAAAGGGTGCCGGGAGCTGGCAGAGTTGCTGGCGGGGATGGATGCGCCCCGTGTCCAAGGGGACCCGGCCGAGACCTGTGTTGCCGAGCGGGCCGACCTACTCGTCTCGCGTCGTCTGCCTCCCACCTTCGAACTGGTGGACATGGTCGTTCCCCTCGATGTCGACCCCGAGGGGGT
Source organism: uncultured Acidimicrobiaceae bacterium (assembly GCA_964617995.1). Classification (GTDB taxonomy): domain Bacteria; phylum Actinomycetota; class Acidimicrobiia; order Spongiisociales; family ZC4RG35; genus CAZTXD01. Next base: position 4,812 of record CAZTXD010000137.1, read on the forward strand.
GGGTTCGGTCGTGGCGGCCGTGGCAGGAGGTCCCCACTCCTTGCTGGCGGCCCGGGTGGCCCGCCGTCTCGGCAGGGCCCTGGGTGTGCCCACCTCGATGGTCTCCGCCTACCCCGCCGGAGGTGACGCCGGTCCCGCGGAGGAGGCGGTGAAGGAGATCTACCCCGTCGTGCCCGATATCGAGTACACGACAATGGCCGCCTCCGACATGGGGGAGCTGGTCTCGAGCCTCCCCGACCGGAGCCTGCTCGTGTTCGGCGCTCCCGGGGGCTCCTGGTTCCAGCGCCGCCTCTTCGGACCCGGCGCCCGCCTGCGCTCGCAGGCCCCGGCCGGTGCGGTCGTCGTGCAGTCGGCTCCTCGCCGGGTGTTCCAGGAGATGGGCGAGCCCGTTTTCGTGGCGCCGCTCCTCCACGCCCGCGACACGCTGCGTATCCGACCCGAGTCGACCCTGGCGGTGGCGGAGGAGGGACGTCTGGTGGGTCTGGTGCGGCGGTCCCGCCTGGTGGAGCTCGGAGATGACACCCCGGTGGCGGACGCCATGGAGGATCCCGTCTCGATCGGCCAGGTGGAGACGGTGGAGGCCGCCCAGCAGCTCAAGCCGGTCTTCGGGGGGGACCCGATCCCGGTCGTCGACGACGACGATCACCTGGTGGGAGGTCTCGTCCTTCCCGCCGCCTGAACGAGGAGTATCTGCCGGTAGTGTGTCGCGGCGATGATCCATGGCTACTACCGGCATCCCACCATCCACGGCGACCGGATCGTGTTCGTCTCCGAGGACGATCTGTGGGAGGTGTCGACCGAAGGGGGGCGGGCGCGTCGTATGACCGCCAACCCGGGCCCGTCCGCTCATCCGGCGTTCTCCTCCGACGGCACTCGTATCGCCTACACCGGCCGGGACGAGGGCGTCACCGAGGTGCAGGTGATGCGCGCCGAGGGGGCGAGCCCTGAGCGTCTCACGTTCCACGGGGGGCTGAGCGAGGTCGTCGGCTGGGACGGCGACGACATCATCTACGCCTCCAACGCCGAATGGCCGTTCTCGAACGACTTCCGGCTGTGGTCGGTGCCGTCGGCGGGGGGAACTCCCCGTCTGCTGGAGTGGGGACCGGCCCGGTCGCTGGCCCGCCGGCCCGGAGGGCCAGGACTGGTCCTGGGACGTCACACCGCCGATCCCGCCCGCTGGAAGCGGTACCGGGGGGGCCGGGCGGGAAGCTTGTGGATCGATCGCCACGGCGACGGGGAGTTCGGGGTTCTCGTCGATCTTGCCGGCAACCTGACCTCTCCCATGTGGATCGGGCGCAGGATCTATTTCATCTCCGACCACGAGGGCCACGGCAACGTCTACTCGGTGACCCCCACCGGTCGTTCCCTCGCCCGTCACACCCATCACGAGGACTTCTACGCCCGCCACGCCTCCACCGACGGGCGCTCCATCGTCTACCACCATGGAGCCGACCTGTGGCTTCTCGATCCCCGAGGTGACGATGGGCCGCGGCGGCTGGACGTGACGATCCCCTCGGCCCGTCCGCATCGCAACCGCCGTTTCATGGGTCCCGGGCGGTTCGTCGAGTCTGGCTCCCTCCACCCCCAGGGCCACTCGCTGGCACTGACCGTACGCGGCGGGGCCTACACGATGCCTCTGTGGGAGGGAGCGGTGCGACGTCACGGGCCGGTATCGGAGGTTCGCCGGCGCCTGACGACCTGGCTGGCGGATGGTGAATCGATCGTCTCGGTCACCGACCGGACGGGCGAGGAGTCGCTCATCGTCGAGTCGCTGGACGGAGGCGAGCCCAGGGTCCTCGAAGGCGATTTCGGGCGCGTGCGCAGTCTGGATGTTGCTCCGGCGGGAGCCGACCGCGTGGCCGTGACGAACCACCGCCACGAGGTGCTCCTGGTGGCGGTGGATTCGGGAGAGGTGTCCCCGGTGTATCGCAGCTCCCACTCGTGGATCGCCGGCACCGCCTGGTCGCCCGACGGTCGCTGGCTCGCCTTCGCGGCGGCCACCACCCGCACCAGCCACAGCATCTTCCTCCTCGACACCTCCGCCGGTGACGATCCCGTGATGATCACCCGACCGGCGTTCGACGATCGCTGGCCCAGCTTCGACCCCGGCGGGAAGTACCTCTATTTCACGTCGGGTCGCGTGTTCGACCCCGTCTACGACACCCACTTCCACGACTACTCCTTCCCGACCGGGACCAGACCCCACCTGCTCACCCTCCGGGCCGACGTCGGGTCGCCTTTCGACCCGGCCCGTCGCCCCGCCCGGGTACCGGGGGCGCCACCGGCGGGGAAGCATCCCGGAAACGACAAGGACCAGGACGAGTCGGGTCCCGAGCCGGTGGAGATCGACGTCGAAGGACTGGAGTCGAGGGTGGTCGCCTTCCCCCAGCCTTCGGGACGCTACAGCCGGGTCGTGGGAGCGAAGGGGAGGGTCTTCACGGTCTTCTACCCGGTCACGGGCAGCCTGACACCCGACAGCAAACCCACGGGGCGCCTGGAGGCATGGGACTTCAACACCGAGAAGATCGAGCAGATCGCCGAGGGTGTGTCGGCGGTGTCGAGCACCGCCGCGGGGACGGTGATATCGATCCGGTCGGGAAAGAAGCTGCGAGTGGTCCCGGTCGGCTGGAAAGAAGACAAGTCCGGCGGATCCGAAGCCAATCGGGCCAGCGGGTGGATCGACCTGGACCGCCTCCGGGTGCAGGTGGACCCCGGAGCCGAGTGGCGTCAGATGTTCAGTGAGGCCTGGCGTCTCCAACGCGACTACTTCTGGTTCGAGGACATGTCCGGGGTCGATTGGCGGGAGGTTCACCACCGCTACCTCCCCATCGTCGACCGCGTCGGCTCCCGGGCGGAGTTCAGCGACCTGATGTGGGAGATGCAGGGGGAGCTGGGCACCTCGCACGCCTACGAGCTGGGAGGCGACTACCGGCCCGTCCCCACCTTCCCCCAGGGTCTCCTGGGCGCCGACCTGGAAGAGACGAGAGGTCGATGGAAGATCGCCGGCATCGTGGAGGGCGACCCCTGGGATCCCAAGTCCAGCTCTCCGCTGGCGGCCGCCGGCGTCGACGCAGCCGTCGGTGACCGTTTGGTGGCGGTGGATGGGGTGGAGGTGCAGGCGGGGCGGGACCCGCACTCGTTGCTGGTGGACCGGGGTGGCCGGCCGGTGCAGCTGACGCTCAAGCGCGGTCGCCGCGCCCCGCACACGGTCGTCGTGACGCCTTTGAAAGACGAGACCCCGCTGCGCTACCGGAGCTGGGTGGAGGCCAACCGAGCAACGGTGGCGGAGGCGACCGGTGGCCGGGCCGGTTACATCCACATACCCGACATGGCCCCGTTGGGCTACGCCGAGTTCCACCGGTCCCTTCTCACCGAGGTCGACCGTGACGGCCTCGTCGTCGACGTTCGCTACAACCGGGGAGGCAACGTCAGCCAGCTCCTCCTGCAGAGACTGATGCGGCGCCGCCTCGGATGGGAGGTCACGCGGTGGCGTGAGCCGATGCGCTTCCCCTACGACGCCCCCGCCGGTCCCATGGTGTGCCTCACCAACGAGATGTCGGGCTCGGACGGGGACATCTTCAGCCACACCTTCAAGCAACTCGGGTTGGGGCCTCTCATCGGCACCCGTACCTGGGGAGGGGTAGTGGGGATCTGGCCGCAGCAGTCCCTCGTGGACGGCACCGTCACGACCCAGCCCGAGTTCGCCCATTGGTTCGACGATGTCGGCTTCTCGGTGGAGAACTACGGGACCGACCCCGACATCGAGGTCGTGATCGCGCCTCAGGACTACGCCGCCGGACGCGACCCCCAACTCGACCGGGCGGTCGCCGAGCTGGAAGAGCTGATCGATGCCCACGACCCCGGTGTGCCGGATCTCAGCCGGCGGGAGTCGCTCACGCCTCCCCGGCTGACCGACTGAGGAGAGAGATGAAGGACTTCACCCAGTGGCGCCCTCATCCCTGGCACGGTCTCGACGCCGGCCCCCAGCCTCCGGTGATGATCACCGCCTACATCGAGATCACGCCCTTCGACGTGGTGAAGTACGAGGTCGACAAGGCGACCGGTTACCTCAAGGTCGATCGTCCCCAGCAGACGTCGTCGTCACCGCCGACCCTGTACGGATTCATCCCGCGCACCTTCGCCGGCGACCGGGTGCGCGACCTCTGCCCCGGAGCCGAGAAAGGCGACGGCGACCCCATGGACGTGTGCGTGATCTCGGAACGACCCATCGGCCGCGCCGACATCCTCCTCACCGCCCGTGTGGTGGGTGGCCTGCAGATGGTGGATGGGGGAGAGGCCGACGATAAGGTGATCGCAGTCTTGGAGCGGGACCCGATCTGGGCCGACGTCCAGGATCTGGTGGAACTGCCCGACGCGCTGATCGATCGGCTCGCCCATTACTTCGGGACCTACAAGCTCCATGCCGGAGCCGACTCGGCCGACGTCGCCATCCAGCGACGGTACGGACGGGAGCATGCCTACCGGGTGATAGAGGCGTCGATGGAGGACTATCGAGAGCGGTTCCCTGGGTAGTGGGTGGTTGTCAGTTGTCAGTTGTCGGTTGTCGGTTGTCGGTTGTCGGTGAGGCGGGAGACGACGGCCGGCGAGACCGGCTGCGGCGGATGGCCCCGACCATCCCGGATCTCGCAGCGGGCGGCCGTGGGGGGCGTGGGGGGAGTATCCCCCACAGTCGGTGGTTGTCAGTTGTCAGTTGTCGGTTGTCGGTTGTCGGTGAGGCGGGAGACGACGGCCGGCGAGACCGGCTGCGGCGGATGGCCCCGACCATCCCGGCCCCCTGACGGGAGGAGCCGTGGGGGGTGTGGGGGGAGTACCCCCCACAAGTCAATACAGTCGGTGAGGCGGGAGACGACGGCCGGCGAGACCGGCTGCGGCGGATGGCCCCGA
>CAZTXD010000138.1:0-9643 GCA_964617995.1 uncultured Acidimicrobiaceae bacterium
CGCGCATCAAATGCGCGCCATAGCGCGCATTTGATGCGCGAAAACGGGAGGGGCGCTAGTGTGTCCTCGTGGTTGGCAACCGGTTTCCACACCAGCCCGGGCCGCAGCGAGTTCAGGCCGGGTGATGCCCGGTCCATCTCCAGACCTCACCGGGCGGAATGTCCTCATCACCGGTGCCAGCCGGGGCATCGGAGCAGCGGTGGCGATCCGCGCCGCCGGCTTGGGAGCCGACGTGGCCATCGGGTATCTCGACGGAGCCGGGAAGGCGGAGATCGTGGCCGGCCGGATCGAGGAGATGGGGCGAAGGGCGGTGACGGTATCCGCCGATGTGTCGGTCGCCGGCGAGGCTCGTCGTCTCGTCTCCGAGGCCCGGAGGCAGCTGGGGCCGCTGGACGGTCTCGTCAACAACGCCGGGATGATGCCGGAGACACCCTTTCTCGACATCTCCGAGGAGGAGTGGACGCAGGTGATCGCCACCGACCTGACAGCCGCCTTCCACACCTGTCAGGCCGCCATCCCGGACATGTTGGATCGGGGCTCGGGATCGATAGTCAACATCTCTTCGCGCCTGGGCCAGATCGGCTGGCCGGGAGTAGCTCACTACGCCGCGGCCAAGGCAGGCCTCCTGGGCCTCACCAAGTCTCTCGCCCGGGAGTTCGGCCCCCGGGGCATCCGCGTGAACGCAGTTGCCCCGGGTGTCACCGTCACGGAGATGACCGCAGCGCTCGTGGATTCAGAGGCCGGGAACCGACGCCTGGCCGAGCTCCCCGCCGGACGCTTCGCACAACCCGAGGACGTGGCGGCTGCCGTCGCCTTCCTCCTCTCCGACGACGCCGCCATGTTCCACGGACAGACTCTCTGTCCGAACGGCGGAGGATTCATGCCATGAGCCAGGCCGCGACCCGGGAGTCGGAGAGGCGGGAACACCCGTGAGGCTGGTCGAGGTAGAGGAGGCGGTGGGGCTCATCGGGGACGGAGCCACCGTGATGGTGGGGGGCTCGGGAGCAGGGCATGCGGTACCGCAGGCTTTCATCGACGCACTGGCCGACCACTTCGACCGCACGGGGCGGCCCCGCCAGCTCACCACGGTGCGGGTGGTGGGCATCGGGGACTTCGCCGAGCGCGGATTCTCTCAACTGGCCAAGCCCGGGCTGATGGCCCGCACCATCGGATCCAACATCGGCAATGAGCCCGCTCTCGGTGCCCTCGTCGAGGACGGGCTCCTGGAGGCGTACTCCTTCCCCCAAGGGGTGCTCTCCCAACTCTGCCGCGATATCGCCGCCGGACGGCCCGGGCTCATCACCCATGTGGGGCTGGACACCTATGTCGACCCCCGCCAGACCGGGGGCAAACAGGGCCCCGCCACCGACGACCTGGTGGAGGTGATCGAACTGGCGGGACGAGAGTGGCTGTTCTTCCGCGCCTTCCCCATCGACGTTGCCGTGATCCGGGGGTCCTCCATCGACGAGGACGGCAACCTGAGCATGACCGATGAGGCCATCCGCGGGGAGATGCTGGCAATGGCCATGGCGGCCCGCAATTCCGGGGGGATCGTGATCGCGCAGGCGGCGCGACTCGTGGCGCGCGGAAGCCTGGCACCGAGAGAGGCCGAGGTGCCAGGCGCCCTCATCGATCACGCCTACGTGGAACCGGACCAGACCCAGACCTATGCCACAGCCGGTTCTCCCTACTACTCGGGCGCCGTGCGCAAACCGCTCACCGCCCCGCATCCCCTCCCCCTCGACATCCGCAAGGTGATCGCCCGCCGGGCGCTTCTCGAGTTCCGCCCCGGTGACATCTGCAACCTCGGATTCGGGATCAGCCAGTCGATCGGGCACATCGCCTGGGAGGAGGGCATCGCCGACCGCCTCGTCCTGACGGTGGAGCAGGGCGTGTTCGGAGGTGTACCGGCCTCCGGAGCCGACGGCGGAGCGGGATTCAACTACCAGGCGCTGCTCGATCAGCCTTCCATGTTCGACTTCTACGACGGGGGCGGCCTGGACGTAGCCAGCCTGTCGTTCGCCCAGGTCGATGCCCGGGGGAACGTCAACGTCCACCGGTTCCCCGGCCGTCTTCGGGGCCCGGGGGGCTTCCCCAACATCAGCGCCAGGACCGACCGGCTCTGCTTCGTGGGCACGCTCACCACCGGCGGGCTGGCGGCAGAGGTGGCCGGAGGCAGGATTCACATCGACGTCGAGGGCTCGACCCCCAAGTTCGTCGAGGAGGTGGAGGAGGTGACGTTCAACGGCGCGCTGGCCCTGGCCCGGGGTCAGCAGATCCGCTATGTGACCGAACGGGCCGTCTTCGCCCTCACCGATTCCGGTGTGACCCTGATGGAGGTGGCGGAAGGCTGCGACCCCGAGCGGGATGTGATCGCTCACATGGGTTTCAGACCGGCGATCGCCGATAGCCTCGCCATCATGGATCCGGTGATCTTCGCCGAGGAACGGATGGGCATCGCCCGCCGTTTCGACGAGAGAGGAGCATGATGACCGACCTGGTCAGCGTCGAGCCGGGCCCAGTGACGTTGGTGCGACTCAACAATCCCCCGCTGAATCTGGTGACACGCGAGCTCACCGTTCGTCTCGGTGACGTCCTGACCGGGCTCGCCTCCGACACAGACCTCCGAGCGGTGGTGATGGCAGGCAACGACAGGGCTTTCTGCGCCGGTTCGGACATCGAGGAGTTCCCCTCGCTATACGGACGCGTGGCCGAGGGAAAGCTGCTGCTGGAAGGAGCGGTGTATCGGCGCTTGGCACGCTTACCGGTTCCGGCCATCGCCGCCATAGAGGGGGCGGCCCTCGGAGGTGGCCTGGAGCTGGCCCTCTGCTGTGACATCCGCGTAGCCGCCGAGACGGCCACTCTCGGACTGCCCGAGGTCGGCCTGGGGGCGATCCCGGGTTCAGGGGGAACGCAACGACTCCCCCGTCTCCTCGGACCGGGAAGGGCCAAGGAGCTGATACTGACGGGCGAGCCCGTGGACGGTACCCGGGCGGGCGAGATCGGCCTGGTCGAGCGGGTGGTGACGCCGGGCCGGGCGGAGACGGAAGCACTCGAGCTGGCCACGATCATCGCCGAGCGCGGCCCAATGGCGGTCCGGGAGGCCAAGGCGGCGATAGACGAGGGTCTCGACCTTCCCCTCGATGCCGGGCTAGCCCGCGAACTCGACGGATCCCAGCGCGTATTCGCATCCGACGACCTGATCGAGGGCACCGAGGCGTTCCTCGGCAAACGCCGGCCCCGATTCACTGGCATCTGAGGAGGCGCATGGGAGAGAACGGGTGGCGCGACGGCAGAGTTTGTGCCAAGATCGACCGCACACACGCAATCGATTGTAGGACGTGCCGCCACCAGCCCAGCGGATTTTCGCTGGCGGCGGCGGGGCATCATGGAAACCGGTTGACGTGGATCGGCACCCGGTCGTGAGCCGATGGGTAGCCGATCGGGAAACAAGAGCATGGATGGATGCCATGAGGAGGCGAAAACGGTGAGGAGGCAGCAATGACCAAGAGATGGTTGGCCCTGGTGGTGGCCCTGATGATGGTGCTGGCCGCCTGTGGCGACGCCGAGCCGACGGAGACCACGGAGGCTCCCCCGGCGACCGAGGCTCCCGAGGAACCCGCCGAGACCACGATGGCTCCCGAGGAGCCGACCGAGACCACCGAAGCAGCGGAGGAGGGTGATCCGATCGTGTTCGGAGCCTCGCTTCCCCTGACCGGTGAGTTCTCGATCGCCGGCTCCAAGCACGCCGACGGCTACCAGTTCTGCGTGGACGAGCTGAACGCACGCGGGGGCCTCCTCGGCCGACCCGTGGAGCTGCTGGTCGAGGACAACCGCAGCGACACCGAGGCGACCGTGAACCAGACGGAGCGCTTCATCAGCGTCGAGAACGTCGATGTCCTGCTGGGCACGTTCTCCAGCCTGCTCACATTCCCCGCCACGACGGTGTCCGAGCAGGCGGGCATGATCTACCCCGTGCCCTCAGGCGGAGCGCTGCGACTGTGGGAACGTGGCTACCAGCACATGTTCTACTTCCAGCAGCTACCAGCCGAGTTCACCGGGTCCTCGATCGTCGATCTGATCGACTACTACGACGAGCAGGGAGTCATCGAGCAGCGGCCCGCCACGGCTGCGCTGATCTACGCCGATGACTTCTTCGCCGCCGCCATCGCCAACGGCTTCGTGGGTGGCACGGTGACGATCCCCGACTCCGACGTGGAGGTCGACCTGGCTCCTGGTTACCTCGAGGAGATGGGGATCGAGCTAGTCCTCGAAGAGGTCTGGCCGGTCGGGTTCACGGACTGGCTGACCCTGGCCAACTCGATCCGCGCGTCCGGGGCCGAGTTCCTGGCCGTGTCGACAGCCTCACCCGACGAGGCGATCGCCCTGGCCCAGGCGCTGGCGACCGTCGGATTCCAGGCTCCGCTGGTGTACATGTCCCAGGGAGCACAGACCGAGTTCGGCGAGGCACTCGGCGACATCGCCGACGGGATCGTCATCCATTCGGTTTGGAGCCCCACGGCCAACTTCGAAGGCCAGCTCGCCGGCGAGACCTACACCAACCGGGACTTCGTCGACGGGTTCACCGAGGCCTCCGGAACCGCACCCGACGAGGACGAGGCGATCCCGTTCTCGGTGTGCCAGGGCGTTGCCCAGGCGATCGACGCCACCGGCACCACCGACAACGCCGCCCTGAGCGAATGGATGCACGGGCGCTCCGAAGCCGAGCCAGTGAGCACGATCATGGGGACCTACATCTGGGACGAACGGGGCCTTCCCCAGGGCCGCAGCTTCCTGGTCAACCAGTGGATCGACGGCCAGCTCGAGTTCGTCTTCCCGGTGGGTGAGTTCGAAGGGACGCTCGACCTCGTATACCCGAAGCCGGATTGGTAGGCCACGAGCCGATGGGAGCCCGGGTCACCGGGCTCCCATCCTTCACCACCCCAGCTGCGTAGAGTCCACGACGAGACCGGAGCCCGACTACCGATGTCCCTTCTGGAGCTACGCGAGGTCACCAAGACTTACGGCGGCATCGTCGCCGTCGACAGGGCTTCGTTCGACGTGGAGCAGGGCAGCATCACAGCTCTGATCGGTCCCAACGGTGCCGGCAAGACCACCGTGTTCGACACCATATCCGGGGTCGTCGAACCCGACTCGGGCACGATCCGCCTCGACGGACGCGACCTCACCGGCCTCATGCCCCACATCGGCGCCAAGCTGGGGCTGGGGCGGACATTCCAGATAACCCGCGAGCTCGCCGACATGACCGTGCTCGAGAACATGGTTGTCTCCACCGTCCGTTCCGGGTTCCGGAGTCTGATCGGGGGTCGCATGTCCGCCGGGGAACGCCGGCGGGCGATTGACCTTCTCGAGTTCGTCGGCATCGAGCATCTCGCCGAAGAACCCGCCAAGCGGCTCTCCTACGGCCAGCGCAAGCTACTCGAGTTCGCCGCCGTCCTGATGTCGGAACCCAAGTTGGTGCTGCTCGACGAGCCGGCGGGAGGGGTCAACCCCGCCCTCCTGGAGCGGATCATGGACCGCATCGAAGAAGTGAACCAGGCCGGAACCACCTTCCTCATCGTCGAGCACAACATGGACGTGGTGATGCGCCTCAGCCACTCGGTGGCGGTGATGGCGCTCGGCCGCGTGATCCTGCAGGGAACGCCGCAACAGGTACGCGACGACGAACGAGTGCTCGATGCCTACCTGGGGGAAGTCTGATGGCGATGCTCGAGCTGGCTGACGTCCGTGCCGGCTACGGAAGCGGGCCCGACATCCTCACCGACATCTCGATCGAGATCGAGCAAGGCACGTCGTATTGCATCATCGGCCCCAACGGCGCCGGCAAGTCGACGCTGCTCAAGACGATCTCCGGGCTCTTGAAGCCCCGCGCCGGTCAGATCACGTTCGAGGGCGCCCCGATCGGAGGGCGAAGGCCCGACCAGATCCTCAAGGCCGGGATCTGCTTCGTTCCCCAGGACCGGACACTCTTCCCCCAGATGTCGGTGCGGGAGAACCTGGTGATGGGAGGCTTCCTGATCAAGGAGCGCAAGATGCTCGACGAGCGCATGGAACTGGCCTTCGAGCTGTTCCCCCTCCTCCGGGAGAGATCCTCCCAGCTCGCCCAGACGATGTCGGGTGGCGAGCAGCAGATGCTGGCACTCGCCCGCGCCCTGATGATCGAGCCGAAGCTGATGATGATCGATGAGCCCAGCCTGGGGCTCGCCCCCCAGATCTCCGGCCAGATCTTCCGGATCATCCGCCGCCTCGGCGACGAGCTGGGGATCACGGTCCTCCTCATCGAACAGAGCGTTCGCAAGGGCCTGGAAGCAGCCGACTGGGCCTTCGTGCTGGACCTGGGGACCATGCGTTTCGAGGGTCCCGCCGACTCCATCCTCGACGACCCGCGCATCCGCGACCTCTATCTGGGAAAGCTCGCCGCTCGCGACGGGGAGGACGCATCGTGACCGACGCCATCCAGGTCCTCATCCTCGGATTGCTGCTCGGCGGCGTCTACGCGCTGATGGCGTCCGGCCTCACTCTGCTGTTCGGCGTGATGCGAGTCGTCAACCTGGCTCACGCCGCCTTCATCGTCCTGGCCGCATTCTTCAGCTTCTTCATGTGGGAGGGACTCGGAGTCGATCCGCTGGTCTCCATGATCCTCGCCCTGCCGATCTTCTTCGTATTCGGGGTCGTCATCTATCGGCTCCTGTTCCCTCGCATCGAGGGAACTGCACGCTACGTCGAGATGACGGTGCTGATGACGTTCGGCCTCGCCTTCATCGCCGAGGGACTGATGTCGCGCTTCTTCACGGGCATCTTCCGCTCCGCCAGCCCGCCCTACGCTCGCGACGCCTTCATCGTGGGCGATTTCTTCATCCCCACCGGCCAGCTCTACGCCTCCCTGGCTAGCCTCGGCCTCCTCGTCGGACTGGGGCTGTTCCTCAAGTTCACCCGCACCGGATACGGGGTGAGGGCCACCATGCAGAATCGCGACGCTGCACAGATCGTGGGTGTCGACGTTCGCCGGGTCTCCACCATCTCCTTCGGGATCGGGATGGCGGTAGCCGGAGCCTCCGGGGCGCTGGTCAGCTTCATCTTCCCGTTCTTCCCTTCCCGCCACTGGCAGTGGATCGCCATACTCCTCTCCCTCATCGTGCTGGGCGGCCTCGGCAGCATCAAGGGGGCGATCATCGGAGCCCTCGGCCTGGCCGTGATCAGCTCCTTCGTCAGCGACTCGATCGGAGCGGTCTGGGCTCCCATCACGTTCTTCGGTGCGCTGTTCCTGGTCCTTCTGATCCGCCCGCAGGGCCTCTTCGGCAGGAGAGCGAGGGCCTGATGTCCGACCCGGTGACCCAGATCTACACACCCCCCGTCGAGGGAGAGTCGCCTGTGACCGCCAGGCGGGGGCGGCGCAGCCGTCTGATCGTCCTGGGTGTGGTGATGGCCGTGGCGCTGCTCCTCCCCCTGTATCGGGAGATGAACGCCTACCCCTACGTGCTCCAGGTGGTGACCACGGTCTTCATGTGGACCGCCATCACCTCCAGCTGGAACATCCTCGGCGGCTACACCGGGTACATCTCCCTCGGCCACAACGTCTTCATCGCCGCCGGCGCCTACCTCGCCGGGATGCTCCTGTTGGAGATGGGATGGTCGCCGTTCCTGACCGCGCTGCTCGCCGGCATCTTCGCGATGGCGTTGGGCGCCGTGACGGGTCTCATCACATATCGCACCCACGGGCCGTCGTTCATCATCTCCACGATCGCCTTGTTGCTGGTCGTCACCCTCCTCGTGGACAACTGGTCCTACATAGGAGGCTCGAACGGCATCAGCCTCCCCCTACCTCCCTTCGAAAGGTCCTGGCTGAGGGTGCCCTTCTACTACGCCATGCTGGCGGCCGCCATCCTGGCGGTGATGCTCGGGTATCGGGTGCAGCACTCCAAGTTCGGACTGGCTCTACGTGCCATCGCTCAGGACGAGGTGAAAGCCGAGACCTCGGGTGTCGACACCCGCCGCTTCAAGCTCATGGCCTTCGCCCTCAGCGCTTTTTTCCCCGGGGTGGTGGGAGCCATCTGGGGCTACTCGCTCGGCTACCTGCGCCCGATCATCTTCCTGGTCATCGCCCTCGCCGCTCGCATGGTGCTGATGGCCATCATCGGGGGGCGGGGAACGGTGGCCGGACCTGTGATCGGGGCGATCCTGGTGGTCGCATTCGACGAGTTCTCGATAGCCAACTTCGGGGGAAGTGAGATCAACCTGGTCATAACCGGGGCCCTGCTGGTCCTGATGCTGCTCTTCTTCCCGCTGGGAATCGTCGGGTCGCTGCGAGAGCACAACCGCCTCCCCACCTGGCTCGACTGGGACTGACGGGCCCATGAGCGACACCCCCGGTCACTCCCACATGCAGGACCCGGAGGGCCACGTCGACGCCGTGGCCTCCGACCTGGAGTACTTCCGCCGCAAGCGAATCGAACCGCGACTGCTCCTCTACCTGCGGCGGGGAATCATCACCTGGCGCGGCCTGTTCGCGGCCCACGGGTCGGTATCGGGCGACCTCGCCGGAACCCCGACCGACCTGGAGGCGCGGATCCGCGCCCTGGAGGACTCCCTCGACTCCCTCATCCTCGACATCGCAAGTGTGACCACCATCTCCCTCGCCAACCACGACGTCACCATCGACGACAACCGGACGGAACGGGGCGACTACCACCCCGAGTTCCGCCTGGCCTCCCGCAGCTACGAGGGCGACCTCCGGCAACGGATCACGCTGTTGGAGGCCGCCATCGCCGACGCCGCTTCCCTGGTGGCGGCACTGGCGGGAGCATTGGTGGCGGCCGGGGAGACCAGCGTCGAATCCCTGGCCGACAATCGCCGCCGGCTGAGCGAGATCGGTCATGGCAACGGCGCCCGTATCGTGGCGAGAGCCTGGACGAATCCGGACTTCAGGGAACGACTGCTGAGGACGGGTCGGCGGGCAGTCCGCGAACTGGACATCCCACCCGGTCGTCTCGGGAAGCTGGGCGTGGCCGAGAACACCGCGGACATCCACAACGTCGTGGTCTGTACGTTGTGCTCGTGCTATCCCCACGACCTCCTGGGAAACCCGCCCTGGTGGTATCGCACGGACGAGTACAAGCAGCGGATAGTGCAGGATCCCAGACAGATGCTGAGCGAGATGTTCGGGCTCGACATCGACCCGGAACGTTCCATCGTCGTCCACGACTCGACATCGGACGTTCGCTGGATGGTGCTCCCCCTCCGCCCGGAGGGAACCGACGGGATGAGCGAAGAGGAACTGGCTGCCCTCGTCACTCCCGGGAGCCTGGTCGGCAGCGAGGAGATCGCACCGCCGTGACCGCGGACAGGTTCCGCCCTGGCGATCGGGTGCGGATCCGCCGGGAGGTTCCCGGGGGAAACCCTCGGACCCCGGCGTACGCCCGGGGGAAGAGCGGCATCGTCACCGCCTGCCACGGTCGGATCGAGAACCATCTCGATCACGCCGGCGTCTACCCGCCCTTGTACACGGTCGAGTTCCGTCTGGCCGACCTGGGCGGCACGCCCGGACCGGACCGGGTGACCGCCGATATCCACGAGGAGTGGCTGGAAACGGCCTGAGGCTTCTTTGGACGGTGGGGGACGGTAT
>CAZTXD010000139.1:0-9346 GCA_964617995.1 uncultured Acidimicrobiaceae bacterium
CTGCATCCCCCAGTCCGACGAGTTCCAGTCGAAGCTCACCCTCATGTCGGAGTCACTACGCAACGACGGCCGCATCTGGGTGCCGAAGCGGGCCGACGACCACCGCCCCCCCACCGAGATCCCCGAGGACGACCGCGACTACTACCTGGAGCGGATGTACCCGGCCTTCGGCAACCTCGTGCCCCGCGACGTCGCCTCCCGGGCGGCGAAGAGGATGGTCGACTCCGGCAAGGGAGTGGGCCCCCTCGAGAACGGGGTGTACCTCGACTTCGGGACGGCCATCGAGCGGGTGGGCACCGACGTCATCCGGGACCGCTACGACAACCTCTTCGAGATGTACGAGCGCATCACCGACGAAGACCCCTACAAGGTGCCGATGCGCATCTACCCCGCACCCCATTACACGATGGGCGGGCTGTGGGTCGACTACAACCTGATGACCAACGTGCCCGGTCTCTACGCCCTGGGTGAGGCCAACTTCTCCGACCACGGCGCCAACCGCCTCGGCGCCTCCGCCCTGATGCAGGGCCTGGCCGACGGCTACTTCGTCATCCCCTACACCATCGGCGACTACCTGGCCGACTACCTCAACACCGAGCCGGTGCCCACCAGCGACGGGGCCTTCGCCCAGGTCGAGGAGGAGGTGCGGGGCCGCATCTCGGGTTACCTGTCGGCCGGGGGCACCCGCACCGTCGACTGGTTCCACCGGGAGCTGGGCAAGATCATGTGGGAGCACTGCGGCATGTCCCGCAGCGACTCGGGCCTCGACAAGGCCCTATCGGATATCCCCGCCCTCCACGAGGAGTACCGCTCCGACGTCCGGGTCCTGGGCGACGACGAATCGCTCAACCAGAGCCTGGAGCGGGCGGCCCGTGTCGACGACTTCTTCGAGCTCGCCCAGGCCATGTGCCTGGACGCCCGGGCCCGCGAGGAGTCCGCCGGGGGTCACTTCCGGGAGGAATATCAGACCGACGAAGGAGAGGCGCTCCGCCGCGACGACGAGTTCGCCCACGTCGCCGCCTGGGAGTGGACCGGCGACCCGGGAGCGCCCAACTTCGTGAAAGAGCCCCTCGAGTTCGAGCACGTGAAGCTGACCACCAGGTCCTACAAATGATGACGCCTGCGGCGGTTCTCCGTCTTCAGTTCTCAGTCATCAGTCCAACCGAGGTAAGCGGCTGCGTATCGCCGAAGAAGAGGACCACCCGGCCAACCGAACCGCGACCGAATACTGAAAACCGAAAACCGACGACCGCGAGCGAAGCGAGCACATGAACATCACGCTGCACGTTTGGAAGCAGAGCGGTCCGGATCGAGCGGGACGGTTCGAGACGTATCAGGTGGGCGGCATCGAGCCGGACATGTCGTTCCTGGAGATGCTCGACATCCTCAACGAGCGGCTCGTCGCCCGGGGCGACGAGCCGATCAGCTTCGACCACGACTGCCGCGAGGGGGTCTGCGGATCGTGCGGGGTCATGATCGACGGTCTCGCCCACGGCCCCCAGCTCGGCACCGCCACCTGTCAGCTCCACATGCGCAGGTTCTCCGACGGCGCCTCCATCACCGTCGAGCCGTGGCGGGCGTCCGGGTTCCCGGTGGTCCGCGACCTGGTGGTGGATCGCTCCGCCTTCGACCACATCATCGAGGCAGGGGGCTACATCAGCGTCGACACCGGCTCGGCCCCCGACGCCAACCTGATCCCCGTGCCCAAGGAGGTGGCCGACACCGCCTTCGACGCCGCCGCCTGCATCGGATGCGGCGCCTGCGTGGCGGCGTGCCCCAACGGAGCGGCCAACCTGTTCACCGCCGCCAAGGTGATGCACCTGAACCTCCTGCCCCAGGGGCAATCGGAGCGCTGGGCCCGCACCGAGGCGATGGTTGAGACCATGGAGGAGTACTTCGGCTCCTGCACCAACCACGGGGAGTGCGAGAGGGCCTGCCCGAAGTCGATCTCCATCGACTTCATCGCCATGATGAACCACGACTACGTCAAGGCGAAGATCAAGAACCGCCGGCTGGTGGGCCAGCAGGGCTGACGCCGGTCACACCAGCACAACCCGTTTTCGCGCATCGAATGCGCGCTATAGCGCGCATTCGATGCGCGAAAACGGAGGACCGCCCCTCCGCCGCTAGCCTCGCCCTTCGTGGTTCTAGCCATATTCGGAATCATCGGGGGTCTGGTCCTCCTCACCCTCGCCGCCGACCAGTTCGTGGTGGGCGCGGCCCGGGTCGCCATCTCGCTTCGCCTCTCCAAGGTCGTCGTCGGCGCCGTCGTCATCGGCTTCGGGACGAGCGCCCCCGAGCTGCTGGTATCGGCCCTGGCCGGCGCCCAGGGCTCCCTCGACCTCGCCGTCGGCAACATCGTCGGATCCAACGTCGCCAACCTGTCGCTGGTCCTGGGGGCGGCGGCGCTCGTCACGCCAATCGTGGTCCGGGTGGCGGTACTCAAACGCGAGGCGCTCCTGTCCCTGGTCCTGGTGGTGCTCTTCGCGGTGCTGCTCCAGGGAGGGGTTGGTGTCACCGAGGCCATCGCGCTGGGAGTCGTCTTCGCGGCGGTCATCACGTTCATCGTGGTCGACGCCCGCCACGGCGACACGTCCCTCGCCGACGAGGTCGATGAGTTCCTGGCCAACGGTGCCTTCTCGGGAAGGGTGGAGTGGACCCGGACCATCCTCGGGCTCGCCGGCACCCTCATCGCCGCCCAGATCCTGGTGGTGTCGGCGACCTCGGCGGCGTCTCTCCTCGGCCTGGCGGAAGGATTCATCGGCCTGACCGTGGTGGCGGTGGGTACCTCGCTTCCCGAGCTGGCCGCTTCCCTCCAGGCCGCCCGCAAGGACGAGACCGATCTCATCGTCGGCAACCTGTTGGGGAGCAACATCTTCAACTCCGGGGCGGTGGCGGCCGTCGCCGCTTTCACCGGCGCCGGCCAGCCCACCGGCGGGGCCATCGCCACGGTCGGCGTCGCCCTGATGGTGACGGTGGCTGTCGTCGCCACCTTCTTCATGGTCACCGGCCATCGGGTGGTGCGGTGGGAGGGTGCGGTGCTCCTCGCTGCCTACCTGGCCACGATCCCCCTCCTCTTGGGATGAGCGCGCCCCGTCCCTGGAGAAGAGCGAGGGGGAGTCATTCGACCTATGGCGAAACGGGTGACACCGCTGATACTCACCTCCGAGTGGGTCTCTTTGGGAACTCGGGCGGCTGCCTTGTCAGGCAGCTGCCAGGTGAGACGAGACGAGCTGGGAGTGGATTCAAGTGCAAGCAAGACGAGTGGCTGGGAAGCTAGGCGAGGAGCGCGGTGCTGTAGCGATTCTCGTCGCTGCGTCGCTCCTGATGCTTATGGGTTTCGCCGCCTTCTCAGTCGATGTAGGTGCTGCGATGAGCGAACGCCGACAGGATCAGAGCGGCTCCGATATGGCAGCCATGGTGGCAGTTCAATTCGCCCGTGGTAGCGCAGACCCGAACGTGGCGGCGAATAACGGAGCCAACCAGGCGATTGCCGTGGCGAATGCCAACCTCGACACTCCACCTGTGGCTACTGAATGGGATAACTGCGAAGACGACACCCGCCCCGGCGAATACACCCGAGTCTCAGGAGTCAGCGAGTGTGTGTCCTTCACCGACAACCTCCAGAAAGCGCGAGTACTAATCCCCACCATCGAGGTGGCGACTACCTTCGGCCGTGTCCTGGGACGGGAGTCGATCGCTACCTCGGCATTCGCCGAGGCGCAGGGCGATCTTGGCCAGGCTGGCAGGGTGCTGCCGTTCGGTCTGCCGGCGGGTTCCGCTGGCGACACGGAAGTGTGCCTGCGAGACAGCAACAACGTTCCACCACCTTGTGATGGACCCGACAGCGGCAACTTTGGAACTCTCGACTTTGCTATCTATGGAAACGAAACCGTCGGGACGGTCGAATACTGCAACAACCCCAACCAGAACAGCCTGGCCACCAACATGGTCGCCGGGATCGACCACCCCATCGTCACAGTCGATGGAGAAGTTCGCGAGGATGAGAAGTACTGTCCCATATTCAACGCTCGACCGAACCACGCAGAGGGACGTACGGGTATCGGCTCCGCCCTCTTGCCGGGCATCGTCTCAGGTACCTCGAACCACCTGACCAGTTTCCGTCCGGGACGCCTGGCCCGAGGGTCGAACCGCATCCCGGTCGACGCCAACTCGCCAAACCTCGACGACACGCCTTTGTGGACCTACATTGCACCCTCAGGCTCGAAGCCGCCCTCCTGCGGTAGTGTCTCCGACACAGCCGGTATGGCCACCTGCATCGCGGATTGGCGGAGTGGCGGCTACACCGATCCCCTCTTCACATTGGGAATCTCGGATGCGGTTCGCTTCGGCGCCGTTCCACAACTCACAGCACCTGAGTGGCTGAACGGCAAGAAGCTTTACGGGATAGACGATGTCGTACCTGTGTACCTCCAGGCAACCTTCTGGAAGTGCAGCGGTGCCGGCACCTGTGAGATCGTCCACTACCCGGGCGATCCTGGTGCGTCCACCGGCGTGGGAGACGCACTCAATGGGGCCAACCGGTTGGACGGTCTGACCGCATTCGTACTTGAGTTGGACATGCTCCCCGAGCCGCTGCGGTCCAACTTCCCCAGTACGGCAGAACAAGTCGACTACGCCCTGGTGAGATGATGAGATATTCATCATCCAGGGACGACCGGGGAGTGTCCGTCGTGGAGATGGCCCTCCTAACCCCTTTCTTGGTGCTGCTGCTGCTCGGCATGATGGAGTTCGGTTGGCTGTTCCTCCAGAACCTCGACATCAAACACGGCGCCCGTGAAGCGGCGCGGATGATCTCCCTCAACGAGGATCCGGGAGGTGCGGGCACCCAGTCACAGAACATCATCGCCGACGTGTGCCAGCGCATGGACCTGTACCCAGGGACGACGGTGGAGATCTCGCGGACCGGAGTAGCTGTCGATTCTCCAGCCACCGCCCGGGTGAGCGTGGCAGCCGGACAGAACACACTGACCAGATTCCTCGACTTCGCTATTCCACCAACCATGGTGATCGCCTCGGAGGTAGAGACGCGACTCCAGAGGGCCGCGGATTGGAGCCCCGACACCGGGAGTTGCTAGACGAGGCTGCTACGATGCTGCGCCGAGTGGGGTCGGCTTTGAGCTGTTGCTTCCGTCCTCCCCCCTTTTGGGCACAAAGGAAGGCGCCGCGTGGGGTTACATGCGCAGTCAGATAGAGACAGAGGCGCGAGCCTGGTCGAGTTCGCACTCGTGCTGCCGCTACTCATCCTGCTGTTGTTGGGCATCGTCGAGTTCGGATGGGCCTTTGCTCAGAACCTCGAGGTGAAACACATAGCTCGGGAGGTCGGCAGGATCGCCACCGTCGGTGATCCCGATGGGATCATCGACTCAAGAGCTTGCAGCGGCACGATCGCCGAGGTGACCGACGCCTCTATGAACCCAGGAAGCGGGGATCCGGGTGATGCCGCCACCATCGACATCACCGCGACGCTGCAGCAGGTGACTGGTTTCTTCGATTGGGCCCTTGGGACCGTCGGCAACCTCTCTTCGTCCGTGGAGGTCCGTCTCGAGCAACCATTCGCCTGGGGTGGGACGGATTGTTCCTGATGCTGGACAAAGCAAGATCGGACGAACGAGGAGTCACGCTGATCATGGTGACAGCGTCCCTCCTGTTCATGTTCGGACTGGCTGCAATAGTCGTCGACGGTGGAATGGGCTGGAGTGAGCGTCGCCAGGCCCAATCAGGAGTTGATTTCGGCGCCCTGGCTGCGCTCAACTTCGCCAAGAGCTGCCATGAGGTCGTGGATCCGTGCTCGATCGACGTAGCCCGTAACAACGGCGCCGAGGAGGCGATCGAAGTCGTCGAGGGAAACCTCCCGGGACGCGATCTCGATTGGGAGAACTGTGAGGATCCCGGACCACGCCCAGGGTTCATACCTTCGGGGAGGACGGACTGCGTCTCGTTCACAGAGAACAACGACAGATCACGAGTCGTTCTGCCGATCGACGCCGTCAGCACCTCCTTCGGACGCGTGCTCGGCTTCGACCAACTCCTCGTGCGTGCAGTGGCGGAAGCTGGCCAGGGCTTGAATACCTCGGCTTCGATCATACCTTTCGCACCAAAGGGCGGGGGACCGGAACTGTGCCTGTTCACCAATCAGACGCCGCAGGCGATCCCACCGTGTGACGGGCCTGAGACCGGCCACTTCGGCTATCTCGACATCGCCCTCTTTGGAAACGACGATCTCGGCACACCGTCGACATGCCAACAAGGCAACCAGAACAGCAAGATCGCAGTGAATATCGCCCTCGGCTCCGACCACGTTCTCACGACTCACGAGCCCCCGACGGTCAACGACCACGACGCCTGTCCCAACCGCTCGGAAGACGTCAATGAGGTCGTGATCGAGCCGGGGTCGCCGACCAACGTGCCCACCACCAGCGGCCTCTACTCAGGCGTGAACACGGTGATCGTCGGTAACTCCGTGTCGGCTCCAGCCCGGCTGCGGTGCACGAGCGACTCCGTGGCATGCGAGAACGTTCGAACCGTGGCTCTCGACCACAGCGGACTGTGGAACTACCTGTTGGACGGTAAGTGTGACTCTGCGGTCGATCACACCACTATGGCCGAGTGCCTCGACAGTTGGACCCCTGGTACTGGCATCATCTTCAGTTCGTCGATCAGCGACAACCTCCGGTTCACGGCGGTACCCGGGATATCGCCGACCGCTAATCCGCTCCGATGGACGATCGACGAATTCATCCCCGTTTGG
This sequence comes from uncultured Acidimicrobiaceae bacterium, assembly GCA_964617995.1. Lineage (GTDB taxonomy): Bacteria > Actinomycetota > Acidimicrobiia > Spongiisociales > ZC4RG35 > CAZTXD01. The sequence goes on from CAZTXD010000139.1 coordinate 6,773, forward strand.
ATCGAGACCTTCTACATGGGCTGCAACACCCAGAGATGCGCCACGATCCACTCTCCCGGTGAACCGAGCGTGGGCGAATGCCCCAATCCCTTCGAAGAAGGCATCTGGAGCTGCGGCTGGGATTCGAACGCATTGGGCAGTTCGATCGAACAGGTCACCGCCTTCGAACTCGACCTGGAGATGCTGCCGCAGTCGATCCAAGAATTCTTCCCCGGAGTCGGGCAAACACGGTCAACGGCTCTCACGCGCTGATTCGCTTCTTCGGGTCGAGGCAACACCTCGATTTGCCACTCAAGTTCTCGGCCCCACGGGTCGATAGAGCAGCCAAGCGGTATGCCACCGCCAGCTGCAGCTATCGACGGAAGTACAGGGGTCACCATGACGAGACCGAAAAGGCACGGGAACGAGAGGGGTGCGAACCTCGTCGAATTCGCACTGGTCGCCCCTCTCTTGTTCGCTCTTCTATTCGGGATGATCGAGTTCGGCTGGGCCTTCGCCCAGAACCTTGACGTCAAACACACTGCTCGTGAGGCCGGCCGCCTAGCCACTGTCGACGCCACTGCGGCCGAGATCGAGGCCCGCGTATGTAACAACGATCTCCTCAACCCCGACTTCATCACCGAGATCAGCCGCAGTGGCGGTGACGACGCCGGGGAGACGGCCACTCTCACCGTTTCTGCCGACCTTCAGCAGCTCACCGGCTTGTTCAGTTGGGTGCTTGGTGGCAAGAGCCTCACGTCCACCGTCGAGTTCCGACTCGAACAGGACGCCACCGGCTGGGACGGCTCCGACCTCGCTCCTTGCCCATGAGTCACCTTGAAAAACACCTTCGAAGGGAGAGGGGATCGGCCCTCATCCTCGTTGCCGCATCGCTTCTCGTCCTCATGGGCTTCGCCGCCATAGTGGTCGATGGGGGTATGGGGTTCAGTGAGCGCCGGCAAGCACAGTCGGGTGTGGACTTCGCCTCCCTGGCGGCCCTGCAGGAAGCCGTATCCTGCCCAAGTCCCTGCACGTTGCAGGCCTCCGTCGACAACGGCGCCGCCGAAGCGATGGATCGCGTGGCGGGTAACCTTCCTGGACGCTCTCTGGACTGGTCGGTCGGTGTGTGCACCGATCCCAACCGTCCCGCCAAGTTTGTCCATGTGGCGACCACCACCGACTGTGTCTCTTTCACGGAAAATCTCGAGGAGTCGCGTGTGATGCTGCCACCAGATACGGTGAGTACGAGTTTTGGCCGTGTACTCGGCATCGACTCGATGACCATCCGCGTGGCGGCCGAGGCGAAACAGGACTTGGAGACGTCTGCATCGGTCATTCCTCTGACCCTCGGTGGGGCAGGACCCGACGTGTGCCTCTATTCCAACCAGGCACCTCAGAGTATCCCACCATGCAACGGTCCATCCGACGGAAACTTCGGCTATTTGGACATCGCCCTCTACGGGAATTCGGAGCTCGGGACTCCTTCGACTTGCACCGACGGCACCGCCAACGACCGGATCGCGGTCAACATAATCATCGGCTCGGATCACAGTATCACCGAGTACCTGGCGCCGGATCCGGTGGTCAACGACCACAGCACCTGCCCCAACCGATCAGAGGACATCAACGAACTCGAGGTGAAGACCGGTTCACCCAAGGGCGGAATCACGAAAGGAATGATTGAGGGGACACCTGCCCACATGGACGGAGAGCCCATACCGCCTGCCGAGGGACGCCTGGAATGCAACTCGACCTCGGCCAACGCGTCAGTGGAGTGCCGAAACAACATTCGCGGGCTCAACCTGGACCACACAGGCCTGTGGGAGTTCCTCGACACCGGCAAGTGCCCCACAGCCGTTGCCAGCGAAACCCACATCGAGATGGCCAACTGCCTGGACAACTGGAACGCGGCGACCGATGGCCCAATCTTCACCGAAGACATCGCCAACCACCCGCGCTTTGCTGCGGTCCCGAGATTCGCCAGCTATCCGACAAATGGCACCAGTGCCGCCTATAAGGTCGTCGAGTTCGTCCCCGTCTGGATCGAGACCATCTTCTTCGACTGCAACAGCAACAAGTGCGACACGATTCATAGCCCGGGCGAGCCTCATCCGACCGGTCCTCCTGCCTGCCCCAACCCCATACAGGACGCCGTTTGGAACTGCGGATGGAACGACAACAGCGGCCCCACGGCCGTAGAGGCGCTGACGGCGTTCAGGCTCGACCTGGACATGCTCCCCTTGAGCATCAGCGAGGACTTCCCCGGTCGCAAGGGAAAGCGCTGGTTTTCCCTCACCAGGTAGAGCGGAGAGACACCCTCACGAGGGAAACGCTGCTGCTGGTTGACGGCATGAAGTCGGTTTCTTGTCGCCCCGCCTTTCTGCAGGCCTGAAGGGATCTCCCGGGGTATTCACCATTGCGCGTATCCGGAGATCCTGTACCCTGAGGTCCCGGAAGTGGCGGCAGGCTCGTCGTGTCGCACTCAAGGGTCTGGACTAGATACGAGGGCACAATGGGAGGCACATCCCGCATAGCGACGGGCAGATTCGGCCGTTCGCGGCCGGACGAAGGTGCCGCTCTCGTCGAGATGGCGCT
>CAZTXD010000140.1:0-9237 GCA_964617995.1 uncultured Acidimicrobiaceae bacterium
CGTTTTCGCGCATCAAATGCGCGCTATAGCGCGCATTTGATGCGCGAAAACGGATGGTCAGCCGTGGGCGAGGTCGTCGGTTCCCCGACCCACCACGAACCAGATGGCGTTGACGGGCTCGGGGCCCTTGTTGAAGAGGCGATGGGGGAGAGTGGAGTCGAAGGAGATGGCGTCGCCAGGGCTGAGCTGGTACTCCTCGAAGCCGATCTGGACGCCCATCGTGCCCGAGATCACGTATCCGTATTCGCGGCCGTTGTGACGCATCAGCGACTCGTCGACGGTGGACGCCCCACCGACCTCGTAGACCGCGAACAGGAAGTCGATTCCGTTCTCGCTGCTCCCCGTGAGCTGCTCCCAGCGGACACCGGAGTCGAGCTCGATGGCCTTGCGCTCATGGGGGTGTACGAGCGGGCTCGAGGGGAGATTGCCGGGAGGACCGGGCCCATTGTCGACGAAGTCTGACCCCCTCATCACGCGGTCGAGCGACAGGTCCAGCTCGCTCACCAGGGCGTAGAGGGTCCCCACCGACGGGTTCGACTGGCCCGACTCGAGCTGGGAGATGAGGCTGGGCGACACTCCGAGCCGGCGGGCGAGCTCACGCTGACTGAGCCCGGCCTTCACCCGCTCCTGACGCAATCGGTCACCGATGCCGTCCAGATGATGGCTCACCGTTGCCACCGGAGCGGTTCAGGACACGAGGGGTCGGCACGCATCAACCGGGCGCTCGCTGAGCGTCGACTACCAGGAGATGGGCGTTCACGACTTCACGTCCTCCACATCGGTCAACACCAACTCCTGTCTCCGGCTCGGGCACAGAGGATAGACACACTTCCTGATCCGTGTGCAGCAGAGCTGAGCAGTCGAGGGTGGTATCTCCGTATGGGCGACAAAAATCCCCGCGACTGTGTAGTGTCACTGAATCTTGAGGCGGAATCGACAAGTTGTGTTTATAGGCGGATTGGGCGGAGCTGCCGCGTGAACAGGGTCCTGATCAAGGGCGGTTGCCTCCTGAGCATGGACCGGGATGTCGGCAACCATCGGGAGGCCGATGTCCTCATCGAGGACGACGCCATCGCCGAGGTCGGCGCCAACCTGCGGGTTCGGGACGCCGAGGTGGTGGACGCCGCCGATGCCATCGTGATGCCCGGTTTCGTCGATACCCACCGCCATGTCTGGCACTCGCTGTTCCGAGGGCTGGGAGGGATCGTCGACACATCTGTTCTCCCCAACGGATTGGGGCGTGGTCTCTCCGCCGACGATGTCTACGCCGCCACCCTCGTCGGTTTGTCGGCAGCAGTGGAAGCCGGAATCACCACAGTGGTGGACTGGTCGGACGTCGACAGCGGCCACCGGGAAGCCGCTCTTCAGGCCCATGCCGATGCCGGGTTGCGCACGGTGCTCGTCCTCACCGAGACCGGTGGCGCGGCCGGGGGATGGCGCTCGGGGGTGGAAGACCTCGATTCACGTCTGGTCACGATGGCTGCAGGCCTGCCGAGCCCGAAACGCCAGGACCTCGACCGGCTGTCCCAAGATTGGGCCTTGGCGCGGCGTCTCGGGCTTCGCATCCACTCCCACACCGGAACCGACGGCGACGATCGGGACGTGGTCACCGAGCTGGCCGCGCGGGGGCTGCTGGGCGACGACGTCACCCTGGTCCACTGCTCGAGGCTGAGCGGCGCCGACTTCGACGCCATCGCCTCATCGAAGACGGCGGTCTCGCTGGCACCGTCCAGTGAGATGGCGGACGGACTCGGGCAGCCTCCGGTGCAACAGCTCATCGACCGGGGTATCCGTCCCGGCCTGGGTGTCGACTCCGAGCGGCTGGCACCCGCAGACATGTTCGCCCCCATGCGAGCCGCTATCTCGCTCCAGCACGGGAACATCTTCGATCTCAAGCTGTCCGGCAAGGCGGGACTCCCGGCACTCATGAGTACCCGTGAAGTGATCCGCTGGGCCACGATCGACGGGGCGGTGGCCATCGGTCTGGGTCAGGCAACCGGTTCGCTCACACCGGGAAAGCAGGCCGACATTGTCGTGCTCCGCACCGACCGGCCCAACATCGCGCCGGTCAACGACCCCATTGGAGCGGTGGTGTGGGGGATGGACACATCGAACGTCGACTGGGTCTTCGCCGGAGGACGACCCTTGATGCGCAACGGCGTCCTCGACGCCGATCTCGATCGCATCCGTACCCTTGCGGCAGCGGCCCAGCACCGGGTCGCCTCGAGCGTCGGCATCCCGGTGTGGGGCTCGGTGGGTGCGGAACGATGACCGCCGAGAGGCGGCCCTCCTCGATGGTCACGTCCTTCGTGGTGGCCTCGCGTTACCTGCCGGTGTACCTGGCGCTGATCCTCCTCGTCATCGTGGCGGCGGTCTGGGCCCCGGCCGCGCTCACCGGGCCGGCGATGGGGGCGATCGCTCCCTACGGGACGTTCCTCGCCATCGCCGCCCTGGGTCAGATGCTGGTGATCATGACGGGGGGAATCGACCTCAGCGTCCCCGGAACCTTCACCCTCGCCGGCATCCTCATGGTCGGCGTCGGACAGACCTCGGACGACCGAATATGGGTCGCGGCGCTGACCGTGATCGGAGCCGCTGCCTTGATAGGGCTCGTCAACGGGCTCCTGATCGGCGGACTCAACCTCAACGCGCTCATCGTCACCCTGGCGGTCGGGCAGATAGTCATCGGGATCGTCAACCGCTATTTCGCCACCGTTGCCATCCAGACCCCGGTGCCTCCCGGCCTCTCGGAGTGGACCACCACGCGCTTCCTGGGAGTCACCCGGATCTTTTGGATCGGAGTGGCCATCACGGCGGCGCTGATCGTCATCTTCAGATACACCAAGGTCGGCCGGAGGTTTCAGGTCGTCGGAGCGAACCCGGTGGCCTCCGAGGTGGTGGGCCTGCGGGTGAGTCTGAATCAAATCGGGGCCTACGTCGTGGCCGCCGTCCTCTACGCCATCGCCGGAGTCCTGCTGGCTTCCTTCCTTCGCACCCCCAACGTCAGCTTCGGAGCGCCTTACCTGCTGGGGCCGATCGCGGCCGTCGTCATAGGAGGGGCGTCACTCACGGGAGGACTGGCCAGCCCGCTCTCCACGTGGGCGGCAGCCTTCTTCCTGGCCGGGCTGAACCAGATGATGCGGGTGATGGGCCTACCCACTGCCCTCCAGTTCGTCGTCTTCGGGCTGGTCATCATCGGCGGGATGCTCGTTTCAGGGGACCGGATCATCAAAGGAGTCGAGAGAGTTCTGCGCGACCGGTCCAAGCCGGGTTCCCGCCGGGACACCACTCTCGCACTAGGAGGAGGCGACCCATGAAAGAAGGAGACCGCGATACCCAGCGGAGATCCGACGACAACCACCCCCGATACAGGAGGAGAAGAATGAGAACGAAGAGGATGACGGCCCTGTTGGCCGCTGTGGTCCTCGTCCTGGCTGCCTGCTCAGGCGACGCCGGGACCACGACCACAGCCGGAGACGATCCTGCGCCGACCACCGCCCCGACCGAGACGACCGCCGGTGACGACACCACCACCACGGCTCCCGAGGCCACCCCTACCACCGCCGACGGTGACGGGGGAGCCCTGAGCGAGTTCGGTGAGAGCACAGATGCCGACCCGGCGCTGGTCGAGAAGGCTTTGGGTCCGGTGGAGGGCGTTCCCGACATAGTCCTCGCCTCGATTGCCCGCGCCGAGCAGGACCTGGACGCCGGGACCATCGCCACGGCTTTGGACTGTTGGAACAGCGTGGAATGCGACACCGGATCGGGCGGTGAGCTGGTCATGGGCGTCGCCGACGGCGGCAGGCTCAACGTGTGGCGTCAGGTCACACATATGGAGGCCATCCTCCAGGCACTCACCTATCCGGAGATCGGCACCATCGTGTCCCGGGACGCTCAATGGAACGAGGATCCCTCCGTCGCCGCCGGCGACATCAGGTTCCTGATCCAGAGAGGTGTCGACTTCATCATCGGATATCCCGATCAGGGCGTGGCCATCGCCGATGCCATCCTGGAGGCCAACCAGGCCGGCATCCCCTACATCCCCTACTCGGCGGGATGGGTCGGTCTACCCGATCAGGACGGAGCACTGACCCCGGGCGAGGATTACCTCACGATCGTGGGTGAGGACCTGTGCGGCCTCGGCGAGAGCTTCGCCGAGATCATCAACTCCGAGGTCGGCTCCGGCAAGATAGGCATCATGGGTGGGACTCCCGGCAACGCCCTCTCACTGGGATGGCAGCGCTGCGAAATACCCGCACTCAACGATTCGATCGAGCTCGTGGCGGAGCCGGCGGACACGTTCTGGGTCAACGATTTCGCCCTCCAGACGGTGCTCGGATGGCTGTCGACCGAACCCGACCTCGCCGGGTTCAGCTATGAGTACGCCGACGGGCTCTACACGGCGCTGGACGCCTACGATCAGCTCGGGATCTCGTTGGACGATCTCATCATCACGGTGCGCACCGACGAGCAGACCCTGTTCTGTGACTGGGCGGAGCGGGACAATCCGAACTACCGGATCTACTTCTCTGCCGGTGGCAACTTCCAGTCCCGGATCGCCGTCACGGCGGCGATGATGCACCACAAGGGCGCCGACATCGACGCTGAGATCGTCGTGCCCCACGTCATGCGAGAGGTCACCGCCGACGACTGTGACCCCGACAGGGTGACGCCGACGGTCTCGAACACCTCCCTCGTGCCGGGAGAGGTGCTCGCCCAGATGTACCCGAGCGGATGACTGACGGTGATCCGGGAGAGTCGACGGGTGAGGAGCCGGTTCTCGAGCTGGCGGGAATCTCCCGCCAATTCGGGGCGGTCCGGGCCCTGACCGACGTCGCCTTCGACTGCCGCGCCGGCGAGGTGCACGCCATCGTCGGCGAGAACGGCTCCGGCAAGTCGACTCTCCTCGGGATCGCCAGCGGGTTCGTCGACCCCGATTCGGGCACCGTCCGGATCGGGGGCGAACCCCTCCGGCGGGATTCTCCCGCCCTCGCCCGCAAGCTGGGCCTGGCCATGGCCTACCAGGACACGTCTTTGGTCCTGGCCGAGCCGGTGAAGAACAACCTCTTTCTCGCGGCACCACCGGATCGTCGACCTCACTACTGGCGTCGGAAGAGATGGGCGCGACGGCTGCTGGCCGAATTCGACCTCGACCTGGAGCTGTTCCCCGACGTCCCCGCCGGGTCGCTCACCCTCGCTGAGCGCCAGCTGTTCGAAGTCGCCAAGGCGCTGGTCTCCGAGCCGAAGGTCCTGCTCCTGGACGAGCCGACGACCGCCCTCGGCCCCGACGAGGTGGAAGCACTCCACCGCACCGTCGCTGCCTGCCGGCGGCGCGGCATCGGAGTGGTCTATGTCAGTCACCGCCTACCGGAGATACTCGAGATCGCCGATCGGATCACGGTCCTCCGTGACGGTCGGTACCAGGGCACCTTCGACGCCGCATCCACATCCGAGGCGGAGCTGGTGGAGCACATCGTGGGAAGACCATTCGAGGCAGCGTTCCCGTCGGCTGCTCCCGGCTCGGGGAAGAAGCGGGATGTGCTGGTGGTGGAGGGCCTGCAGGGCCAGTCATTCGGTCCGGTCAGCTTCACCCTGCAGAGCGGCGAGATCGTGGGAGTGGCAGGTGCAGAGGGCAACGGTCAGCCGCAACTGTTCGACTGCCTGGCCGGCAGGGTCCCGCCCCGGGCCGGTCGTGTTGTCTGTGATGGCAAGGAACTGACACTCATATCCACCCACGAAGCCGTCCGCGCCGGCATCATGCTGCTGCCCGGTGACCGCAAGCAGGAGGCGTTGATGCCCGTCCTCGGTGTCAGGGTGAATTCCACGGTCCAGTCGCTCCGAAAGTTCAGTGTCCTGGGTCTCCTGCGTCGGCGCCGGGAGCGGCGAGCCGTGACGGGCCTCGTCGACGAGCTCGAAGTCCGCACCCCGTCGCTGGAGCAGCCAGTCGAGTTCCTGTCCGGAGGCAACCAGCAGAAGGTCTCGGTTTCCCGCACCTTCCTCAAGGAGCCGGCTGTGATCCTCGCCTATGAACCGACCCAGGGCGTGGACGTCGGCTCCCGGTTCGACATATACAGCGCGTTGAGGGCGCGCACCGACGCCGGAAGCGCCCTCCTCGTCAAGTCGAGCGATCCCATCGAGCTGACGGGCCTCTGTGATCGGGTGCTGGTCATGTCGCGGGGTCAGATGATCGAGGAGATCCCCGGAGACGAGGTCGACGAGCACCGGATCGTGGAGGCCATCGTGCGCGGTCCCGGGCTCTCCAAAGCCGGGCGGTCTCCCTTCGGGGCGGCGATGCCCAAAGTCCCCTCCCGGTCGGAGACGCCGTGATCTCACGTGTCGACCGGACCAGGCAGCTGGTCCGAAAGGTTCTCCGCGACGCCCGGGACAAGAACAAGTGGCGCAAGATCGTCAGGGTGAGGCTGTGGATGCCGGTGGCACTTCAGATGCTCCTCATCGGCGTGGTCCTCTGGGTGGCCAGTGCCCGCTTTCCAGGGTTCGTCAATGCCACCAACCTCCAGAACGTCCTCATCCTCGCCATACCCCTGGCGGTGGTGGCCATCGCCCAAACCCACGCCCTGCTGGTCGGCTACCTGGATCTCTCGGTGGGGGCCATGATCAGCCTGGGGGTGGTGACCGCCTCGTTCCTCGTCACCGACGCCGACTCCGGATTCACACAGGTCCTCTTGGGTTCCGGGGCCATCCTCCTGCTGGGATTGGTCGTCGGGCTGGTCAACGCCGGTCTGGTCAGAGGCGTCAAGATCCCCTCGATCATCGCCACCCTGGCCACTCTCAGCATCCTCGACGGTATCGCCCTCACCCTGCGTCCCACTCCCGGTGGCACCATCGACCGCGAATTCACGGCGTGGCTTCGCACGAGCCTGGGACCGGTCCCGGTGGCCTTCATTGCCGTGGTGGTGGGAGCGGCGCTTCTCGACCTGTGGCTGCACTCCAGCGGATCGGGACTCGAGTTGCGCTCGGTGGGATTCGACGACCGCTCCGCCAAGCGGAGCGGCGTGCGGACCAACTGGGTGCGCGTCCGGGCTCTGATGCTGTCGGGACTCCTGGCCGCAGTGGCCTCGTTTTTCGTGATGGCCCGGTCGGGGGTCGGCAACGCCCAGATCGGCTCCAGCTACACCCTCAACAGCATCACCGCCGCTGTGCTGGGTGGTGCGGCTCTCACCGGTGGAAGGGCTACCTTCGTCGGGGGAGTGGTGGCCTCACTGCTGCTCGCCCTGATCATCAGCGTCTTGCCCTTCCTCGGTCTGGGCACCGAGCACGGACTCATGATCATCGGGCTGCTCGTCCTGGTGGGGGTGATCCTCTTCCAGGTCGGAGACATCAAGGAACTGGTCAAGCGCAACTACAAGAGGGCACGTCGTCTGGTACTCGGAAGCCGCCCGCCCCAAGCCCTCGAGCTTCCTTCTCTCTACCCGCAGGGCACTGACTTCAGGCTGGTCCGCAACGGTCGCGTGCTCATCGAGGGGGGGACCGTCCTCAGCCTAGACCGCGCCGTAGGCGACCACCCCGAGGCGAACGTCGTCGTCGAGGGTGACCGCATCGTTGCGGTGGGGCCCGGCCAGACCGCCTCCGACGCCGAGGTGATCGACGCGTCGGGGATGATCGTCATTCCCGGGTTCGTCGACACCCATCGCCATATCTGGGAGGGGATCCTGCGCAACATCGGAACCGACGTGCCTCTCGAGGGAAGAACCAGTTACATCTCCTTCGTCCTCCACAAGCTGGCGCCGGCGTTCCGCCCCGAGGACGCCTACGTGGGCAACCTCGTCTCCGCCCTCGGGGCCGTCGACGCCGGAATCACCACCCTGCTCGACTGGTCCCACATCCAGGGATCACCCGCCCATACCGACGCCGTCGTCCGGGCCCTCGAGGACTCGGGAATGCGGGCGGTTTTCGCTTACGGGTTTCCCTGGTGGGGTAAGTGGGAGGAACGGCAGCCGAGCTGGTTCGTGCGGGCCGCCACCGAGCACTTCTCCACCAAGGACCAGATGCTCACCCTGGCCCTGGCAGCACCCGGCCCCGAGTTCACCGACTTCGAGGTGGCACGGGACCACTGGAAGCTGGCGCGCGAGACGGGCGCGAGGATCACCGCCCACGTCGGCGTCGGTACCTACGGCCAGGATGCCAAGGTCCAGGAAATGGGGGAGGCGGGGCTGCTCGGGCCCGACACCACGTACATCCACTGCACGACCCTGAACGACACCGAGATCCAGATGATCGTCGACACGGGCGGAACGGTGTCGATCGCCTCGCCTGTAGAGATGATGATGGGTCACGGGATGCCTCCCATACAGAAGTTCCTCGATCGGGGGCTCCCTCCCAGCCTGAGCGTGGACGTGGAGACCAACGTCCCCTCCGACATGTTCAACCAGATGCGATCGGTGATCGGCCTCCAGCGCTCTCTCGCCTTCTCATCCGGCAAGCCACCCGTCACGCCTCGGGACGTGCTCGAGTGGGCGACGCTCGAAGGCGCAAAGGCCAACGGTCTGGAGGCGAAGGTGGGGACGTTGACACCCGGCAAACAGGCCGACATCACGCTGCTTCGCACGGACCTCATGAACGTCACTCCTGTCTACGACCCGTACGCGGCGGTGGTGACGGGGATGGACACCAAGAACGTGGATACGGTCCTGATCGCGGGACGCCTCATGAAGCGCAACGGCGAGCTGCTCCACGTCGATTGGCGCACCATGAGACGCCTCGTCGAGGAGTCACGTGATCATGTGGTGGAGAAGTCCGGGTTCAGGCTCCCGAAGATCTGAGCTTCTGTTCGGCAGCTGCCGTTCAGCCGTCGGGTGTCTGCGGACGGAAGACGAAGGCGAGCCCCTCGTCACTGTCCTGGACGTCCATCACGGTGTCGGCGAGTGGATCGGCGATCTCCGGGTCGACGTAGACCTCGGTCCCCGCTTGAGCGGCGACGGCGTCCTCGTCGCCGGCGGACTCGACGAACTCCAGCCTCACGCCCAGGTCGCCGCTGGATTGGCGGTCGGCGGTGAGCCGTATGTCGTGGTCCTCGGGGATGTCCTCGCTGCGGCGGATGGTCTCCAGCGCGGCAGCAGCATTCTCTGACAGTTTCAGCATGGGTCCCTTTCGCTGACCTCGCCTACCACCCTAGGCGCACTGTGGGATTGTGCAGATCCCGCCCGGTGATGCCGGGCCGCGTCGGACCACTTCCGGGCGCCACGGTTCCCAGCTTCCTTGGTTCTGCAGGAACGGTTA
>CAZTXD010000141.1:0-9214 GCA_964617995.1 uncultured Acidimicrobiaceae bacterium
CTCCGCATGGCAAGACCAATGACGATTTCGGCCGCCGGCCGTCGGCCCCCGGCCAGAATCCGCCCGCCGGTTCCGGGCAGACCCGTCTCCCGACACACCGGCTAAACTTTGAGCGCGTAGTCAAACTCAGGAGCTGACATGGCAGGCCCGGGAGAAGTCGACGGACGGCGTGTCGCCATCGTCGACGGACTCCGAACTCCCTTCGCCAAGGCAGGCACAGAGCTGGCCGGGGTGTCCACGCTGGAGCTGTCGGCCGCCCTCGTCACCGAGTTGCTGGCCCGCACCGGCGTGGATCCGGCGAACGTGGACCGGGTGGTGTACGGCTCGGTCCTCCAGGACGTGGCGTCACCCAACCTCGCCCGTGAGATCGTGCTGGCGTCTCCCCTCCCCGACGACGTCGACGCCTACAGCCTCACCCGGGCCTGCGCCACCAGCACGCAGACGTTCGTCGACGGGGCCAACGCCATCCTCCTCGGCGATGCGGAGGTGGTCGTCACAGGGGGAGCCGACTCGTTGTCGCGCCCGCCGGTCCTGTTCTCAGATGAGTTCGTGTCGATCATGCAGGCGGCTCAGGCCGCCGGTGATCTACCAGGCCGCATCAAGGCGTTCTCCCGGCTCCGCCCGGCGGATCTGGCCCCCAATCCTCCGGCGATCGCAGACCGCTCCACCGGTGAGACCATGGGTCACGGAGCCGAGCGGATGGCGCAGTACTGGGGAATAGACCGTGACGCCCAGGACAGATATACCCTCGAGTCGCACAGAAAGGCCGTCGAGGCGTGGGAGAAAGGGGTCTACGAACCGGAGGTGATGCCGTTCCCAACTCCACCGGACTTCACCGCGGTCGTGGAGCGGGACACGATCCCTCGATCCGACACCACCCTCGACAAGCTCGCTTCGTTGCGACCCGTCTTCGACCGCCGCCACGGAACGATCACAGCCGGCAATGCCTCACCGCTCACCGACGGCGCCTCCGCCCTCGTCCTCATGGAGGAGACCACCGCCCGACGTCTCGGCTACGCGCCCAAGGCGTTCCTGCGGTCATATGCGTTCGCGGCAGTCGACCCCGGCTGGCAACTCCTGATCGGTCCGGCCATGGCCACACCGGCCGCGCTCGACCGGGCCGGACTCAGCCTGACCGACATCGACGTCATCGACCTGCACGAGGCCTTCGCCGCCCAGGTGCTGGCCGTCAAGGAAGCGTTCACCTCCCCGGATTTCGCACGCCGCCACCTCGGACGGGACGAAGCCATCGGCGAGCTACCCGACGAGAAGCTCAACCTGTACGGGGGCTCGATCAGCCTGGGCCACCCCTTCGGAGCAACCGGCGCCCGGCAACTGCTGACCATGGCCAACGAGTTGGTCCGCCGGGACTCCGGACTCGCATTGATCACCCAATGCGCTGCCGGCGGGCTCGGCGCCACCGTCATCCTGGAGAGGTGAGGCGCATGGAGGCCGGCGAGACCCTCTCCCACTTCCGCCTCGACATCGACGAGGAAGGAGTGGCCACCGTCACCATCGATCGGGAGGGCGAGGATCTCAACACCGTCGACCCCGCGTTGATGGAAGACTTCGAAGCGATCCTTGCTCGCCTCGAGGACGACCCGAAGATCCGTGCGGTCGTGCTCACATCGGGGAAGGCGGACGGGTTCATGGCCGGAGCCAACATCAAGTGGTTCTCGGAACTGACCGTCGCAACCGCCACCGAAGGCATCCGCCGGGCCCACCAGCTCCTCTCGCGCCTGGAGCGCCTCCACACCACCAGGGGAAAGCCCGTCGTGGCCGCCATCCACGGCGCCTGCCTCGGTGCCGGATGCGAGATCGCCCTGGCGTGCTCCCATCGTCTCGCCTCGGACCACCCCGCCACGAAGCTGGGCCAGCCCGAGGTCCAGCTCGGGGTCATCCCGGCCGCAGGCGGGACGCAGCGTCTTCCTCGTCTCGTCGGAGTGACGGCTGCACTCGATCTGATCCTGACCGGACGGAGCGTCGACGCCGATCGCTCCGCCCGGATAGGGCTGGTCGACGAGGTCGTCCCCTCGGCCACGCTCCAGGAGGCTGCCCGGCGAACTGCGCTCGCCGCCATCGGGGAGGGTGGAGGCGCCGGCCCCCGCGGCCGCCTCCCGGAACGTCTCCAGGAACTGGCACTCGAGAAGAACCCGCTGGGCCGTGCCGTGCTATTCGGGCAGGCACGGCGCCGCCTGCTGGCACGGACCAAGGGCCACTATCCCGCTCCCGAGCGGGCCCTCGAGGCGGTACGAACGGGTCTCGAGAACGGTTTCGCCGCCGGCCTCGCCGCCGAGGCCCGGCACTTCGCCGACCTGGTCGTGTCCCCTGAGTCGAGGGCCTTGCGGTCGATCTTCTTCGCCACCCGGGGAGGACCCACCGACGATCGGGCGCGACCGGTGGAGAAGCTGGCTGTCGTGGGCGGCGGTCTGATGGGTGGCGGCATCGCCACTGTGTCGACTCTGAACGCCGGCGTCACCGTCAGGGTCAAGGAGGTGGACGTCGCCGGTGTTGCCCGAGCCAAGTCCTACGTGTCCCGGGTGCTGACAGAACGGGTGGAACGCCGCCGGATGCGCCCGTTCGACGCCGAACGAGCCCAGCTCCGCGTGACCGGTGCGACCCACTGGCGGGGGTTCGCCGACGCCGACCTCGTGATCGAGGCCGTGTTCGAGGATCTGGACCTGAAGCAGAGCGTCCTCCGCGAGGTGGAGGGGCTCGTCAACCCCCGGACGGTGTTCGCCTCCAACACGTCGTCTATCCCGATCTCCGCAATCGCCTCGGCCTCCGATCGTCCCGAGACCGTCCTGGGAATGCACTATTTCTCCCCGGTGGAGAAGATGCCCTTGCTGGAGGTCGTGGTGACGGGCGAGACGGCCGGTTGGGCAGAGGCCACGGCCGTGGCGTTCGGCAGGCGCCAGGGGAAGACGGTGATCGTCGTCGCCGACGGACCGGGCTTCTACACCACCCGCATCCTCGGTCCCTACTCCGCCGAGGCGCTCCAGCTCCTGGCGGAGGGTGCCCGGGTCGAGGACGTCGACGCTGCCTTGGAGACGTGGGGCTTCCCGGTCGGTCCCCTACGGCTGGCCGACGAGGTGGGCCTCGACGTGGGGGGCAAGATCGCCTCTATCCTGGTCGACGCCCTCGGAGAGCGGATGGCAGACCCCGGAACCATGCGGCGTCTCATCGAGGCGGGCCGCCACGGCCGCAAGAACCGCAAGGGCTTCTATTCCTACGATGCCTCCGGAAAGCGGGGCGGTGTCGACGACAGCGTGTACGTCGATCTTGGTGTCAGTCCCGATGGTGGCCTCCCCCGCAGCTCCATCCAGGAACGCTTGACCCTGGCGATGATCAACGAGGCGGCCCGCTGCCTGGAGGAGGAGATCCTGCGGTCGGCGTCCGACGGTGATGTCGGGGCCGTGATGGGACTGGGCTTCCCCCCGTTTCGGGGCGGACCGTTCTTCTGGATCGACGAGCAGGGAGCCGGTCTCGTCGTCGAGAGACTCGAGGATCTCGCATCCGAGCATGGGGAGCGTTTCGCTCCGGCCGGCATCCTCGTGGAAGCGGCCCGGTCGGGCCGCAGGTTCCGCGGCTGAGTCTCGGCGGCGGGTCGAGCCCGTCCGGGTGGACCGGGCGAGTCACACGGCGGCACCGCGCCGCCACGAGTCGTACAACCGCCCATAGACGCCTCCCTCTTCCACCAGGCGATGGTGGGGTCCGTCCTGGACGATTCGTCCGTTGTCGAAGACGAGCACCCGGTCGGCCTTCTCGGCCGTCGCCAGGCGGTGAGCGATCGTCACGACGGTGCGATCCCGGGTCAGGCCCTCCATCGCCCGGTTGATGCGAACCTCAGTGGCGGGGTCGACCGCCGAGGTCGCCTCGTCGAGCACGAGCAGATCGGGATCGGCGATGGCGGCCCGTACCAGGGTCACCAGTTGACGCTCTCCCACCGAGAGGGCGCCGCCCCTCTCTCCCACAGGTGTCCCCAGGCCGGCTGCGAGCTCGCCCAGCCACCCGTCGAGACCCAGTGACTCGAAGGCGCGCAGGATCTCGTCGTCGCCGGCCTCAGGCCGGCCCATGCGGACGTTGTCGGCCACCGTCCCCGAGAAGAGCATCCCCTCCTGGGGAACCATCACCACCCGATCACGCAGCGACTCGAACCGGACGGTGGAAACGTCGACGTCACCGATGCGCACCACCCCCTCGGTCGGGTCCATGAGGCGTGTCAGGAGCTTGGCGAAAGTCGTCTTCCCCGACCCCGTCTCCCCGACCACAGCCACCCTCCGTCGCGGCTCGATCCGGACGTCGACGTCGACGAGGGCCGCATGCCCCGAGGCCCCACCGGCGGTCTCTCCCGGCCGGGGATAGCGGAACCCGACCCCCTCGAATGTCACTCCCAGGGGCCACTCCGGCAACGACACCCCGGCACGGCCGGGGTCCGACACGTCGGGTTCCATGTCGAGGATGTCGAGGACGCGCCTCCACCCCGCCACCGCAGTCTGCGCCTCGTTCACGGCCTCTCCGAGGATCTGAACGGGTTGGATGAACAACTGGACCAAGAAGAGGAAGGCGATGACGGTCCCGACCGAGACCAGCCCGTTCACGGCCAGCACCGTCCCCACCATCACCACGGCCGCCAGAACGATCGCCGACAGCATCTCCCCCACCCCCGAGAACGTCGACGAGAGCAGCCCGGCCTTTACGCCGGCGCTTCGATGGTCCTCGATCGCCACTCCCAGGCGGAGTCGCACCGTCCGCTCGATCCCGTAGGCCCGGATGACCGGCGCCCCCACCACCACCTCCGCCAGAACGGCCAGGAGACGGCCCACCTTCTCCCGCACGATGAGATAGGCCCGATCGAGGCGGCGCTGGAACCATCGCATGGTCAAGACGATGAGCGGCAACGAAGCCATGACGACACCCGCCAGCAAGGGGGAATAGAAGAACATGACGACCACGGCCAGGACCGCCTGCCCGGCGTTGGTGATGAGCATCAGGCCGGCCCACTGCATGAACCGGCTGATCTCATCCACGTCGGACGTGACACGTGACACCAGGGCTCCCCGCTGCTCGGAGGCTTGATGGAGCATGGAGAGATCGTGGATGTGGCGGAACGCCCGTATGCGCAGGCCCGACAGGGCCGTCTCTGACACCTTGGCCAGACGAAGGTGCATCCAGCCGGTCGCTCCGGCGGTCATCACCACAGCCAGCAGCGCCAGCAGCGTCATGCGGACGACGAATCCCATGTTCACGCCGCCCTCCTCCAGCCCGCCGTCGATGATCTGCTGGATGGCGATCGGGACGATCACCCTCCCGGCGGTGGCCACCAGGGCCAGGGCGATCGTTCCCGGGAGCCCCCGCCGGAGCTCAGGCGAGAGCCGCAGGCCCTGGGCAATGGTCTTCAACGCCCCCTGCCGGGCCGGCGACGATTCGGGGGGCGCCAGCACCGTCACGCCTCCTCCTCGGTCTCGTAGGCGTCGATCAGGGCGGCGTACTCGGCCAGGTCGGTGTAGAGACGCTCGTGGGTGCCTCTGCCCATCACCCGGCCGTCGGCGATGAAGATCACCTCGTCGGCCAGCACTATCGACGAACGGCGGTAGGCGACGATGACTACGGTCGTTTCGAGCTCGGCCAGACCTTCGAGGATGTCGGCCTCCACCGCAGGGTCGACCGCCGACGTGGCATCGTCGAGTACCAGCAACCGGGGGCGCCGGACCAGCGCCCGGGCGAGGGCGATGCGTTGTCGCTGGCCCCCGGAGAGGGCGGCGCCCCGCTCCCCGACGTGGGTGTCGTAACCCTCGGGGAGCTGGGCGATGAAGCCATCGGCCTGAGCAACGCGGGCGGCCGCCAGAACCTCCTCGTGGGAGTAGTCCCCGCCCAGGGTGATGTTGACCCGCACGGTGTCGTCGAACAGGAACGGCTCCTGGAAGACGAGGGCGGCGCTGTCGGCGATCTCATCACGATCCAGGTCGACGAGGCCTCGCCCGTCGAGGCGGATGTCACCCCGGTCGGGGTCGAAGAGTCTCACCAGGAGGTGGGCGACGGTGGACTTTCCCGATCCGGTCGGACCCACCAGAGCCACGGTCCGCCCCGGGGCCACCTCCAGGGTCACCGCTTCGATGCCACGCCGCTCCGATTCGTCGCCGGCGTCGTTGCCGGGGTCGGCGTCGGCCAGGTCCGAGACCAGCGTCTCGGGGTAGAGGTACCCGACGGCCGTCGCCGTCGCTCCGGCTCCCCCTGCACCCCCGAGCCGGCCGCTCCCGTAGGTCACCTCCTGCCGTGTGCGGAGAACGCCCTCGACCCGATCCCAGCCGACGACGGCCCGGGGCAGCTCGCCCAGCAGCCACCCGAAGACTCTCATCGGCAGCGCCACCAAGCGGAACAGGAACGCGAAGGTCACCAGGTCGCCGGGGGTGAGAAAGCCCTGGTCCACGCGCCACGCCCCGACCGCAAGCACCGCCAGGATGGCGATGTTGGGGAGTGCCTCGATGATCGGATCGAAGGCCGCCCGCAGACGGCCCACGTCGACCATGCGGTCACGGAGGAGGTCCGAACGGGCCCCGAACCGGCCCACCTCGGCGTCCTCGCGGCCCAGGGTCTTGACGACGAGGGCGGCGTCGAACGACTCGTGCGCTATCTCGGCGACCTCCGCCCGGAGACGCTGGGCGGTGGCGGCGGCTGCCCGCATGCGCCGTTGGTAGAGGAAGTTCGATATGCCGATGGCGGGCCCCGCCGCGAAGCCGATCAACGCCAGGAACGGATCGGTGACTACGAGCAGCACCCCCGTGATCACGAGCATCAGCAGGACTCCGAAGGCCATGGGCAGGGGAGCGGCGATGAAAGCCGCCGACTCCACGTCGGCGTTGGCGTTGGACAGGAGCTGGCCGGTCGGGTGGCGCCGGTGCCATTCGATGGGGAGCTGGAGATACCGGTCGGTGACCGCGATCCGGTCCCTGGCCTGTATCCGGTACTGGGCGGCGTAGGCTCCGATCCGCCGCCCGGTGATGCCTACGCCCCGGGCCGTGGACACCCCGAGGACGGCGAGCCCGGCCCCGACCAGCGTCGATAGGGCCACCTGCCCTTCCCGCACCGCCGGCAGCAACACCGCGTCGGTGACCCAACCCAGGACGAAGGAAGACGCGACCGTCGCCACTGCGAACAACACCGTCCCCAATCCGCCCAGAGCGAACTGACGGGGAGCGAGGGAGAGCTGGCGGCGAATCAGAGCAAGGCCGCGGCCGCGCAGGCCGCCCGCGGAGGGATCCTCGAGGACTCGATTCACGTTCAGCGAGGGTATCGGGAGTCGCCGACCTGGTGGTAGTCGGGATCACACCTCGATGTCGAGGCCCACATCGGCCGGAAGCCAGGAGGCGTCCCAGTAGGCCTCCACCCTGCGAGCAAACCGGCTCGGCTTCTCGGCGTAGACCTTCGATCCGACGATGGCTGCCGACGCCCGCAGCTCGGCCCGGCGGTGCTGAGCGAGAGCGGCCAGGAGCGACCGCTCCACCGGATCCCGACAGAGATCGGGGTCGACGGCCAGCAAGGAGAGGAGATCCGCCAGGTCGTGCTCGTCGCCCAGCAGGTCCCCGAGCCGGCTCGAGGCCCGGGCGGCTCCACCGATCACTTCGGGCCACAGTGGCTCGAGAACCTCCAACTGGTGTCGCAGGTACTTGACTCGCTTCCTCCACAGATGAAAGCGAGCCGTGGAAGGAGAGGCGTACGCCTGCCTCATCTCCTGGCGCCCGCGGCGATAGGTGTCGGTGAGACCCATCCCCACGGATCGGAAGCGATCCGGGATCGACGACCCGTAGGCACGACCCTCAGCCTCCTCGACGGCCCAACCGGCGAACCGCGACCGGGTCCGCTCGAGGATCGTGATGACCCGGTCGACGGCGTCCCCTTCTTCGAGAAGCGACTTGCGGATGCGGCTGGCCCTCGATTCGAGACGCTCGCCGAGCGCATGGAAGGTGTGATCTCCCAGCGCACCGTCGAAGCGCGACGCAAGGGTCGTCACGGTCTCGACGGTGACGATGGCGTCCCGAACCGGAGCCACGAGACGAGCGGTGTCCCTGAGGGTGCGATTCTCGAACCGGTAGATGCGATCACCGAGACGGGGTCGCACCAGGCGCAGTATCGCCCGTATCCGCTTCATCGCCTTGCGTGCCTCGTGGATTCCGGCGGCGATGTCGGTGGTCGGGCCCCTCAGGCCGTCGAGGGCCAGGTCGCACTGTTCCACGCTGATGCGGCGCAGACCGACGGCCAGTGGTTCCCTCGGCCCCAGCTCGAAGCCTTCTCCTGACACCGCCGGAAGATACCGGGTTCGCTGGACGTCCGGGTGCAGCTCCACGGGTCGCAGGCTACCTACCCTGGTCTCCCATGAGATCAGCAGGGGTGCTCCCCTATCGAAACGATCCCCGGCTCGAGGTGCTCATCGCCCATCCCGGAGGTCCTTTCTGGGCCCGGAAGGACGCGGGCGCCTGGTCACTCATCAAGGGGCTAATCGACGACGACGAAGCTCCCATGGAGGCGGCGCGCAGGGAGTTCCGCGAGGAGACGGGATGGGACCCTCCTGCCGACCCATGGCTGGACCTGGGCGAGGTTCGCCTCCGCTCCGGGAAGACGGTGATCGGGTGGGCTGCTCCGGGCGAATACGACCCCGGGGCGCTGGTACCGGGAGAGTTCACGATGTCGCTGAGAGGCAAGGAGGTCACCTTCCCGGAGATAGATCGCGTGGAGTGGTTCGACACCGAGACTGCCCGCACGAAGCTGAACCCCGTTTATGGAGTGTTTCTCGATCGGCTGGAACGTCAGCTGTCGGTGGCGGGTTGAACAACACGGAGGTGATCGAAATGAGTGACTTGCCGACCACGGAGGCCGAGTGGCGTGAACGGCTCGACCCGGAGCAGTATCAAGTGCTGCGTCGGGCCGGGACCGAGCAGGCCTTCACCGGACGCTACTGGGACGAGCACCGGGACGGCACCTACAGGTGCGCCGGATGCGGCGAGCCCTTGTTCTCGTCGGACACGAAGTTCGAGTCGGGCTCGGGCTGGCCGAGCTTCTTCGAGGCCCTGGACGACGAGAAGATCGAAGAGGAGGATGACCGTTCCTACGGCATGGTACGCACCGAGGTGAAATGCGCCCGGTGCGGAGGACATCTGGGGCACCTATTCCCCGACGGCCCGCAGCCGACCGGTCTGCGCTATTGCATCAACTCGGC
>CAZTXD010000142.1:0-7881 GCA_964617995.1 uncultured Acidimicrobiaceae bacterium
GTTTTCGCGCATCGAATGCGCGCTATCGCGCGCATTCGATGCGCGAAAACGGGATGGGGTGGTGCGGTTAGGGTCGTCGGCATGCGTTTCGGAGCTTTCATACCACAGGGATGGACTCTCGACCTGGTCGGGATCCCCACCGAGCAGCACTGGGAGACGATGGTGGGGGTGGCGAAGACCGTCGAAGCCACCGGCTTCGAATCCGGATGGGTCTACGACCACTTCCACACCGTTCCGGAGGCGACCCAGGAGCCGACCTACGAGGCATGGTCGCTCATGGCGGCGCTGGCGGCGGCCACCGACACCCTCAGACTCGGTCAGATGTGCACGTGCAACGGCTACCGGCCCCCCGCCTACCTGGCGCATGCCGCCGCCAGCATCGACGTCATCTCGGGCGGCCGCCTCGAGATGGGCATCGGCGCCGGGTGGTATGAGCACGAATTCCTGGCCCACGGCTACGAGTTCCCCCGGGCCTCGGTGCGGTTGGCGCAACTGGAGGAAGGGGTGGAGGTGCTGCGCCGGCTCTGGACCGAGGACGAGGCTCATTTCACCGGCGACCACTACCGGCTCGACGGCGCCATCTGCCGTCCCAAGCCCCTCCAGGATCCCCACATCCCGATATGGGTCGCCGGGGGCGGCGAGAAGGTGACGCTGAGAGTCGCCGCTCGTCACGCCCGCTACACCAACTTCGCCGGGACCCCCGAGACCTTCGCCCACAAGTCCCGGATCCTGAGCGACCACTGCGAAAGCGAAGGCACCGAATACGGGGCGATCACCCGCTCGATGAACATGACCGTCGTGTGCGCTCCCAGCGAGAGGGAGGCGCACCAGCGTCTCGACGAGGTGACCGCCCGGATGCGCCCGCTCGTCTCCGACGAGGAGCGCCTCGACCGTTTCGCCGCCGAGGCCAGGCGACGTTCGGGCCCGCCCGACAAGATCATCGAGCAGATCCGCCCCTACCGGGAGGAGGGGCTGGGTTATCTGATCATCCGCTGCCCCGATGCCGCCTACGACACGGCCGGCATCGAGCTGTTCGGCCGGGAGGTGATCGGAGCGGTGTGACGCGGACACCCCGCCACGGTGGAGCCGTCAGAGGATGACGGCGAGCTGGCGACTGCGCGCCACCACGTTTCCCCCGGCATCCCACAGGGTGGCGATCTCCTCGTGATAGCCGCCTTCCATCACCTCGGTTCGGATCCAGGCGGTGACCGGACCGGCGACGGGGTGGTTCCAGAGGTGGATGGTCAGCTCCAGGGTCGGTGTCCACGCGGCGTGCCCGAGGTTGAACGCCACCGGCGGGAAACCGTCGGCCATCACCGGCAGGGCCAGGAGGTCGGGGTCCCGTCCGTCGGCGAAAGCGATCGTGCCGCCCATCTCGGGTGATCCGGTGGGTTCGCCCACCACCCCTCCCGCCACCGACTCGGGTATCCGGAACTCGAAGTTCTCGGGGAAGCGCTGCATCAGCAGGCTACGTCGCTGCTCGTAGGGCCCCTCCAGGGAAGGCGGGTCCAGGAATCTGCGGGTCGGTCCCCGGCGGGAATCCAGGTCACCCAGCGTGGCCAGCATCCGGATGCGCTGCCGTCCCTCCTGGAAGAGCGACGAGCTGACGGTGGTGGTGCTGCGCCCCGGCTTGTCGACGAAGGTGGTCACTTCAACGGGGCCGGCCGCGGTGGGGGCGAGGAAATGGGCTGTGATGGTGAGCGGGTCGGCATGGCGCGAAACCTCCTGGTTCGCCCGCAGCATCAACGCCATCGCATAGCCCCCGTTGGGCACCTCGCCGATCGTCCAGCGCTCATGGAGGTGACCGGAGAACCGGTCTTCGCCGATGCGGGTCACCGCGGTGTCGACGTCGAAGGCGTGGGCGGTCATCTGAGCGGGAGGCTAAACCCCTCGCCGGCGGTTTCCGATCGGCGTCCATCGAAGCAACAATTCCCCTATGCAGCCGAAGGTCGTGATCGCCGAGAAGATCGCCGAGTCGGGAATCGACACGTTGAGAGCGTCCTGCCGGGTCGAGCTGGCCATCGGGGCGGAGCGGGAGGGCTTCCTCGGGGTGCTCTCCGACGCCGAGGGCCTGATAGTGCGCTCCGCCACGCAGGTCGACTCCGAGATGATCGCCGCGGCCCCTCGCCTGCGCGTCATCGGCCGGGCGGGTATCGGGGTCGACAACATCGACGTCGGGGCCGCCACCGAGGCGGGGATCGTGGTGGTCAACGCCCCCCAGGCCAACATCATCTCGGCGGCCGAGCACACGCTCGGTTTGATGCTGGCGCAGGCCCGCAACATTCCCCGCGCCGACGTCACCCTCCGCTCGGGGGTGTGGGACCGTTCGAGCTTCGAAGGTGTCGAGCTCCACGGAAAGATCCTGGGGGTGGTGGGCCTGGGACGCATCGGCACTCTCGTTGCCCAGCGGGCCCTGTCCTTCGGGATGCACCTGACCGCCTACGACCCTTACGTCTCCGAGGAGCGGGGGCGCCGGCTGGGCGTGGAGATGGTGGATCTGGACACGCTCCTGGCCGACTCCGACTTCATCAGCATCCATCTGCCGTTCACACCCGACACCGCCGGCTTGATCGGAAAGGAAGCCCTGTCGAAGGTGAAACCGGGCGTGCGGATGATCAACGCCGCCCGCGGCGGGATCATCGACGAGGATGCCCTGGCCGAGGCGATCCGGGACGGGAGGGTGGCAGGCGCCGCTCTCGATGTGTACGCGTCGGAGCCGCTGGTGGAGTCGCCTCTGTTCGAGCTGGACGGCGTCGTCATGACGCCCCATCTGGGGGCCTCCACGGCCGAGGCCCAGGACAAGGCCGGTATCGACGTGGCCGAGGCGGTCGCCGCCGCCCTGCGAGGAGAGCTGGTGCTCTCGGCGGTCAACGTCGACCTCGGCTCGTCGGTCCCCGAAGAGGTGGCCGGGTTCCTGCCGGTGGCCGAGCATCTGGGCCGGGTGTTCACGTCGTTGGCCGGGGGCCTCCCGGAGCGGCTGATCGTGCGGGTGGCGGGTCGCGTCGGAGCGGGGGAGGTGCGGCCGGTGTCGCTGGCGGTGCTGAAAGGGGCGCTCACGGCGGTCACGTCGCGGACGATCACCTACGTCAATGCCCCGGCGGTGGCCGAGCAGCACGGTATGGCAGTCGACCAAGAGTCGTCCGATGTCGCCGAGGACTATCAGTCGGTGATCGGAGTGCGGGGGGTCGTCGGTGGGCGGGAGGTGTCGGTGTCGGCCACCCGATCACGCAAAGGGCCGACGCTGGTGGAGATCATGGGCCACGACGTGGAGCTGCCGGTCTCGGAGAGAATGCTGATCGTGCGCAACGCCGACGTTCCCGGGGTCATCGGGCGTCTGGGCTCGTTCCTTGGGGACCTGGGGGTGAACATCGCCAACATGGTGGTGGGCCGGGCCCCGGGAAGCGGAGACGCGGCGATGATGGGCCTCAACCTGGACGATCCCCTCACAGAGGGCCAGCTGGCGGAGCTGCGCCGCCTGGAGGGTATCGAAGAGGCCCGCTACGTGGCGCTGGGCTGATCGAAGGCGGCCGGCGCATCGAACGCCGCCCGTCGCGCCGTCCGGCGCAGCGCCCTCAGGACCAATCCCCCTAACAAGACCACCATCACCGCGGTTGTGATGGCCCGTCCCACGTCCCATCCCAGGGAGGTCACCACGCTGAAGGTCCCGAACCGGCGGAGGTTGTCGACGATCGGGTCGCCGGCCACGAAGGACAGGGCCGTGTCGGCACCGAGCAGGAAGGGCCAGAAGGACAGGTTCATGAGGAGCCCGAAGACGATCGAGGCGACGGCGCCGTACGCCGCCACCAGGGCCAGCTCGACCCGGCCACGGGCCGGGGGAAGCAGCCCGGCTCCCAGCCCCACCCAGGCTGCTCCCAGCATCTGGTAGGGGAGCCACGGGCCCACCCCGGCGGTTATCAGGGCCGACACGAACAGGGTGGTGGATCCGAGCAGGAAGCCGAATCCTGGTCCGAAGACGCGGCCCCCGAGGACGATGAGGAAGAAGACGAGTTCCACCCCACCCGTTCCCGCCCCGAGCGGCCGGAGGGCCGCTCCCAGAGCCGACAGCACCCCCAGCATCGCCACCGTCTTGGCATCGAGGCCCCCTCCGGCGACCTCGGCGACCGCCACTGCTCCCACCAGGGGAAGGATCAGAGCGAACAGGAGCGGGGCGACGTCGGTCTGGGCGAAGGCGCTGCCGGCGGAGGTGAAGAGGGGCCAGGCGAAGGCCAGCAGGCTGGCGGCTGCGGCCAGGACGAGGGTGATGCCGGGCCGGAGTGCGATCCGCAGCGGATGCGACCTGCGTTCACTCGAGGTGTTCACGCCGGCTCCATGGCCGCCGCCACATCCGTCACCGTCAGCCACGGTCCGGGGCCGAGGATCTTGGCCACCTGGGGAGCGAAAGTCGGTGATGCCACGACCACGCTGGCCGTGGGCCCGTCGGCCACGATCTCGCCCTCGGCCATCACCACGACCCGATCCGCCACCTCGGCCACGAACTCCACGTCGTGGGTGGCGACCACGACGGAGCTACCGGATGCGGCGAGGTCACCGAGGGTGCTTCCCAGCCGTCTCTTGGCGGCGTAGTCGAGTCCCCGCGTCGGCTCGTCCAGGAGGACGAGGGTGGGGCCCGCGGTGAGCTGGATGGCGAGGACGAGGCCCAGCTTCTCGCCTTCGGAGAGGTCCGACGGGTGCCGGGTCATGTCGATCGGGCCGAGGAGCCGTTCGGCCAGGTCGGCGCACCTGGCCCCCGGGACCCCGGCGGCTTCGTCGGCGCGCCGGCACTCGGCCTCGACCGACTCCATGAAGAGCAGGTCGCCGGGCGAGTGGGGTACGAGGGTCACCACGCCCCGGGCCCGTCCCGGGTCGAGGTCGGAGGGATCCCGACCGGCCACCAGCACCTTCCCTCCAAAACGGCGGCCCGTTCCCTGCATGGCCCACAGCAGGGAGGACTTTCCCGATCCGTTGCGGCCCATCACCGCCACGACCTCTCCCGAGGCGGCCGTCAGGTGGACCCGGCGAACGGCGACGACCGACCCGTACATGACCGAGAGGCCCTCCACCTCGACGAGCTTCTCGGTGGCGGTGCTGCCACTCCCGGCGGTGACCGGTACGAGCCGGGTTCGGAGGTCGACGACCCGCGCCCGGGCATCGCGGATGGTGAGCGGCAGCGGAGACCACCCGGCCAGGCGCCCGAGATCGACCACCGGGGGAGCGACGGTGGAGGTCTCCATCATCACGGCGGGGTCGCCCTTGGTGGCGTTCCCGCCGGAGTCGAGATGCACCACCGAGTCGGCGTACTGCACGACCCGTTCGAGACGGTGCTCGACCATCAGCACGGTCGTGCCCAGGTCGTGGACCAGACGGGTGATCGATGCCAGCACCTCCTCGGCGGCGGTGGGGTCGAGGGCAGATGTGGGTTCGTCCAGGACCATCACCGGCGGGTGAGCGGTGAGCACCGAGCCGATCGCCACCCTCTGCGCCTCGCCACCGGATAGGTCGGCCAGCCGCCGGGAGCGGAGTGGCGCCAACCCGAGCAGGTCCAGCACCTCCTCGACCCGCTTGCGCATCACCTGCGGCTCGAGCCCGAGCTGCTCCATCGTGTAGGCGAGCTCCGATTCGACGGTTTCGGTGACGAACCCGCTGGCGGGATCCTGGGCGACGAAGCCGACGACGTCGGCCAGCTCCCGCACGGGAAGCTCGGATGTGTCCCGGCCGGCCGTCACGACCCGGCCCGACAGGGTTCCTCCGCTGAAGCGGGGAACGAGGCCGTTGACCGTCCGCAGCAGCGTCGACTTCCCCGAGCCCGTCGGCCCCACCACCAGGGCCAGCTCGCCGGGGGCTATCTCCATGTCGACTCCGGCCAGGGCGGGTCGATCCGCACCGTGGTAGGTGAACGAGACGCGGTCGAAGCGAATCATGACGCCACCGTCCCCACCGGTCGCATCGCCTTCGGGTCTGATCGGGTGAGAGGCGGCGCCATCCACGCCGGGAGAGCCGCGACGGAGACGGCCGCGAGCAGCACCGGATCGGCCGCCGGCCACGAGAGGGGCTCGAGCACGGCCACGATTGCGGCCGGTGTCACGACCCCGGCTACCGCCACGGCGACGGCGGCGGTCAAGCCCGACACCGACACGAGCCATTCGGTCGCCCTCCACGGCTCCGGCCGGTACCGGGTTCGGCGGGAGCCTCTTCCCCGCCGCGCCAGGGTCGCGGTCGTGAGGGCGAGGCCGCCCGTGCCTACCACCACCGCGCCCGCCATCGAGGTGCCGGCGGCGAGCAGCCAGAACATGGCGCCGGTGGTGGCCCCCAGACCCAGCCAGGCCATCGAGGCGGGTGCCGGCCGGGTCTCCGCGGCCACCGCGGTGCGGCCGTATCCGCGGGAGTCCATCGAGGCGGCCAGAGCCATCGACCGTGCCAGCGTGTCCTCGAGCACCGGTACCAGCAGGGCACGCAGTCCGCTCCGTCCTCGGCCGGTCTCGTCGCGGAGGCGCCGTGCTCGCCGGACCCGGTACACGGTCTCCACGAGCTGGGGAGCCAGTGACAGCGCCACGACCACCGCCGTGGCGATGTCTCCCAGCGCCCGGGGGAAGGAGCGGAGAAGACGGCGGGGATCGGCCAGGGTGTTGGCCGCTCCGACGCATATGACCATGGCCGCCAGCCGCAACCCGTCGTAGAGGCCGGCGAGCGCCTCCTCGGCGGTGATGGGGCCACCGAGGGCGGTGCCACCCGCCCACTCGGGCAGGGGCAGGCGGGGCAAGGACACCAGCACGGTCGTCCCGTAGTCGCCTCCCAGCACCACCCGGAAGGTCATCCGCACGACGATCACGACCAGGGCCACCATCAGGTAGGCCCGGTAGCCTCCTGCCCACTCCGAGCCGGGGCGTCGGGCAGCCACCACCAACGAGGCGACGCCGATGACGAGGGCCAGCACCAGCGGGTGATTGGTCTGAGCTGCAGCCACGGCCAGGCCGGAGGCCCACAGCCACCAGGCGCCGGCATGGAGCGGGCGGGGCAGCCTCTCTCTCACGAGCCCATCCCGGAGCGGCGCCTAGCCACCAGCACGGCGGCCGTGGCAACACCCGCAACCGCCGCTGCCCCCAGAACGAACCCGACCGGTCCCGCGTCGTCGGGTGAGGACGATGCCTCCGGTGCGCCGCCGATGGTGGTGGACGTCGAAGACGGCGCGGTGGTGGTCGTAGGGGCCGTCGTGGTGGTGGGGCTCGTGGTGGTGGTCGTGATCGTCGTCGTGGTTGTCGGCTCGGGTTCGGCGGTGGTGGAGACCCGAGTGGTGGTCGTGGTGGTGGTGGTCGTCGTCGTGGTCGTCGTGGTCGTGGTGGTCGTGGTGGTGGTGGGGGCCGCCGGGACTGGGTGAGCCGGGGGTGCGGTGGTGCCGGAGGCGAAGGCCCAGCCTTCGACGTCGCCGGCGATGGCGGATCCGGCCCCGGTCTGGCTCAGCCGCCAGTCGCCGCCCAGCTCGGCGGTCCAGTACGACCAGAAGGCCGAGGCCGGAGGCACGTCGACGCAGTCCTCGGAGTCGGCGTCGGGACGGCCGTCTATGCGGCACACGAACGATGGGCTCTGCTGCACCCGGGCCACTTCGAACCCGGCGGCCGACAGCGCCTCGAACCCGGTCGTCGCTCCCACCGCGCACCCGGTGACGACTCCGCCCCCGAGGTCGCCGAAGTCGACGACCACGGTCACCCCCTCTCCCGGCGGGCATGGCTCCGCCATAGCCGCTCCGGGCAGGGCCACGACGGCGGCTGCCAGGGCCATCGCTACCCATCTCGGCATGGTCACCGCTTCACTCCGCTCCTTCCGGCGATCAGCCGGCCAGAGCCCGGTAGAGGAAGGCGGCCATCTGCCCGCGTGTGACGGGGTCTT
>CAZTXD010000142.1:7981-9171 GCA_964617995.1 uncultured Acidimicrobiaceae bacterium
GGGGCAGAAGGAGTCGCCGGCGGGGTCGCAGCCGCGGGTGACGCCGCCGTCGGCCAACCAGTCGATCTCGCGGGCGAACGCGTGGGACCAGGCGACGTCGGCGAACGGGTCGATCTCCAATTCGTGGTAGGCAGGTCCGCCCAGCGCGAGCACCCCCTGGAGAGTCGCGAACCCGTTGGGCTCCTCGTCGGACGCCACGAACCGGATGCCTCCGGTGTCGGTCTGGAGGGACATCACGAAGTCCGCTGCCCGGTCGGCGGCCTCGATCTCGCCGGCGGCGCGCAGCGCCTGGCCGGCGAGGCCGGCGGTGTTGGTGTTGGGCTCTCCGAACGGGTTGGGCCACGACCCGTCTTCGTTCTGGGTCCCGACGAGGAAGGCTGCGCCGTCGGCTGCCGGGCCGGCGAGACCGGCGGCGAGGAGAGCCTGGAGAGCGAGGGCCGTGGAGTCGAGGTCTGCTTCTCCGGGAGCGAACGGGTTGGACCACGACCCGTCGGGGTTCTGCTCACCCACGAGCCACTCCCCGGCCGCCGGTGGGATCCCGGCGGATGTGGCGCCCAGTGCCAGCATCGCCAGGGAGTGGTTGAACACGTCGTCGGCGAACCTGCCGTCGGCACCGATGGCTGATCGCAGCTCTGCTTCCAGGTCGCGTCCCTCCACGAAGGCGGCCGGGTCCCCACGGTTGATCAACACGGCCAGGAGCACCTTGGCGAGGGCTCCGGTGCTGATGACTTCCGGCTCACCGATGTAGACGGCGGCGCCTTCGGCCAGCTCGGCCAGCGCCTGACGGCTGGAGCCCTGCTGGGAACCGGCGGAGGCGAGGGCGAAGAGGACGTCGGTGCGGGCGGCGGTCCGCCCGAAGAGGTCGAAGCTCGGCTCGGGTTCGTCGAGTTCGGCCGCGATCCAGGCTGCGGCTGCCGCCGCGGCGGCAGGCTGGTCCTCGGGAGCGGCCTGGGCATGGTCGGTGGCGACGGGCACGACCATCGTCAGCGAGACGATGAGGACGACGAGCCAGGCGAGGTTGGTGCGGATGCGGGGGGTGGTCATGTCGATTCGATCCTTCCTCTCGTGGTCTGGTTGCGAACCCAGTGACGGAGGAAGGCCGATCGACCCCGGGGGAAGATGTCGGGCGCTTCGCGTCCCGGGCTCCGCCCGTAGACCTCGACGGGTTCTCTGGAGCCGCGGCCTCTGCT
>CAZTXD010000143.1:0-9102 GCA_964617995.1 uncultured Acidimicrobiaceae bacterium
TCATCGTCTCGCCTTCGACCGAGACTTGCAATGTGGCGCGGTGCTGGGACAGGACTCTGTGTATCTGTTCCTCCACCTCTTCGGTGGGGTCGCCGCAACCCATGGCCGTGCGGTAGAGGTTCGTCGCCAGCCGGTGATCGGCAGACAGGGCGAAGAGTCCTTCCATGGCGTTGCATTGACCCTCGAATCCGAGGGTGGAAACGCCCACAAACAAGGATACGGGAGCGGCGGGATCCTTGCCACCTACCTCCTGTAGCTGCCAGATGCCTTCCATCGCCGGTCCGGGGGACTGCCGCCAGGCGTCGTAGACCTTGGACCGTTGTGGCGGATAGCCGGGAGCCCAGCCATTGATGGATTCGTCCAGCTGCCACACGACGTCACCACCGACCGACCCGGCCCACATCATCCGTTCCTCCTCGAAGCTGATGGCGAATTCGCCTCCGTTGTCCTCTATCACTTTGAGAAGCACTTGCTCCACGGTGTCGGTGGCGTCTTCGCAATGCAGATTCTCCCGGTCGACGGTGAGAGTGACGTTTCCCTTCGCCGATGAGAAGGAGCGGCCCATCCAGACCGAACACGGCTCCAGACTCCATCTCGCGGGGACGAAAGCCGCCACCAATGGAATCTCTGGTGGGACATCGTTGCTTTCGACCAGCTGCCAGGCCCCGAAGATGTGAGGGCCCGGCGACCCGAGCCAGTCGTGTCGGGCATAGGGTTCGCTCTTCAGCCAGTCCCATGGGCCTTCTGGCTGCTGCTCGGGTGCCACCTCTACCGTCGTCTTGGCCGGGTCGAGACCGGCCTCGATGATTCGATCCCCTACCATTGCCACGGCTTGCTCGTCGACCACGAACACGGTCAGTTCGTCGGCCCGTCGGAAGTCCTCGTGGAACGCGGCGTCGACGATCACTCCCTCCCCGACCAACTCATGGAGCCGAATGAGCGCATCACCTTGTTGCTGCTGGCGGTGGAGGATCGCCTCCGCCTCCTCGGGAGGCAACCCGTTTGCCTCGGCGATGCGCACCACTTCGATCGGAAAAGTCGTCTCGGGTGGTCGAGTCGTCGAAGGACCGACGACCGACCCGATGGTTGTCGTGGTCGTCGTTTCGCTTGTCGGCGCAGGCGCCGGCGTTTCCGCCGCGTCACCGCACCCCGTCGCAAACAGGATGGCCAGAATGCCTAGAAGGGATCGCTTCATCACTCGAACCGATGTCCTGATCAACGGCGGGCCGGTTACGTCACCCAGGATGAGTACGGCCGTCCCTCGCCCATACGTCGCCTGGAGAGGCCCGACCAGCAGCCCCGCAGGCGCCACACAACCACGGCCGGGATCCTCATCCTGAATAACTATGCCACCTCCCCCCGGGCTGTCAACGAGACCAGCGCGGAGGATCTGGCATACCGCCGCGAGGATATTGCGTGGCATGTATGTCACCCTCCGTCATCCCGACCTGAGTGCGGAACGCACAAACCACCAGATCGGGCGCGCTAACGCTCAGACGTCACGTACGCACAAAACGGCACTTCCTGCGTGGGGTAACGGGCATCACGTTGGCCGAGGTGTGGCTCGTGCTACTCCGAGCAAACGTGGGGTCGCCTATGCGACTGATCGGTTCCATCCGCTAGTTCGTCCGCGAAAACGTCCCAGAAGCGACATTCCAATGCTCCATGGCCGAAAGGCGAGTAGAGGACCAAACGAGAGATCACGCAGTTGGAGCTGTGGGTCTTCCCTTGGTGGTGGAGCTTCTCGATCCCGTTGGTGCGTAGGACGCCGTTGCTCCGGTTCATTTCGAAGATCGAGCCGCCGCCGTACATCACCAGGCGGGTGAGTTCGAACTGGTCCTCAACGGTCCAGCCCTGGTCCGCCCATTCGCTGACTTCTGTCCAGGTGTCCTGTCCGAGGTGAGGTATCCCGATCAGATCGTCGATGTTGACCGTGTCTGACACAAGCTCAGCAAGTGGTCCTCATCACGATTGTTGTAGGCGGTTACGAATGCCTGGATCACCTGGCGGTTAGCGTCTTCGGCGTCGGCATCGCAGTCGGTTGAAGATGTGAAGTCGGTGACTCGGGCGGATCGTCCTGACCTTCAATGGATGGCGGACTCGCAACCGTTGTCGCGGTCACGTTCGTGGAAGAAGCTGCGGAGGTCGCCGAGACGTCCGTTCCATTGGTCTCACGTGGCGAAAGCGTCTCTGTGCAGCCGGCGAGCAGCAGAACGAATCCAACAAGCGCCAAGGAGCCAATCCGTCTCATCCGCCACGAGTTGGAACGAAAGGGATGCGTCGAGCGTTCCACTCCGGTCACTCTATTGAGATACCCAAAAGGCAACGCCTAGGTCGCGTATCAGTCAATCTCAGTGCGTAACGCCCCCATCGCCGCATGCTGCTGATCGACATGTTGTGCTCGGGGTTGACGGGCGTGTTGCATCGGCCGTCTCTTCATTCATCTTCGGGCTGGTAACGGTTGCTGATGAGCCAGTCGAAGATCTCGTGGCGGAGGAACGTGAACTTGCGTCCGCCCGGTTTGCGATGAGCCGGGATGATCCCTTCCCGTACCCAGGCACGGATGATCTGTTCGTTGGTGTGCAACAGCTCGGCCAGCTGCTTCGAGTCCATCACCGGCGGCACCTCGGGGTACCAGCGGTCGTAGTCGATGCTGTCGGTCACGCCTCGTCCTCATCAGGATGTCGGTCGAGATCATCCTCCGAGGTCTGATCCTGGCCGGCGAGAAGGGTGGCGATCACCTCGTCCCGGAAGAACCGAAACTGGTGCCCCCAGCGCATCGCCCGGAGTTCCTTTCGGTGGACCTTGTCGCGGACGTCACCGATCGTGCAGTGCATCATCTCGGCCACGTGGGCGGTGGTGAGGATGGGGGGATACTGCCGGCGCAGCTCTTCGACGGGGTCGGTGTCACTCATCCGGGATTCGATACTACTCAACGTTGCCATAGCTGGAAACGGCCGGTTCTTGATTGCTCGCCTGTCGGGTGTGCTTAGGTTCGACCGCCACAAGAGTGTTTCCGAGGTCCTTGATATATCATCTGTGGTATGTCAAGCTGGATGAGTGGCCTGGGGTACCGTCGAGTTGGAGCCGGAGGTGGCGGAGTGGATCGATGCACTACCGGACGATCACTTCGGTCGGGTCGAGTTCCACATCGACCTTCTGGCCGAGCGAGGAGTGAATCTGGGCGAGCCCTATACGAGGCACCTGGGCGGCAAGCTGAGAGAGCTTCGCTTCTTCCTCGGGCCGTCGGGCGAGGCAGTACGGATCAGCTACTACATCGCCACCGGTCGCCGGATCATCCTGCTCACCGTGTTCCGCAAGCACCGACAACGCGAGACCGCGGAGGTCGAACGGGCAAGACGGGCGATGGAGAAATGCATCGGCGAGGGACATACGTTGGAGGACACAAATGAGTGATCGAAAGACCTGGGAGCAGATCAAGTCGGCTCGGGACGACACGCATGTGCGCAGAGCCGGCTATGCGGAAGCGAAGGAAGCCTTCGAGTTGGGGGCACGAGTGCGGGCCGAACGGGAACGCCTCGGCCTGACCCAGGCCGAGCTGGCGGAGCGGATGGGGACCACCCAGCCAACCGTGGCCCGTCTCGAAGCCGGCGGAGTCACTCCGAGCCTGGATACTCTCCATCGAGCCGCCGAAGGGCTGGGCTTGGAGCTGGTGGTCGACTTTCGCCAACCGGCATAGCCCTGACCATCGTCGGGATGAGCCACGTACCCGTGTCTTGTCCGTATCTTGTCCGTCAGAGGACAAGAACGGTCGGGAGACGAGGGGAGAGTACGAGGAGGTAAAATCCCTGCTCACAGCCCTTTTTCGGGGTCTTTCCCCTTGTGATCGGAACCCTCCTTCTCAGACTCGTGATCCGTTGGTTGGAGGTTCAAGTCCTGCCGGGCCCACTTGAATATCGCCTGGTCAGGTGCCTGCGATGAGGTCTCCTGCCCATTCTCGGGTGTTCGACCCGGCTGTCTTGCCCGTCGGTTGTACGTCTCTTTGAAGACCGGTACGGCGGCCATGGCCATGGCAGTGGGGTTTGAGGTGTGAGAGCTCCAGTTTGTCCCAGATGATGATCAGGTGCTCACCGGGGAACTGGTTTCGGATGGCCCGGAGCAACCGGAGAATCTCGGGGATGCGCTGGCGGCGTGAGAAACGCCCGTAGAGCTCGTCGGTGGCCAATCGTAGGACCCGAGCCAGTAGGCCACCGCTTTTCTCCTGCGGCGATGTCTTCGAGGATTTGGCCACCCTTTATGCCACCCCAGTCGGTGAAGGGTCTGAGAGACAGGACCCGCTGGATCCCGCCATCAAACGAGATGGGTAGCCCTTGTGAGTTGGGCAGGGTCCTCCACGACCTGTATCCGCCTGGAACGCCACCGGTGCGAAGCGAAAAGGCTCGGGCTCTAAGCCTCGCCGGGCGAGGACGTACCCATTAGCCTCGTTACCTCGGAGGAGCCTCATGATATGCGGGCAATGCGGAGCAGCAGCCCAGGCCGACCAGCGGTTTTGTGGCCATTGCGGAGCGACCCTGGCGGGAGCATGTCCCGACTGCGGGCAAGAGAATCCACCGGAGCACCGGTTCTGCGGGGGATGCGGATCCCCCCTCTCACCCGACCCCGTCTCTCGTGCGGAACCTCTCGCCGATCGGCCGGTGTCGACCGAACGGCGGGTGGTGTCGGTCCTGTTCGTAGACCTAGTCGGGTTCACCAGCTTTTCCCAGCACCGCGACCCAGAGGAGGTGCGGGAGCTGATCACCGAGTACTTCGAGCTGGCGCAGGAGGTGATCGACCGCTTCGGGGGGACGGTCGACAAGTACATCGGTGACGCGGTCATGGCTTGGTGGGGTGCCACCACCTCGAACGAGGATGACGCGGAGCGGGCCGTCCGCACCGCCCTCGAGCTGGTGGACCGGGTGGGCTCGCTCGAAAAGCCCGGCATGCCCCCGCTCCGGGCCCGGGCCGGGGTGATGACCGGGGAAGTGGCGGTGGGTCCCGGCGGCAACGAGCGGGGCCTGCTCCTCGGCGATCTCGTCAACAGCACCTCACGTCTTCAGTCCTTGGCCGAGCCCGGAATGGTGTATGTGGGAGACGAGACGGCAGCCCTCATCTCGAAGGCGATCGGGGTCGTCCCGGCGGGAACCCATCGAGTCAAGGGAAAGGACGAGCCGATCGTCGCCGCCCGGGCGGTGCGGGTCATATCCGAGCGGGGGGGCCGTGGCCGGGCCGACGTCCTCGAACCTCCCTTCGTCGGGCGGACCTCGGAACTGCGGCTCCTCAAAGACAGCCTCCACGCCACCGGAAAGGAGCAGCGGGCCCGGCTCGTGTCGCTGGTGGGACAGGCGGGTATCGGGAAGAGCCGGCTCATCTGGGAGTTCATGAAGTACGTGGACGGCCTGGTGGAGACCGTCTATTGGCACCAGGGCCGCTCTCCCGCCTACGGGAACGGGGTGGCGCTATGGGCGCTCGGGGAGATGATCCGCCGCCGGGCGAAGATCCAGGAGACCGATCACGACGAGGTCACCGCCGAACGGCTGCAGGCGGCGGTCTCTACCTACATCGAGGATCCCAGGGTGGCCGAGTGGGCGCGGGAACGGCTCGCCGCCCTCCTGGGGCTGGGAGACTCGGCGGGAACCGAGCGCACCGAGCTCTTCGCGGCGGCTCGAGCCTTCTTCGAGGGCATCGCCCGTCACGGCACCACCGTCCTCGTGTTCGAAGACCTCCATTGGGCGGATCCGAGCCTGCTGGAGTTCATCGAGGACCTGCCGAACTGGTCGCACAACCACCCCATCCTCGTGATCACCGTTGCCCGTCCCGACCTCCTGGACGGCCGTCCCGACTGGGGATCGGGGCGGCGGGGTTTCGCCTCCCTCTACCTCGGGCCGCTCGCCGACGACGAGATGACCGATCTCATCACCGGCGCCGTTCCCGGCATCCCCGAGCAGGCGGTCTCCCGGATCGTGACCGCGGCCGACGGGGTACCGCTCTTCGCAGTGGAAATGCTCCGCACCCTCCTCACCGATGACCACCTCGTCGTCGAGGAGGGGGTGGTGAGCGTCGTCGGTGGACTCGAACACATCGAGGTGCCCAGCACGGTCCAAGCGGTGATCTCCGCTCGCCTCGACCGCCTCCCCGCCGGCGAACGGGACCTGGTGCGGGTTGCCGCGGTGCTGGGCCAGTCCTTCACGTTGGACGCCTTGAGCGCCCAGCTGGAGGAGGAGCCCGACAAGCTGGAGCGTCGACTCTCCGACCTGATCCGCCATGAGATCCTCGAGCTGGTGCGAGACCCACGGTCCCCCGAGCGGGGCCAGTACCGGTGGGTGCAGAGCCTGTTGAAGGAGGTGGCGTACGGGCGCATCTCGAAGGGGGACCGCCATCAGCTTCACCTCCGTGCCGCCCGCTACTTCCGTGACCTGGGCGATCCCGAGCTGGCACCGATCGCCGCCTCCCACTACCTGAGCGCCTCCGAGTACGTGCCCTCCCACGACGCCGGTCTCGCCGAGGAGGTGGTGGCGGCCCTGCGGGCAGCGATCGCCCGGGCGCAGGCGTTACACGCCCACGAACTGCTGCTGTCTCTCGTCGAGTCCGCCCTCCCGGTCGTGCCCCCGGACGTGGAGATCGAGCTGAGGGAGATCGCCGCGTTGGCGGCGGTGCGTCTGAACGACCTGGCAATCGCCGATCTCCACACCAACGCCCTGCGGGAGGTCGCCCGCACGACAGAAGACCTGGCCATCACTCATCGGGCGATGGCGCTCTTGGGTCTCGTCGCAAACGAAACCCGCCGCTCGGTGGAGTGGGTGGAGACGCTGGCCGAGCACGTCGCCGCACATCCCGACCTCCATTCCGACCCCAATCTGGCTCGGGTGGCGGTATATCTGGCCCGTTCACGCCTCCTCGGAGGCGACGACCGGGCGGCGGCCGTCATCGCCGATGACGCCCTCGAAGCGGTGGAGCACTTCGGGCTGATGGAGGAGATCGCCGATGCCATGGTCACGAGGGGGACGGCGCTGTCACGCACTCAGATCCACCATGCGATCGCCCTCCTCCGCGGGGCGCTTCGGATCTGCGAGGAGCACGAACTGACGCCCACCAAGCTGCGGGCCCTCATCAACATCGGCTACGCATCTCCGGAGTTCGAGGAGACGGTGGAAGCGACACAGCGTGCCTTCGACGAGGCGAAGCGGGTCGGTGATGCCAACCGGGCCACGTTCGTGGCCGGGAACCTGTTCGGAAACTACCTGTTCCGCATGAGGCTGGATGCTGCCGAGGCACTCCTCGAGGACCCGGTGCTGCGACGCACCCGGATCGACCAGGGCCCTCATCTGGCCAACCAGGCGGAGATCCTGCTCCGGCGCGGACATGTCCAGGAAGCGATCCGGTGCATCACCGAGGCCAAGGAGGCCTTGACGGAGGTGAAGGACCCACAAGCCCGGCTCAACCTGGAGCGGACTGAAGCCACATTGGGGGTGGTGCAACTCGATCATGAGCGGGTGTTCGAGATCGGCCGGCGGCATTTCGAGGAGACACCCTTCGCCGCGCCCGTGTCGGCCACCATCGCGCTGATGGGAGCGGTGATCGGTGGCGCTCGGGAGCGCCTCGAGCAGGCACACGCGATGGCAATTCAGCTCCCCCCAGGAGTGTTCACCACGCCGCTGGTCGAGTGGGCCGAAGTATTCCTCACCTTGATCGACGGTGACGTGGAAGGTGCCGTCGAACGAACCGAGCAGCTCCGCCTCCAGTTCTCCGGCGAGGGAATGCTGTGGAACGAGTACCTCTTGACCGCCACGTTCGCCCGCCATCTTCCACCCGGACATGAAACGCGGGAACGCTACGCGGCTCGAGCGCGTCAGATCGCCGGCGATGCTGGGGCGGACGGCCTCACCGACTGGGTCGACCGTCTGATCGCCGCTCCCACCACCTGAACGGCTCCCGGGGCGGCTTGCCGGTCGGGCTTCGACAGGGCAGAGTGTGCAGGTGGAGACGAAGCCATGACCAACCTCGATGAACAGGGCCGTCCCGAGCCTCCCCTTGCGGCCGATGAGACGGACACGGTCCTGGGATTCTTGGAGTACCAGCGGGCGACCCTGGCATGGAAGTGCTCGGGGCTGAAGGCGGCCGGCCTTCGGGCGACGGTCGGTCCGTCGTCGATGAGCCTGGGCGGGCTGCTCAAGCACCTGGCCCACGTCGAGGATCTGTGGTTCTCCCAGAGACTGAACGGAGAAGACCCGGCACCCCCATGGGACACCGTTGACTGGAAGGCCGACCCCGACTGGGACTGGCACTCGGCGGCCGGGGACTCACCCGAGCAGCTCCGGACGCTCTGGGAGGATGCCGTGGCCCGTTCCCGTTCCCTGGTAGCCGAGGCCCTGGCCGAAGGAGGCCTGGACCGGTCAGCCGCGTGGATCGACGACTGGTACGGGGAGGCGCCCAGCCTGCGTTGGATCGTGTGCCACATGGTCGAGGAGTACGCGCGGCACAACGGCCATGCCGACCTGCTCCGGGAGTCGGTGGACGGGCTCACGGGGGAATAATCCGCCGGAAGCCCATGACCTTCCACCGGGCAGTTCCCGGCGCCTGTTTCCACCAGCTGGGAGGACACCGCGGCTTCACACCGAAAGGACGAAGCGGGTAGCGGTCTCGATGGTGTCCTCTTGAGACAGGCCCTGTTCCTCCGCGAGGGAGCGCCAGGTCCAGAAAGACGTGACGTGGCCGGCGACGGCCCGCAACCGGGCCCTCCGACGACCGCGCGCTCCTGAGCCCTCCACGAGCACTTCCCCGTACCCGGCGAGCTGGAAGGACAAGGCTTGCTGGAAGGCTTCCGGCATCGCCGAGACGTCCCTCAGGATCGGGTAGATGTCGGCGTGGTTGTCCCGATACCACGAGTAGAGCTCGGTCAACGCCAGCCGGGTTCGCCTCTCCAATCCGTCCACCTCCCTCCACTCTTCCGGGCGGGGGCCGGGGTGGAGGTCTGCCCAGTGAGAGCTGCAGGCCACGAAAAGGTGCTCCTCGTCGGGGAAGTGCCGGTACACGGTGACGCGGGTGACACCGGCCTCCTCCGCAACCGCGCTGATGGTCGTGTTGGCGGGACCGATCGACGTGTGG
>CAZTXD010000144.1:0-9000 GCA_964617995.1 uncultured Acidimicrobiaceae bacterium
CTGCGGACACGGCTTGGAGATCTACGGACCGGAAGGTTGGGGGTTCGAGTCCCTCCGGGCGTGCTTAGCGAAGTCCCTGCGTATGCAGGGGTTTGGGGTCATGTCCTGCCGGGTTCTGGCTCACCGGTCTGATGGTTGTTGGGAGCCATCTGTGCGGGCGACTACATCCGTCAGCTGACCGACGGAGCTCTCGGGTTGGTCGTCGAGTACTTCTGTCGTGAGATCGCTCTGTTGCAGAACGTGTTCGAGTCATTGTGGGACGGGAGGTCGGTGCGGAAAGCCCACTTCACCAACGCTCTGCCGCAACTAAAGTGAAACCGGATTTGCTTTAGCTAGCCTGTCGCATAAGAAACACCCCTTCATCAGGAGCAGCATGCGCCCGGACGCCTTCACATCCCAGGAACGGGGCGTGGTTCGTAGGGACCCGACGGGCTTCTGGGCGTTCCACCCAGAACCCTTGCCCCGACGATTCGACCTGCCCCAGGAGATCGTGACACTGCTGGACGAGGCGACGGGGGCCGTGCATCGCCTCGGCGGCGTCGGACGGCTGATCCCGAATCCGCACCTACTCATGGGACCCCATTTGCGACTCGAGGCGGTGCTCAGTTCGCGCATTGAGGGCACCAAGACAGACGTCGGCCAGCTTCTCCGTTTCGAAGCGGGCGAGACACCGGCGCCGGACGAGGCCGAGGACGCTCGAGAGGTCCACAATTACGTCGTTGCGATGGAATATGGCCTCCAACGTGTCCGCGACGGCTTTCCAGTCTCGATCCGGCTCCTCCGGGAGATACACGGGCTATTGCTCTCCGGCGTGCGTGGACAGCACCGAAGACCTGGGGACCTGCGGACGAGCCCGGTGTGGATTGGGGGCAGCACCCTTGATGACGCCGTGTTTGTTCCGCCGCCAACCGACGCCATGAATGAGGCGCTCAGCGACCTCGAGCGGTTCCTCCACGAACAGGAGATGCCGCTCCTGGTGCAGCTCGCGCTCGCCCACTACCAATTCGAGGTCATCCATCCGTTCCTCGACGGCAACGGCCGCATCGGTCGGCTTCTCATCCCGTTGATGCTCGTTCTGCGCAAAGCGCTCCCGCAGCCACTCCTCTACCTGTCGGCCTACTTCGAGCAGTACCGCAGCGAGTACTACGACCACCTTCTCATGACGAGTCAGCAGGGGGATCTCATGCCTTGGCTCCGTTTCTTTCTCCGCGGTGTCCGACGACAGGCCCGCGACGGAGAGGAGCGCACCGTTCGGCTCGTCGAGCTGCAGCACGAACTGCGCGTTGCGCTCCTCGAAGAAGGCAGGCCAAACTCGGTGGTTCGCCTCGCCGAGTATCTGTTTTCAGTGCCGATCATCACCGCCGCTCGCGCCGAGGAGTTGCTCGGCGTAACTCGTCCTACCGCCCATGCGGCAATCGACGCCCTGGTTGAGCGAGGCGACCTAGTGGAGATAACAGGACGCGAACGAGGTCGCATCTACGACGCACCTCGGATCTTCGACGCCGTTTACGGCTCTGTCGAGATCCCTGAGAAGGAGACCCACTACCAGTTGCCCCTCAACGTCGGTTCCGATCGGTGAGACTGGCGTCCGAAGGGAGCCGACACGGATCGTGTGGCTCGCCCGTTTGCCACTCTCGGGAGCCAAGTTGGGAGCCATTCGCCGTGGATGGTGGAGCCCGGCTGTGGACGCTGATGGATCGCGGACCGCGCCAAGCCGGGCTGCGTGGACTCCCACCGATACCCCTTGGCCATCTACGGATCAGAAGGTTGGGGGTTCGAGTCCCTCCGGGCGTGCTGCTGAAGCCCCTTGTGGGGCAAGGGCTTCCAACCAAGGCCGCTCCCCGTATCGTCTGACGTTTGGGAGCCATCCTGGTTGAGCGCGCCATCGGCTTCACCGCTCAGCCTGGGAGACGAACCGGACGCGTTCTCTCAGCCACACCGCAGTCCGTCCACGTCGCCGCCGGCGATAGCGAGCATGGCTTCCTCGGCCTCGTCGATGTCCGGTGGGTCAGGGTCCCACGTGCAGTGGTTGAGGTCGATGAACATGACCAGCGCCGCCCACGCTGCTCGTTTGTTGCCGTCGGGGAGGGGATGGTTCCATGCCAACCGACAGACGAGTACGGCGGCCTTGTCGTAGATGTCGGGGTAGAACTCGACGTCCCCGAACCCGGCCTGAGGAGCATGCAACGCCGAGCCAGCCAGATCCGAACGCGCAGCCTTCGTGAGGGTGTCGGCGTCAACGCCGGTGACTTGCTCGGCCAGCCAGAAGTTCTCGGCCAGCGTGAGGTGTCGGGTCACTAGGCGAGGCGTTCCAAGAGCTCTCGGTCGCGTTCGAGGAGCCGCTTGGCGCGGCTGGTGAAGTCCTCGTCTTGACGAACCCGTTCGATCTCGGCCTTGAGGGCGTCGATGATCAGGGCGTTGACGCTGGTGCCCTTGACTCGGGCGATGGCTTCAGCGTCGGCAGCGAGGTCTTCGGGAAATCGCACGGTGGTCTGCTTGGCCATAGCCTCATGATATCGCGATATCGAGATTACGCAACCGTTACCTATTCGCCCGCGGGAGCCAAGTGGGCATTCCCTGCGGAATCCCATGGACGGCCATAGACGCCGGCGGACTCGGAAGCTTGTTGTTCTGGCCCGGTCGGACCCATGTGGACACCCATGGCCGCCTTTTGGAGATCGACGGATCAGAAGGTTGGGGGTAGGTTCGAGTCCCTCCGGGCGTGCTAGCCGCTCCTGACATAGGCAGCTCTGCGACTCGGGCTCGACTGCCCTGGCGGCATTTTGACCACGAAGTGATATGCCGACCGCTCGAGGAGCTCCTCCAACAACCTCTTTCCGAGATGGACAGAGGCTCGGCTGGTTGGAATGCGGACCACGTCTCACCTCAGCGGTAGTTGACTATTTCGAAATGCTCGGCGCAGGGGACGTGTAGTTTCGGGGAATGGAGTTCCGGCTGCTAGGCGCCGTGGAGGCCGAGGACGAGGGGCAGCCGCTCCCGCTCGGAGGCAGACAGCGAAAGACCGTGCTGTCGCTTCTCCTGGTGCACGCCGGCGAGCCTGTGACAACCGACCAGCTCGTCGAGGAGCTCTGGGGTGACACCAAGCCCGCGGCGGCTCGGAAGACGGTCCAGGCTCACGTGGCGCACCTTCGCAGGGTGCTCAACCGCGACGAGGAGGTCCTGGTGGGGGTCGACGACGGCTATGTCCTCCAGGTGAATGCGAGGGCCATCGATGTGCGGCGCTTCGAGGACCTGGTCGAGGAGGGACGTCACCTCCTCCACGAGGATCCGGAGGCGGCGGTCGCCACCCTTGATGCCTCGCTTCGGCTCTTCCGGGGGGCACCCCTGTTCGGGGTAGCCGATGATGCGTTCACCCTGCGGGTGGAGGCCTCCCGGTTGGAGGAGCTGCGGCTAGGGGCCGTTGAGGCCCGTCTCCGGGCACGTCTGGCGGTGGGTCACCTCAACGAAGTGATCGCTGAGGCGGAGCGTCTTGTCACGGAGCATCCCCTGCGGGAAGGCGTGTGGGCCGTACTGATGTTGGCCCTGTACCGAGCTGGGCGCCAGGGTGAGGCACTGCGCGCCTTCTCCCGCGTGCGCCAGGTGCTGGCCGAGGAGCTAGGCATCGAGCCCTCCGGAGAGCTCCGCCACCTGGAACAGCGCATCTTGGAGCAGGATCCGGCCCTCGATCAGGAGCTGGCGCCGGCGCCCCCCACTCCGCCGGCGTCCGCGCCTCCCACCGTTGTAGGCGATCCCTCCCTCTTGGGACGTGAACACGAGATGAGCGAGCTGCTCGCAGCGCTCGACGATGCCCGGTCCGGGCAGGGCAGCCTGTTCCTGATAGGTGGCGAGCCGGGCATCGGCAAGAGTCGTCTCGCCGACGAGGCGGCCTCTCGAGCCAGGGACCGAGGCGTGACGGTGCTCTGGGGCAGGTGCTGGGAAGCTGGCGGGGCTCCTGCCTACTGGCCGTGGGTACAGGCGCTGCGCTCCTACATCCGCGCCACGGATACGGGGCGACTCCACGACGAGATGGGGGCAGGCGCGGTCGACATAGCGCAGATGCTCCCGGAGGTGCAGGTGATGTTTCCCGACCTGCCTTCTCCGGCTTCGGTAGACCCGGAGTCGGCTCGCTTCCGGCTCTTCGATTCGACGACCACCTTCCTGAGGAACGCTGCTACCCGCCAGCCGCTCCTCGTCGTCATCGACGATCTCCAGGCTGCCGACATTGCCTCCATCCTCCTCTTGCGATTCCTGGCGGGCCAGATCGGCG
Source organism: uncultured Acidimicrobiaceae bacterium (assembly GCA_964617995.1). Taxonomy (GTDB): domain Bacteria; phylum Actinomycetota; class Acidimicrobiia; order Spongiisociales; family ZC4RG35; genus CAZTXD01. Next base: position 4,268 of record CAZTXD010000144.1, read on the forward strand.
GGACACCTCTGCTGCTGCTGGCCACCTATCGAGATGTCGAGCTCGCACCCGATCATCCCCTGACGATCCCCATCCTCGAACTCAAGCGGGAGCCGGCCACCCGACAGCTTTTCCTCAGGGGCTTGAGCAAACCCGATGTCGCCCGCCTCATTGAACTCATCTCCGGCGTGACCCCACAGACCGTGGTGGCGACGGCGTTGCACCGCCAGACCAACGGCAACCCACTGTTCGTTGCGGAAGCCATCCGACTTCTCGCCGCAGAAGGAAGTTTGTCGGGCAAGACCGGGGTCTCGGCGCTGCGCTCCGCCGTCCCCGAGGCGGTGCGGGAGGTGATCGTGCGCCGTCTCGGCCACGCGAGTGAGCGTTGCCGACGGCTCCTGACCACTGCCTCCGTGCTGGGCCCCGAAGTCACTATCGAGGTGCTGCGTCGGTTGAGCGACATCAGCGCCGACCAGTTCGCGGATGCCGTCGATGAGGCTGCCGGTGCCAGCTTGCTCGTCGAGGTGGCGGGGATTCCCGGCCGGTTGCGCTTCTCTCATGGCCTGGTACGCGAGGCCCTTTACGAGACGATCCCCCCTGGGCGGCGTGCTCGTCTCCACTTGGCCGCCGGGAACATACTCGAGAGGATGTACGAATCGGACCTGGAATCGCATCTCGGCGAGATCGCCCATCACTATTTCGAGGGCGCGTCCGTCGGTGATGAGTCCAAAGCGGTCGAATACGCAAAGCGCAAAGCGGTCGAATACGCCAAGAGCGCCGCCCGGCACGCCTCTCGCCAGCTCGCCTACGAGGACGCAGTTGCCCTGTATCACATGGCACTACAAGCCGCCGAGCTCCAGGACGGCATCGATGCGATCGACCGCTGCGACCTACTCCTCGGACTCGGTGACGCCCAAACCCGTTCGGGTGACCTCCCAGGCGCCCAGGAAACCTTTCTCGGCGCCTACGACCTTGCCCGTCGGACAGGGGAGGAGCGACAGGTGGCCCAGGCGGCGCTCGGGTATGGCGGTAGGTTCGTCTGGGCACGTGCCGGCAACGACTCCCACATGGTCCCGATGCTTCAAGACGCACTTGTTCTGCTCGGAGGTGGCGACGAGAGGGTGCGGGTTCGTCTGCTCAGCCGATTGGCGGGAGCGCTGCGTGACTCCCCGGACCGCGAGTACGGCGCCTCGCTGTCCAGACAGGCTGTGGAATTGGCCCGGGCCCTCGGTGATGCCGAAACGCTCGCATACGCGCTCGAGGGACACATCTTTTCGATTTGGTGGCCGGAGAACCCACAGGAACGCCTCGAGCTGGCAACAGAGCTCGTAGCGCTCGCCGCCGAGACCCAGGACGGGGAAAGGATGGTCGGTGGGCACATCGCCATGTTTGGCGCACTAGTGGAGCTGGGTTTGGTGCGGGAGGCGAAGGCCGAGATCGACAGGGTGAGGCTCATCGCGGATGAGATCCGCCAGCCGGCCCAGCTCTGGGTGAGTCAGGCCGTCCACGCTGCCGTCCTGTTGCTCGAAGGCCGGTTCGACGAAGCCGAGCCGCTCATCGAAGAGACGCTCCGCGCTCCGCAACCCACGGCGGTCAGGGACAACCTATCGGCAGCCCGGTTCCAGATGCTCCTCCTGCGGAGAGAACAGGGCCTGGTCGGCGAGACCGAGTCCTTGATCCGCGACTCGGTCGACGAATTCTCCTGGTACCCGCTGCACCGGCCCACCTTGGCATGCCTGCTGCTGGACCTCGGTCGGGATGCCGAGGCACGGGAGATCTTCGAGGCGCTGGCCAGGGACGACTTCGCCATCTTCCATCGGGACAACGAATGGCTCCTCGCCACCAGCATGGCTGCCGAGGCGTGCTACCTGCTCCAGCACATCGAAAAGGCGGAAGTGCTCTACGAGCAGATTCTGCCCTTTCGCGGCCGCCTGGCGGTCGGTCTCACCGAGGGAATCCTTGGGGCCGTGGACCGATATCTCGGGCTCCTCGCCGACTTGCTGGGCCGATTGGCTGAAGCGGAGCGGCACTTCGAGGATGCGATCGCCATCAACGAGAGGATGGGCGCACGTCCGTGGGCGGCACACAGCCGGCACGACCTGGCGCGGCTGTTGCTCACCCGTGCGGGCTCCGGTGACCGCGAGCGCGCCACCGACCTGCTCGGCGAGGCCCTCACGGCGGCACGAGGGATGGGAATGGCCGCACTGGTCACGAAGATCGAGGGGATCTCTCGGACCACGAAAACATACCGGTGACACGCTGACACCTCGTCACCTCAGGTCTACACGCGGACGTGTTCTAGGCGGACCGAGAGCCTAAACGCCGCCACCCAAACGACTCTGCGATCGCTTGTCCAGACTGCGGAGCAGGTGCCGATTCGATCGAACAGTGGGCCGCCACCGACCTCGAGCAAGACCATCAATACTCTGGATCGAGGTGCACCGAATCTGGTTGGGAGCATGGCTGGAGTTCGGCTCCGGGGCGGTGGCGATGCGGTATGAGCCGAGAAGGTAGCCATTGAGCCTTTCCCAGTAAGCGTCCTCGCCGCATTCACCTGACCTGGCTGACCTTCTCCAAATGGAGAAACGAAATCTTCAACTGTCTCTCCTTCGCTCAGTCTTGGTCGTCGAACTGAGCGCATTCTCTGAGCTATGCCACGGACGGGGTCTCGGCGACATCGCCGGCGGGGATGGCCAGCATGGCTTCTTCGGCCTGGTCAATGTCGGGAGGGTCGAGGTCCCAGGTGCCGCAGTTGAGGTCGACGAACATGACGAGCGCCGCCCAGGCCGTCCGCTAGTTCCGGTCGGGGAGGGGTTGGTTCCAGGCCTCCCGGTCCACCAACGCGGCGGCCTTGTCGTAAACGACGGGATAGACCTCCACGTCCCCGAACCCCGCCTGCTGGGGCGTACGGCGCCGGAAACCCCGCGACGTCATGCCGTCCTCGGTGGCCGGCGCAGTTGGACGGTGTGACCTCGGGTGGGGCCATCCCAATTGGGGGCTGTCTCAATTGCGCAGGTGGCGATCGTTGGGGGTACCGGGTATCCGACCCGCACAGCATCCATCGCCGTGTACCCGTAGGGTCAGGGGAGAAGATGTCTGGTGAGGTGGGCGGCCTGGACTGTGCTCGCCTCATCGAAGAGGTCGCTGGGGTGGTACAGGAGTCCGAAATGCCCACCGTCGATGTTGTACCAGTCCTTTTCGCCGGGTAGCAGGTCGAAGGCCCGTCGGCTGACGTCCGGGTTGGCGTGGGCCATCTCGTCGGCAGGCGCGACCATCATCAGCGAGGGGACGGTCACGTAGGGGGCGCACAGGTACGGACTGAATGGGGCGGTGTTGGCAGGAATGACCCTCGTGGCGTGGTTTTGCCACCCGCTTCCATGCCTGGCGCCGTATTCGATGAACCAGCGGAACGCCTGGATCGGCTGTAGCAACGAAGGAGTGCCCAACTGGTCGGACGACACCACCGGAATCGGGCCAATCTGATCCCCAAGGCCACCGGACACGTCTCCGGCCTCGAAGGTCTCACGGATCGCTGCGAACACTCCGCGGGTGGGCTCCGTGTCGGGCCGCTCGGCGCCGAATACCGGGCACTGGGCTACTACCACCTTGATCCGGGTGTCACAGGCAGCCACCAAGAACACCATTCCAGCCGAGTACGAGTCGCCCCAGACTCCGATCCTTTCCGGATCATGGCCCTCGATGGTCGCGGCGAAGGTGACGGCATCTCGGTAACCACGGGACTGCACCCACGGGTTGATCTCCTGGCGTGGCTCGCCGCCGCTGATCCCCAGATTCCGATGGTCGTAGAGGAGGGCCGACACTCCCGCTTCAGCAAACACCTCGGCATACCGGTCGGTGACCATCGGGATGGTGGCCGAGGTGCCGTGGGTCATGACCACGACCGGGAAAGGCGGCTCGCCTTTCACGGCCTCGTACAGAAACCCGCGAAGAACAGCAGCTTCAGATTCGAACTCCACGGCAACCCGGCGAGAACCCCAACCATCCATGGCGACACCCTACGGCGCTGAGGACGGTGCCACTCCGTCCCGCCAGAATCGGGAACATTCAGGCCCCCGGCGACCCGGGTCCGAGTGATCGGAGGCCGCAGTGCGTTCGCGCGTCACCGGTCCGCGCTGCCTGCGGGTGCCAAGTAGGAGCCGACGCCATGAACAGATGACAATGGCTCGAGCTGGCCACCCGCGAATGGGTCACCTGGTTCAACACGTCTCGGCTCACGGTTCGCTCGACACGCTCGGAGACTTCCCACCTGTCGAGCACAAGGAGGCTCACTGCGCTCAACTGACCGCCACCAGGTGACTTGGAGTCCAAGAAACCGAGTCTCCATCAGCCCATGACGTTTCAAATGAGACCTCTTGTCGTGTGTGGTTAGGGGCGACCTGTCGAACCGTCGGCTCAGCTGCCGTCGGCCTCGGAGTGCCATCGCTCCCAGTGCTGGCTGTGGGTCGGCAGGTACGCGCCCGGTTGGAAGTGAGTGTCGTAGTAATCCGTGTCGAGGTGTACGACCTGCACATACCCGGTGAGAACCATCGTGGTGTAGGTCGAGGGAAAGCGACCATGCCTTTCGTAGATGTACTGGGCGACCTCGCCCAAGCACGCGACGAACTCATCGCTGTAAGGTTCGACACCAGTCTTGATCCCGGCAGCATCCTTCCACGGGCCCGGAGTCGAGGGGTCGTAAGTGCCGCCCGGGCCGAACTTGCGCTCGGCGAACACGTGCGCAGCGGTCCGCATAT
>CAZTXD010000145.1:0-8952 GCA_964617995.1 uncultured Acidimicrobiaceae bacterium
GTTTTCGCGCATCGAAGGCGCGCTATCGCGCGCATTCGATGCGCGAAAACGGGTCGGGCATCGGCGAGTCGGCTCCTGCGGGATCAGCTCGGGGCGACCGTGATGCTCATCACGCAGTGGTTCTTGCCCTTGGGCCGCTCGTACGTGAAGCCGGCCTGTTCGAAGAGGCTCCGGGTGCCGTTGTAGAGGAACGAGGCCGAGACCTTCTTTCCCTGGGTGTCTTGCGGGTACCCCTCGACGACGCCACCACCCGCCTCCGCGATCAGGTCCAGCGCACCCCGCAGGGCGACAGCTGACACACCTTCGCGCCGGTAATCCCGATCCACGAAGAAGCAGGTGAGCCGGTAGTCCGGGAGCGCGACAAGGCCGGCCTCGTACTCCTTTCGGTGATAGATGGTCGGCAGCTCCTCCGGAGTGCCGTACTGGCACCAACCCACGGCGACATCACCGTCGAAGACCAGCGCCGCGTGTGCCCGCCCCTCGTTGACCAGTCTCTCCTTCAGGGCGCGGTTGCCCTCGGCGCTCTGCCTCTTCTCCGGGTAGTTCGGGTGGAACCAGATGCACCAGCAGCCGCCCCAGACGCCGTTGTGCCGCTCGACGAGCCGGGCGAAGGTTTCCCACGTGTCGGGTCCGAGTGGCTCGACCGTGTACTCAGACATGTCGGCAGCGTAGACCCAGATGCGGACGATCCGGGTCCGCAATGACATAGCCAGCGCCCCGACGGGGCCACCACTCACAGTCCCACACTCCACCCAGGGTCCATCAAATCCGCCCCCGATCACCCCGTATCCGCACATATGGCTCGATCTGGTATTATACCTTGAGCTTCTATGCATCACTGATCGAGGTATTGGAGGTGTGATGCAGATCGACAAGGACCTGGTGGCGGCGTCGGCGACGCCGCTGGTGCTGGCGATCCTGGCCGAGGGCGAGAGTTACGGCTATGCCATCTTGAAGCGCGTGCGGGAGCTCTCCGACGGTGAGATCGAGTGGACCGATGGGATGCTCTACCCGCTGCTTCATCGTCTGCACCGGCTCGGGTACGTGACCACGCAGTGGCGAACGTCGCCTGAGGGCCGGCGTCGCAGGTACTACGCCATCAGCGATGAGGGGCATGTATCACTCGCCGAGCACAAGCAACAGTGGTTGACGGTGACCCGGGCGTTGGGCGACGTCTGGGGAGGCGCCGACCTGCTGCCCTTCGTGTTGGGGAGGGCCTGACCGGTGGAGCGCTTGGAGTCGGAGATCGCGGAGTGGCGGGCGTTCGTCGGACAGGGCTCGGGGGTGGATGGTCGTGATGTGGAGGAGTTGGAGGACCATCTGCGTGATCAGATCGCTGATCTGACCGCCGCCGGTCTCGCTGCCGATGAGGCCTTCCTGATCGGGGTGAAGCGGATGGGAAGACTCGACGAACTGTCCCGGGAGTTCGCCCGCGAGCACAGCGGAAGGCTCTGGAGGCAGCTCGTCGTCTCCGCCGGAGGGGAGGAGCCGGAGACTGCCAGCCGGTGGCCCGAGGTGCTGGTGTTCGCGGTTGCGGCGGCCGTCACGATCCAGGTCGCACGGCTTACCGCGGGGTTTCCGGGTGAGGAGTCGTCGTGGCTGCTGCGGAACGCGAGCCTGTTCGTGTTGCCGTTCCTCGCCGGCTATTTCGCTAGCCGGCGGGGGCTCACCCTGGGTCGTTCCCTGTTGACGGCAGCCCCGTTCGTTCTTGCCGCCGTCGTGATCAACCTCTACCCGTACGTCGAGGGGGCATCGACCGAACTGCTCGTCGCTGCGCACCTGCCCGTCGTGCTGTGGTTCGTGGTGGCCTACCCGTACATGAGCGGCGACCTGCGGTCGCACGCGCGACGCATGGACTTCGTCCGCTTCACCGGCGAATGGTTCATCTATTACGTGCTGATCGCGCTCGGGGGCGGCGTACTCGTGGGGCTGACCGTGCTCATCCTCGAACCCACCGGTGTCAACACGGAGCGGGTCGTGGAGTGGGTGTTGCCCTCGGGAGCGGCCGGTGCCGTACTAGTGGCCGCATGGCTCGTCGAGTCCAAGCAACGGGTGGTGGAGAACATGGCGCCGGTGCTCACCATGCTCTTCACGCCGCTGTTCGCGGTGATGCTGGCCACCGCTGCGGTCGTCTACATCGCGACCGGGCTTGGCGCCGCCTTCGATCGCGAACTCCTCGGCATCTTCGACGCACTACTGGTGGTGGTCCTCGGGCTCGTGCTGTACGGGATCTCCGCCCGGGAACCGTCCACGCCGTCGGGCTGGATGGACCGCATCCAACTGATGGCCGTCGTCAGCGCCCTCGTACTCGATGTCATAGTGCTGGGCGCGATGATCACCCGGATCGGCGAACTCGGGTTCACGCCGAACCGAACAGCAGCGCTCGGTCTCAACCTCCTGCTCCTGGTGAACCTGGCAGGAACCGTCTGGTCGTCTGCCCGGTTCCTCACCGGGCACAGCACCTTCCACCGACTGGAACGCTGGCAAACCACCTACCTGCCCGTATTTGCCCTCTGGGCCGCAGCGGTCGTGGTCATCCTCCCCCCGGTGTTCGCCTACACCTGATTGCATCCCCGATCGATGGAGACCGTGGCACGGGCCACCGCAGCATCCAAACAGGTACCGAAACGATCGGTAGCGACCAATCTGCTGCGATACCGCCCCCAACCTGAGACCCACCCGATCAGGCACCTAGGCGTCAGCCACAACTCGGAACCTGTCTCTTCGACTTGGAGGACAGTCGGCCTGTCGTCGATATCGATGGGTCCTGAGTGGCGCAGCGGCTACTGACGGGTGGTGACAAGGATGTACTCTCGGCTCTTGTCGGTGAGTGGGCTGCGGTCAAAGTCATCGTAGAGCGCCTCGACTTTCAGGTCCGCAACATCGATGAGCCCAAGCCCCTCGTTCTTTGTCGCCCACCACGACGAACTCGTGCCTCCATCGTCGAGCGTGAGATCGACGCGATTGTCGGCGACGTCGTAGTGGATCGAATGTGGAACTGGCTCGTTCTCGTGTGATCCGTCCAACCGAGCGGCAACATGATGGTCGAACGCGAAGGCATTCCATGCGAATCTCCATCTGGACGCAGCGAGCCGGCGACAAGCTCACCTGGCCAATGATACGGAGGGAACTGCAACCCGCCCGATCAACAATTCCGTAGCGGAATCGCTCACGCACTTTGCGTACGAGCTAACGGCACGATCGGCGAGCGCTACCTCCCCCGCATTTGCGATCGCTCGGTGTGTGCCGCTACGTGGCTCGGTCCAAGGCCAGCGCCTGCTTGCGGTTCGAGTGGATACCGGATATCGACTGGAACCGCTACGTATCTGTAATGCGTGACGCTCGGTGTGTGTCTCGCTGTTGGATCACCGCCGCGCGCGCAGCATCGGGGAAGTCGTCGCTGCTGCTGGCGTAGAGAACTGCGCGCGAGGAACTGGCGATGACACCCCAACCTTTGGAATCCCGACCGGCGTCGATCACCGCGGCGAAGTCACCGCCCTGGGCACCGAGTCCTGGCACCAGGATCGGGAGGTCGTCGACCACCTGGCGGACAGATCGAAGCTCGCTCGGGTAGGTAGCGCCTGCAACCAGGCCACAGTCCCCATACTGGGACCACTCGTCGCGGACCATCTCCGCTACCCGGATATAGAGCGGCACGCCGTCGCAGTCGATCCCCTGTATTTTGTCGCCTCCCGGGTTGCTGGTTCGACAAACAGCGAGCACACCAGCGTCGTACTCGAAGTAGGGGGCAACCGAGTCGGTGCCGAGATACGGATTGACGGTCACAGCGTGGGCTTGGTAGCGCATGAACGCTTCGCGGGCGTAGTGCACTGCGGTGGAGTCGATGTCGCCCCGCTTGGCGTCGAGCACCAGTGTCACATCGGGATAGGCGTCGCGGATGTAGGCGCACAGCTCTTCGAGCTGCGGTTCTGCACGCTGCGACGCGAAGTGGGCGATCTGCGGTTTGAAGGCGCATACGAGGTCGGCGGTCGCGTCGACGATCTCCTTGCAGAACGTCAGGATCGACTTGGGGACGGACCCTAGTGATGGGGGAAAGCGAGCCGGATCTGGATCCAGGCCCACGCACAGCATCGACTGGGACGCCAACCACGAACGCCGTATCTGACTGTGGAGCCCCATCCAGCCTCACGATAGAGACGCGAACCCGCCCGACTGGGGACACCACCCATCCCCCACCCGTCGATCAAGAGAAATTCGGTCCGCCGGACCGAGACCGGACACATCCCTGGGTGGAGACAGCATCGAGCGTGGATCGCTCACTGGCCGGCGGTGCCAGAATCAGGGGCGTGAATCTCCAGGCGCTGTCCGAGAGAATCTCGACGGTTGCGCGGCTCTCGGGGGAGTTCCGGCTCCGTTCCGGAATGACGGCGTCCACCTACTTCGACAAGTACCAGTTCGAGTGTGACCCAGAGCTTCTCGGCGCGGTTGTGCAGCACATGAAGGATCTGATTCCCGCCGACACCGGTATGCTCGCTGGTCTGGAGCTGGGCGGTGTCCCCATCGCGACGGCGCTGTCGCTCAGCACCGGTCTCCCGACGGTGTTCGTCCGTAAGACGGCCAAGGAATACGGCACAGCCAGACTCGCTGAGGGACCTTCGATCGTCGAAAAGAAGCTGCTCGTGGTCGAGGACGTCGTGACCACCGGCGGTCAGATCGTCCGCTCGACTGAAGACCTACGCGAGCGGGGCGGGATCGTGACCCACGCCGTTTGCGTGATAGATCGAGAGCAAGGTGGCCCAGCTGCGCTCGAAGCCATCGGAGTGGAGCTCAGGGCCCTCTTCCTCGATTCCGACCTCACGTGACTCCGTCAGAGGCAGCGCTGACGCGACGATCGCCGACGGTCAGAGGTTTCCCATCTCCAACCGGAGATGAGTGACGCCGCCGCCGGTGTAGTCGGGGAGATGGGGCATCGGCGAGTGATGATGCCCGGCCCGGGATGACGAGGCGGTTGTGCCTATGCCAGCCCCTGTATCCGTTCGATGAAGAGGTCCAAGAAGGTGGGCGTGTCGACCTGGAGGGCGATGTCGACGGTCGGCCGGTCCCGGTCGATCCGGTAGAAGTCAGCGTAGGTCTTGCCCAGGGACGGCCCGGGGGACAGGTCGACGTCGACGGGATGCGACTCGATGGTGACCAGTTCCGGAGCGAAAGTCAGAGCCAGAGCCAGCGGGTCGTTGAGGGCGCACCCGTCGATCGACTGGTAGCGACGGTGGTAGTCCATGTAGTAGCGGGTCGAGTCGGCGACGAACCTGGTGACCGGGGAATCGACCCGGAGGAGGGCGTCGAGGTGGCGGGGGGTGAAGACCACCTGGTAGGTGGCGTCCAGCGGGACGAGCGTCACGGGGATACCGGAACCCAGCACGATGTGGGTGGCGTGGGGGTCGCAGTACGTGTTGAACTCGGCCAGAGGGGTGGTGTTGCCTCCGGCGCGGATCGCTCCGCCCATCACCACCAGTCGGGAGATGGCCTGGGCGATATGCGGCCTGAGCCGCAGAGACAGGGCGAGGTTGGTGAGAGGACCGAGGGCGACGACGGTGATGTCCCCGGGGCGGGCGAGGACACGGTCGATCAGGAGATCGACGGCGTGACGGTCCACGGGGGAACGCCTCGGGGAGGGGAGGGTGGCGTATCCCATACCCCTGTCGCCGTGGGTGTCCCGCGCAGTGAGGAGCGGTTTGACCAGAGGCCGGTCCGCTCCGACCGCGACCGTCACATCGGGGCGGCCACCCAGGGCGAGGACCGACAGGGCGTTGGAGGTGCCCTGTTTCACGTCGGTGTTGCCGTGGACAGTGGTGAGCGCCTCCACTTCCAGTTCGGGGGAGCCCAGGGCCAAGAGGATGGCGAGGGCATCGTCGATGCCGGGATCGGTGTCGATGATAACGTGCGTGGCACTCACGATGGGTCTCCCCCACCGGTGCCGCTCTTGGCGTCGGACAGTCGCAGCAGGAAGCTCGCCGGGTCATGGGTCCCCGGAGCAAGGTCCAGATCCCGCGCCAGGCGTGTGAGCTGGGGAGGATCCACCGCCGCTTCCGCCAGCAGCTCGAACTGCTCCACCATCTGCGTGGTGGGGCCGTCTCCGACGATGCGGCCCCGGCTCATCACGATCATGCGGTCGAACGTCTCGGCGGCGAAGTCGATGTCGTGGGTGATTGCGATGACGCCCCTCCCGGTTTCGGCGAGACGACCGACGACATCGGTCAGGCGTGCCACCCCGGCCCCGTCCTGTCCGATGGTGGGCTCGTCGATCACGACGGTGGGTGTGGCCATCGACAGCACCGAAGCGAGGGCGACCAGTTTGCGTCGCTCCGCCGGCAGGTCGTAGGGGTTCTCCTCGGCCACATCTACCAGCCCGGTCGCCTGGAGCGCCTCCTCGGTGAGCCGGTCGATGTCTTCTTCCGGGAAGCCGAGGTTGCTTGGGCCGAAACGGACCTCCTGGCGCACCGTCCGGGAGAAGAGCTGATCGTCCGGGTTCTGGAAGACGTAGCCGACGTGGCGGGCGAGGGAGGCGACCGTGGTTGCGGTGGTATCGGTCTCGCCGACCACCACCCGCCCGCTGGTCGGTTTGAGGAGGCCGTTGAGGTGCTTCACGAGGGTGGTCTTGCCGGCTCCGTTCTCGCCCACTATCGCCACCAGCTCACCCGTGCGGAAGGTCACCGAGACTCCGACGAGAGCCGCCACCTCCCCGGGGTAGACGTGCCGTAGGTCTTCCACCTCGATGTTCATAGCACCTTCTCGAAGCCTTCTCTGCACTCAGTGAGCGTGAGCGGGAGACGGAGATCTTCCGGCCACAGGCCCAGCCTCTGCGCCTCCCGGGCGGTGGAGGTGTAACGGGACACCGACATTCCCGCCTGGGCGAGTCGGTCGTCTATCAGCACCTCGCCGGGGGTGCCGATGGCGTGGACCGCACCTCCCAACAAGGCGACGACCCGGTCGGCCACCTGGGCCACCCACCACATCTTGTGTTCAACGATCACCACCGTCATCCCGGTGTCGGCCACCCGGGAGATGATGTCGAACACCTCCCGCGTCCCGGCCGGGTCCAGCTGCGAGGTGGGTTCGTCCAGCACCAACACCTTCGGGCGCATCACCAGAATGGAGGCGAGGGCCAGCCTCTGCTGCTCACCGCCGGAGATGCCGTAGGGAGAGCGATCCAGCAGATGATCGATGCCGGTGTCGACCGCGACAGCCTCGATCCGAGACAGCATCTCCTGGCGGTCCACGCCCAGGTTCTCCAGCCCGAAGGCGAGTTCGTCCCGCACCGTGTACTTCGATCCCGACATCTGGGTGAAGGGGTTCTGGAAGACGAGACCCACCCGGGAGGTGACATGGTGGAGATCCGCCGCCAGGGTATCCAGGCCGTCCACGCGGACCTCGCCCTCGATGGTGCCGCCATGGAAGTGGGGAACGAACCCGGCGATTACATGACAGAGGGTCGACTTGCCCGCACCGCTCGGCCCCACGACGGCGACCACCTCCCCTTCCTCGACGTCGAGGTCGACTGCACGGAGGGCCGGGGTCGAGCTCACGGGATAGGAATAGGTGACGCCTCTCAGGCGAACCATCTCCACAGGGAGCTCACCCCCATTCCGATGATCACGGCCAGTGCCAGCCAGCGGACAACCGCCTCCGGCCGGGAGTCGGGCACCTCCTGTAGCGCCGTCCTGTTTCCGGGAGCGGTGAACGCCCGCGCCTCGATGGCGATGGTCCGTTCGTGCACGTCGGAGAGGGAGCCGAGGACCAGCGGGGCCAGGAGGGGAACCAGCGCCCGGGATCGTCGCCACACGTTCCCCTCGGTCTCCAGACCCCGCGCCCGCTGGGCGTCGATGATGGTGGAGGCCTTGGCCTGGAGCTGGGGGACGATTTGCAGGGTGGAGGTGATGAGGTAGGCGAGGACCCCGGGCACTCCCCGCTGGGCGAGGTCGGTCATGAGCACGCTGGGGTGGGTTGCGAACATCAGCACCAGGAAGGCCGACACCAGCACCGCCAGCCGTCCCACTACCCGCAGACCGAACAGGATGCCCTCCAGCGAACCGGACAGGCCCCACGCCTCGAACAGGATCGTCTCCGCCTCGGGAAAGAACAGGAATTGGAGACCGAGGATGAAAAGGGAGAGAGGAACGACGATCCGGATCACCGTCTTCAGCAGCGGCCAGCCGAAACCGGCCCAGAACCCCACCGGCACCACCACAGCGCCGAGCAGTGCCCACGGAACCCAGGTCGAACCAGAGAAGAAAGCTGCGGCGATGACCACGAACACCAGTGCGATCTTGGTGGTCGGATTCAGGCGGTGGAGCGGGCCTTCCCTCTCACGGTAGAGGGAGAAGCGCGGCGCCACCCGGGTCAGGCCTCGGAGGGAACGTCCTGGAGAACGTTCTCGGGCCGGGGGAACCGGGCGAGGTAGCGTCTCGACATTCCCCGCGTGATGGCGAAGGCCGCCAGGCAGGTGACGATCTTATCGATGGGCTCGACGATGAACTGGGTGCTCAGCACCGCCGTGATCAGGTCGCGTCCCGTCTGGAGCAGGAAGGCGGTGATCAGTGACGAACCGCTGCCGGTGATGCCACCGAACAGGTAGACGGCGATCGGGGTTCCCACCACCGCCGCCACCAACGAGACGACGAAACCGGTCAGGACCACCTTCGGCCAGGTACGGAAAAGGCGCAGGTTGGCCAGCACACCGGCGGTGAAACCGATGGCCGCGGCCACGGGGAACCAGGGAAGCAGGTCCGGCGCCACCGCCAGGCCCCAGATGATGTTGGACAGCGCCCCGGTCAGCGCCCCGGCCCATGGCCCGGCCATCACCCCCACCAGGACGGTTCCGATCGAATCCAAGAAGACGGGCAGTCTCAGCACCAGCACGATCTGCCCAACCACGATGTTGATGGCGATCGCCACCGGGATCAGCACCCATGTCGTGGTGACGAAATCACTCTT
>CAZTXD010000146.1:0-8705 GCA_964617995.1 uncultured Acidimicrobiaceae bacterium
CGACCATGTCGAGGTTCTCGAATCCGGTCAGGTTCTCGTCCACCGCCGCGTACTGACCCGACAGCCCGATCATCGCCCGCACCTTCTCGGGATCCCGGGTGACGTCGATGCCGGCCACCTCCGCGCTTCCGGCGTCGGGAGGGAGGAGCGTGGTGAGGATACGCACCGCCGTGGTCTTGCCCGCTCCATTCGGTCCGAGCAGTCCCAACACCGATCCCTCGGCGACGTCGAGGTCCAGCCCGTCGAGGGCCCTGACCTCTTTGTAATGCTTGACCAGGCCCTCGGCCCGTATCACGTCTCTCACGTGACCTCCTAGCTTTCTTCCTTCGGGATGAGACTCGGACCGGGGCCCGAACTCATCGCTCATCAACCTATCCAACATTCATGTCAGTTTCTGACCGGAATATCTAGAATGCTGTGGTCATGGCCGACACGACGGCGCGGTTGTTGCGCCTGCTCTCGCTCCTTCAGGCCCACCGGACATGGAGCGGTTCCGAGCTGATGGAGCGCCTGGAGGTGAGCGAGCGTACCCTTCGCCGCGACATATACCGGCTGCGCGATCTTGGATACCCCGTTCAGGCAACGCGGGGACCAACGGGGGGTTACCAGCTGATGGCGGGTCCGGCCCTTCCTCCTCTCCTGCTCGACGACGAGGAGGCGGTGGCGGTCGCCGTCAGCCTCCGCACCGCCGCCGGAGGGACTGTCTCGGGGATAGAAGAGACGTCGGTGCGGGCTCTGGCCAAGCTGGAGCAAGTGCTGCCGCCGTCGGTTCGCAAGCGGGTGAGCATGTTGCAGTCCATGGTGTCGCCGGTCATCCGATCGTGGGTGACCGTCGACGCCGAGATCCTCACCACCATCGCCCAGGCGTGCCGCGACCACGAGCGAATCCGCTTCGACTACCGCAGCCGGGAGGGAGAGCTGACCGAGCGCAATGTCGAGCCCCACCAACTCGTTCCGATCCACCAGCGTTGGTACCTACTCGCCTACGACCGGGATCGTGAGGATTGGCGTACGTTCCGCCTGGACCGCATCGACTCGCCCCGCCTCACCCGGTTCACATTCGGTCCCCGGCCGATACCCGGCGGCGACCCGGCGGCTTTCGTGCTTCGCTCACTGGATTCGCGGCCCATGCGTTACGAAGTGCAGGTCCGTTTCCAGGCGGCCGCCGACGACGTCCGCGGGCGCATGCGGACCGGTGAAGGCGAGGTGGCCGAGCTGGGCGATGACCGCTGCCTGGTGACGCTGTCGGGTGACCACCTGGACTGGCTCGCCTTCCGCATTCTGTGGTTCGACCTCGACTTCATCATCGAAGGCCCGTCCGAGCTGGTCGACCACCTGCAGGCTCTGGCCGCGCGACTGCAGCGGTCGCTGGCCGCCTCCTAGGGCTCGGCAGCGGCAACAGTCGAATAGAGCTCCTCGTACTCGGCCGCCGCCCGGTCCCAGGAGTTGTCGATCGCCATCCCGTTGCGTTGCAGCGTCCGCCACCCCTTGCGGTCCTCCCATGCCGAGAGCGCCTCGTTCAGGGCCCACCACAGCCCGCCCTCGTCGAAGTGCTCGAACACGAATCCGGTCCCCGTCAGCATGTCGGGATCCCAATGCTCGACGGTGTCGGCCAGGCCCCCGGTCTTGCGAACCATCGGCGGGGTCCCGTAGGCGAGGCTGTACATCTGGTTGAGCCCGCTCGGCTCGTACAGGGAAGGCATCACGAACACGTCGGTGCCGGCTTCGATCCGATGCGACAGGTCCTCTTCGTAGCCGGAGACGAATCGGGCCCGGGCGGGAAAACGGTCCACCAGCCAGCGCAGTCCTCCTTCGATGTCGGGGTCACCGCTGCCGAGAGCCACGAAGGAGGCTTCCGTCGCTTCGAGGACTCCCGACATCGGCCAGGGCACCAGGTCTATCCCCTTTTGGGAGACCAGCCGGCTGATCACGCCGAAAACCGGTGCGCCCTCCCGGTACTCGAGTCCGAGATCCTCCATGAGCTCCCGTTTGTTCCACTCCTTGCGCCACAGGCTCTTCGCCGAGTAGCGATAGGGGATGCGCACGTCGGTGGTCGGGTTCCAGACGCTGGTGTCGATGCCGTTGAGGATGCCGAAGAGGATCCCGGAGCGTTGCCGGAGCAGCCCATCCAGTCCCGCCCCTCCTTCGGGAGTGAGGATCTCCCGGGCGTAGGTGGGGCTGACGGTGGTGACGGCATCGCTGAGGAGGATCCCCGTTTCCAGAAACCCAACCCGCCCTTCCTCCAGGCTCTCGGATCGCAGGAGGTGGCGATCTCCATCCAAACCGAGGGAGGAGACCACCTCCTCGCCGAAGATGCCCTGATAGGCGAGGTTGTGAATGGTGAGGACGCTGCGCGTGTTGCCCAGGACTGGGTCGTGGAGGTAGTCGCTGCGTAGATGGAGGGGGATCAGCCCCGTCTGCCAGTCGTTGCAGTGGACCACGTCGGGCGACCAGCCCCATCGCCGGCACAGCTCCAGGGCGGC
Source organism: uncultured Acidimicrobiaceae bacterium (assembly GCA_964617995.1). GTDB lineage: Bacteria > Actinomycetota > Acidimicrobiia > Spongiisociales > ZC4RG35 > CAZTXD01. The sequence goes on from CAZTXD010000146.1 coordinate 2,484, forward strand.
CTTGCCCAGAACGGCGAACCGGAGATGCTCGTCCGACGCATCAGTGTAGAGAGTGCCTCGGTGATAGAGGCTGGGTATGTCCACCAGGGTGACCGGCACGTCATCCAGCTCGAGCCGCTTCACGTCGGCGACCACCCGGTGAGGCCCGAGGTCGAAGCCGAGGAGGTCGGGATCGGCCGGCCGGGGCTCATGACCGTTGGCCACCACGATGTCGTAGGCCGGCATGACTACCCGCACGTCGTGACCCCGCCGGACCAGCGCCCGAGGAAGCGCCGATGCCACGTCCGCCAGCCCTCCTGTCTTGGCGAACGGCGCCACCTCCGACGCCACGAACAACACCCGCACAGCCCCGATTATGGTTTTTATCAGCGAAACGGTGCGGGAAACACACCGTTTTCGCGGGTAGAACCAGAATCGAGCGCCTTCATGCCCCCTATGGTGACCGGCGTGCTGCGTGACCGCATCGTCTCACTCATTGCCTCCGACGGGCCGATTCCATTCGAACGGTTCATGGAGATGGCGCTGTACGACACCGACGACGGGTTCTTCTCCGCTACCTCCCTGCGGTCCCAGAAGGCCGGCGACTTCCTCACCAGTCCCGAGGTGAGCTCTCTCTTCGGCGAGACCCTGGCGAGGTTCGTGGACCGGGAGCGGCAGCGCATCGGTGAGCCGTTCCGGCTCATCGAAGTGGCGGGAGGGTCGGGTTCGCTGCTGGGTCCTCTCCTCGAGGTCGAGCCCTTCGAGGCATGGGCAGTGGAGGTGTCGCCCGCGGCGCGGGAAGCTCTCGGTGGGGTCGTGGGGGCGGATCGGGTCGTTGCATCCCTGGCTGATCTGGGCGCCTCCGTCAGGGGGACGATCCTGGCCAACGAGTTGATCGACAACCTTCCCATGGCAGTGGCGCAGATGACCGAGGGTCGGTGGAGGGAACGCTGGGTCGGTCTCGACGGTGAGGGCCTCACCTTCGTCGACGCGCCGCCCCGAAGGGAGGTGCAGGTCTGGTTGAGCGATTATGCCGGCACGGTCGAGGAAGGATCGTGGGTCGAGGTGCAGGTGGAGGCATGTCGTTGGGTGGAACGAGCCGTGGGACTACTGGAGGCGGGTACGCTCGTCGTCATCGACTACGGCGATACCGCCGAGAATCTCGCCCCGCGCCGTCGCGACGGCACCCTCCGCACCTATCGATCACACCACCTCGGGCCCCATCCTCTCGACGAGCCCGGAGCCACCGACATCACCGCCGACGTCAACTTCACAGCGCTCTCCGATGCCGCACGACGGGCGGGAGCCCAGGTCGAGATCTGGAGACAGGACGACTTCCTGGCCCGGCACGGACTTCGGGACCAGATCTCCGAGTTGCGCTTCCGCGAGCTCGAGCTGGCACGCTCCGGGAACGAGATGGAACGGCTGCAAGTGCGTACGCTCCGCACCGAAGCAGAGACGTTGATGCATCCCCGCGGCCTGGGGGACTTCCGGGTGATGGTTGCCAGGGTCGGGAACGAACCCCAGAGCGGCGACGTCGAAAGTACATGAGGAAGGCATTGCTCCTCGCCCTGACCATCACCGTCGCCGCTTGCGGAGGAGGGGAGGTGGAACAACCCGGAGACACGGCGCCGACCACCCCTACCGTCCCCTCCCACACATCCTCGCCGGCGCCCGACGACACGACCACCACCACCGGGCAGAGAGGCGGCTCCCTCCCCGAGGCCGATCAGGCTGTCGTAGACAGGGCCATCGCCGATCTGGCCGAACACCTCCAGGTTCCCGCCTCTGCGATCACCCTCGTATCGTTCGAACGTGTCACCTGGAACGACGGCAGCCTGGGCTGCCCACAGCCGGGGATGGCCTACACCCAGGCCCTCGTCGACGGCTCCAGGACGGTCCTCGAAGCGGAGGGCGTCTCCTACTCCTACCACGCCGGCCAAGACGACGATCCCTTCCTGTGCGAGGACCCGGCCCTGAGGCCCGCCCCCGGATCGTCGGTGACGATCCCTTCCGACGACCAGAGCTAGGTCACTCTCCGTCGCACGCGCCGCCCAGGGTGGTTAGGGTGGCTCCCCGTATACGCATCGGTATATGACTGATGTGGGGAGAAGAGGAATCAGAAAGGGGTCTATCCCGCATGTCGCATACAGCCCGCAAGCCGTTGAGACGCGTACGCACGGCGATGCTCGCCATGATCGTGGCCCTGGCCACCGTCCTCGCCGTACCGGCGACCGGTCAAACCGATCAAGAGCTCACGGTCCCCGACGACGTGATCGCCGGGATCGAAGCGAACAAGACACCGGCGGTGTACATCGTGATGCTGGAGGACGATCCGGTCGTCGCCTACGAGGGCGGCATCGCCGGCCTCCCGGCCACCAAGCCGGGCAACGGCCAGAAGATCAATCCCAACTCGGCAAACGTCAAGCGCTATCAGCGCTACCTCACCGGCAAGCACGACGACGCCCTGGCAGCCGTCGGGGTCGACTCCTCCTCCAAGGTCTACGACTACACCATCACCTTCAACGGGTTCTCGGCCGTCATGACCGGACTCGACGCCATCGCTCTCAGCAAGCAGGAGGGGGTCGTGGCGGTGTGGGAGAACGAGATGCGCCAGCTCACCACCGACCGTTCGCCCGAGTATCTCGACATGGACGCCATCTGGTCCAGCCTCGGCGGCCCCGCGAACGCCGGAGAGAACGTGATCATCGGCGTCGTAGACACCGGTATCGATCCCGAGAACCCCTCGTTCACCGATCAGGCCGACGGGATCGTCCCCACCGGCCACGGCAAGGGCAACCGGGCCCGGGGCGACGTGTACGGTTCGGCTCCCGATCACTGGAACGGCATCTGCCAGACCGGTGAGAGGTGGTCCAGGAACGACTGCAACAACAAGCTGATCGGAGCCCGTTGGTTCGCCGACGGCCATACCAATCTCGATGTGAAGTCCTCCGGCGACTTCCTCTCGGCCCGCGACGCCAACGGTCACGGGAGCCACACCGCCGGGACCGCCGGCGGCAACCAGGTGCAGACCGTGCTTCCCAACGGGGACACCGTGGAGATATCGGGCATGGCCCCCCGCGCCCGCATCGCCGCCTACAAGGCATGCTGGCAGTCGGGCTGTGCCCTGGCCGACCTGGTCTCGGCCATCGATGCCGCCGTGGCCGACGGTGTCGACGTGATCAACTACTCCATCGGGTCGAATGCTCCCAGCTTCACCGGTCCGGACGACATCGCCTTCCTGTTCGCAGCCGATGCGGGTGTGTTCGTGGCGACGTCCAACGGCAACGCCGGACCGGGCGCCAACACCACCGGATCTCCCTCCTCGGCACCGTGGCTCATCTCGGTAGGGGCCGTCGATCACGGTCGCAACTTCCTCGGCGAGGTGACCCTGGGCGACGATTCCGTCTTCAGCGGTGCCTCCCTCAACGACACCGAGGTGAGCGGGACCCTCGTCGACGCCGCCGATGCAGGAGACAACCTGTGCAACATCGGCGCTCTCGACGCCGGCGTCGTGGCCGGCAACATCGTCCTGTGTGAGCGGGGCGTGATCGCCCGGGTCGACAAGTCGGCGGCCGTGGCCGAGGCGGGAGGCATCGGGATGATCATGTTCAACCCGACGCCCGACTCTCTCAACGCCGACAACCATGTGGTGCCTTCGATCCACGTCGATCACGTAGCCGGCCCCGCCATCAAGGCCTATATCGCCGCTGAAGGCGAAGAGGCCACCGCCACCATCCACAAGGGTGGTGTGCTGGGCATCGTCAACGAAAGCGTCATGGCCGGCTTCTCCTCCCGGGGCCTGGGAGCCTCCGAGGACATCGTCAAGCCCGACATCATCGCCCCCGGAGTGAACGTGCTGGCGGCCGTGCCGGGCGGAACCGGGTTCATCTCCGGTACTTCGATGGCCAGTCCCCATATCGCCGGCATCGGTGCGTTGGTGATCCAACAGAACGGAGATTGGTCACCGGCGGCCGTCAAGTCGGCGTTGATGACGACCTCCGATCCGGAGGGCATCCTCAAGGAGAACCAGGTCGACCCGGCCACACCGTTCGATCAGGGATCAGGCCTCGTGCAGCCGCTGGCTGCTCTCGATCCGGGTCTCGTATACGACGCCGGCTTCCTCGACTACGTGGCGTTCCTGTGCGGTAACAGCAACATCGTCGCCCAAGCGTTCTGTGACGATCTCGCCGGGGCCGGGTTCTCGTTCGACGGATCCGACCTCAACCAGCCCAGCATCGCCATCGGTTCGCTGGCCGGCTCCCAGACGGTGCCCCGCTCGGTGACGAACGTGGGGCCGGCCGGCACATACGACGTGTCGGTGGTCGCCCCCGCCGGGGTGGATGTGGAGGTGAACCCCTCGACGCTGACCCTGGCGTCCGGCGAGACCGCGACCTACGAGGTGACGTTCACCGCGACGGGCAGCGCCGTCTTCGGGACGTTCGTGTTCGGATCGCTGACATGGTCCGACGGCACCCGGGATGTGAGCAGCGCCCTGGCCATCCGTCCGGTGCAGGCGGCAGCCCCCGCGGAGGTGTTCGGTGAGGGCACTGCGGGCAACCTCGCCTTCGAGATCGGGTTCGGCTACTCCGGTGACTACACCGCCGCCGCCCACGGGCTGGAGGCAGCGAACCAGATGCCGGACAACGTGGTCGATGATCCCGCCAACGACATCAACACGGCGTTGGCCACCGGGGTCGGTGTCACGTTCCACCAGGTCACGATCGATCCCGGCACCGCCCACACCCGGTTCGCGCTCTTCGACGACTACACGGATGGCGACGACGACCTCGATCTGTACATATTCGGGCCCTGCACGGCGGGCTGCCCGTTCGTGGGCGGGTCCGGGTCGCCGACCTCGGCCGAGCAGGTGGACATGTCGGTGCCGGTAGCGGGGATCTATATCGCCGTGGTTCACGGTTGGGAGACCGACGGACCCGACGCCAACTACACGCTGTTCAGCTGGAACGTCGACGCCGACCCCTCGGCCGACGACGAGTCGCTGGTGATCGAGTCGGCTCCGGCGTCGGCCACGACCGGAGCGGTGGAGACGATCGAGCTCTCCTGGTCGGGCCTCGAAGCCGACGACAAGTACCTCGGAGCCATCTCCCACAGCGACTCAGGGGGGGTGTTCCGGCTGACGTTGGTGTCGGTCGCCACCGATTGACGAGAAAGAGCCATCGACGCTGAGGGGCGCTCTCCGGAGCGTCCCTCAGTCGTTGCGGCGCTGTCCGATATCGATCCCTTCCCGGTAGAATCCTGCGGGCGATGAACAACATCAAGACCGTTGCTCTGTTGGCCTTCCTGTCGGCCCTCGTGTGGGGTGTCGCCTACACATACGGCGGCGCCAGCGGCTTCTGGATCGGGCTCGTACTCGCGGTCGGCATCAACTTCTTCGCCTACTTCTTCTCCGACAAGATGGCCCTCGCCGCCTCCCGGGCGAAGCCGGTGGAGGAGCACGAGCTGCCCCAGGTCTACTCGATCGTGCGCAACCTCGCCTCCCGGGCCGAGATGCCGATGCCCCGGATCTATGTGATCCAGTCGCCCCAGCCCAACGCCTTCGCCACCGGCCGCAATCCCCACCATGCCGCCGTGGCGGTGACCACCGGGATCCTCCAGGCGCTCACCACCGACGAGCTGGAGGGCGTTCTCGGCCACGAGCTGGCCCACGTCCGCAACCGGGACATCCTGATCAGCTCGGTGGCGGCCATGCTGGCCGCCGCGCTGTCGATCTTCGCCCGGATGGCCTTCTGGTTCGGAGGAGGCGGGCGCGGGCGGGGCAACCCTATCGGTGCGGTCGTGGGACTGCTGGCGATCATCGTGGCCCCCATCGCCGCCATCCTCATCCGGATGGCGATCTCCCGCACCCGTGAGTATCAGGCCGACGCCTCCGGTGCCGAGCTCACCGGCCGCCCGATGATGCTGGCATCGGCCCTCCAGAAGATCGCCGCCGGCGCCGCTCGCCAGCCGATGAACGTCAACCCGGCCGTCAGCCAGCTCTTCATCGAGAATCCCTTGAAGGCGGTGCGGGGCGGGAACCTCACCAAGCTCTTCTCCACGCACCCGCCGATGGAGGAACGCGTTCGCCGTCTCCAGGACATGGCCTCCGGGGTCCGCTGAGACCCGCCTCCGCCTTGGGTAGCATGCCCGGCCGGCGTTAGAATCCCGGTATCACCGCGCGCCTTCGAGCGCGCGGTTGCAGTGTGCCGGGATACCCAAGCGGCCAAAGGGAGCAGACTGTAA